>MNXM01000340.1 GCA_001872605.1 Armatimonadetes bacterium CG2_30_59_28 | reverse complement strand
CCTCAGCTACTACCTTCCCGAATCGGGCGTGCGCCCAGTGGCGCCGATCAGGTTGAGTTCCGCACCCTTTCCTGAGAGCGGCGGACTGAGGGAATCGACGGGCGTTGAAATGAATGGGGTGCTGCGACCCTCGGCACGCTCTGTTGGACCCACGGTCGGAACTCCCGACCTGACCCAGCGACGAGTGGCGGCCGCTCGGACAGACCAGTCTGCGCGCGCCTCCCTCAGCTACTACCTTCCCGAATCGGGCGTGCGCCCAGTGGCGCCGATCAGGTTGAGTTCCGCACCCTTTCCTGAGAGCGGCGGACTGAGGGAATCGACGGGCGTTGAAATGAATGGGGTGCTGCGACCCTCGGCACGCTCTGTTGGACTCACGGTCGGAACTCCCGACCTGACCCAGCGACGAGTGGCGGCCGCTCGGACAGACCAGTCTGCGCGCGCCTCCCTCAGCTACGACCTTAGTCAGAGCGAGATGGGACTCAGCCAGAGCAATGTTCCGGGCGCTGTCAGATGGAGATGCTTACCATCCCTCCTTTCATCTCTGCCGGACGTGGAATTCCGCAAGACCATTCGGGCTTCCGCGGACAGTGTCGTTCCTGACGTAACGGAACCCGAAGTGGAAACCCGCATGGTCCCCGTCGTGAGAACGGTGCGCGTCGGCCCGGCTAATCCGAGCCTGGGTCAGCCGGAGGATTCTCGCCCGGTACGGGTGTCACCCACCTTGACCCGTGCCGCGTTCATCGCTCTGGAAACGTTGGATGTCTCCCAAGTACAGATGGAAGTGAAACTGGCGCGCGAGAATACACAAACATCTGCTACCAGTGAATCACCGGGTACCGCTCTTCGACGAACGGCCCCCGACAAGGCTGTTTCCATCACACGTGAGCTTCCGGCGAACTTGCTTGCGGACGCAGTTCAGGGCTTCACGACTACCGCGCGACGCACCGGGATCTTGCTGGGAATCGCTGGCGGCGATCAGCCGAACGCGACCGCGCGTGCGGTGCAGAGAGTTGCAGCCGGGCCGGAGAAGTCGCAAACTTCCATGGCTGCTGTGAGCGTGACGAAGTCCGGCGCGTCCGACGCCGTTAGCCTTTCGCAGTTGTCGCCGGCCGCTCACCGTTGGCTTGTCGTTGTGCCGGAGTTCACGGGTGCGTTGACTCAACCCGAGGTCCCGATCCGGTCTCGTCCCAGCATGTCTGCGGTCGGATTTCCTCGGAGCAACGATCTGTTACGGGCAGAACCCGGGACCAGTGGATTGCGGCCAACGCCTTCACTGGTAAAGCCTGTAAATGTCACGCCCTCGCCCTCCCGGAAGCGCACTGGTGAGCCGGCGACCACGGCTAAGCGTGCCCGTACGTACCTGGCAATGGCCGGCGGCGTGGCAAAGGGCAAGATGGGTGGGAAGTCACCGGTCGTTTCCCCCATTGCATCGACGCCTGAGTTTGTGACCTTTCAGCTTCAGGAGAAGCTTTCCGCCAATGAGCCGATGAGGGTGCAAGTGCGTCGGCGGTATCTGGTGAAGGCTGGCGACACCGTCAACTCTATCGCGAAGGATTACGGGGTTAATGCACATTCCGTGATCAAAGCCAACGACTTGGGCCGCTCTGCTGTAATCGTTCCCGGTCAGGAACTGGTCATCCCTCCGGGACCGCTGCTTGTGTTCTTCGATGCAGAACCGGTCACGCTGGATGCGCCCCCAAGCATCTTCTCCGGTATTGCACTTGGTCCTTTTCGCCCGATTTTTGAGAAGGGCGGCGGTAGCGTCCATTGGTTGCACAAAGGAAAGCAGGTTGTTGCAAAAAAAGACACGCACGTTGTGAAACTCAGCATTGGCAGCGATATCGCGCTGATTAACGATTCAGAAGTAAAACTGGATGTCGCCACCTTCCTGCGCGGCGGCAGGACGATCGTGCCGATTCGCTTCTTCCGTGAAGCTCTGGGGGCCGATGTCGAGTGGGACCCTGAAACCGGTAACATCGAGATCAAGACAAAGTAGCCCGTAATCTGCAATACCCTCCGAGCTATAGTCTCTTGCGCCATAAGCGAACTCCTTCCGGAGTTCGCTTTTTTTTGGTTCACGCAGCATGGCGTGAGTCCGTTGGCAGCGGTCGTTGGACTCCCGTGAGCGTCCTTTTACGTCCCCATTGAAAAAAAATTCTTGCGAGAAGTGAATTTTCCCCATCTCGGACAAACAGGTTCCAAGCACTACATTTCTGGTCTCCTTTCGGTATGAGCACCGCATATAGCGTCTACTCCCCTAAAGCGTATCTTCTTCGACACGCTCATTAGAGCGACACACAGAGAAAACATCCAATCTTTTCTGCGCGCCGCTTGACACGATGTGGTAATTTCGGGTAGAATTTGCCCCGTTCGGGATTAAACGGGAAAAATATGGAGCAAGGTCCATCTGCGGGCCAACACAGGTACTGCAAGCGATGAAACAACTCAGTGGATTGCGGGAACAGAAACTTGACGAGAAGGGGCGCTGGATAGTACCCACCGATTTACGCGTCGCCATTGGCGTTCACTTTTGGCTCACGATTGACCAGGACTCGAACATGGTCGTGATCCCGAATGAACGTTGGGAAGTACTCAACGGCAAATGGGAAGCGCTGCTCGAAGACTCATCCCTGGACTCGCACGATATTGATGCGATAGATCGAACTCTCACCTACGCGGTGGAGATTGAGGCTACGCGGGATTGGCGAATCCCGGTCCCTGAACTCATTCGTCGGAAAGCCGGTTTCCAGAAGGACGTTGTCACGGTGGGCAGTCTGGATCGGCTGGTGGTCTGGGACAGGGAACGATTCTTCCAGACAGAGGAAGAGAAGTTTGATCACCCGGAAACCCGGAAGAGACAGCGTTTGATTCTACGAGGTGTCAGCCCGTTAAACGGCTCGCAGGAAGGCGAGATCAATGGAGACGCCGCGTCATCACGTTCCGGTGATGGTGAATGATTGTATCGAGTTGCTCGATGCGCGTACCTTGAGAACAAGTGTTTTCGTGGACATGACGGTTGGAACCGGGGGACACACCGAAGCCCTTTTGCAGTCCGCCCCCCGGTCCACCGTGATCGGGATCGATCGCGACGAGTCGGCTCTGGAGTTGGTCAGTGAACAGCTGAAAGACTACTCCGACCGGTTGGTTCTCGTCTACGGTGATTTCAGAGACGTAGACACGCACCTTGAAAATTTGGGAATCGAGAAAGCAGACGGTTTGCTGATCGATGCCGGCATGAGCCTGTGGCAGGTGGATACGCCCGGGCGTGGGTTCAGCTTCCGGTTCGACGGCCCACTTGACATGCGATATGATCGGAGTCAATCGATGGATGCCGAGCATCTGGTCAACACACTAACTGCTGAACAACTGTCAGAACTACTCTTTCAGGCTGGAGAGCGAGGGTGGGCTCGGCATATCGCAGCAAACATTATCGCACATCGTCGTCGCCGCCGTATCACAAACACACAAGAACTCGTAGCCATCGTCGAAGCATCTGTTCCGGCAAAGTACAGGGCAAAATGTCGAACGCACCCAGCGACAAAAACGCTGGCTGCCATTCGCCAAGCAGTTAACAGCGAAATGGACGCAATCGAGACTGGACTCACTAATGCAGCTCGCATCGCAGCATCGCACGCAAGAATTGTCGTCATCACCTACAGCTCCAGAGAAGACCGCATCGCAAAAACCACGCTACGTCGTCTATCGACTCACTACGAGGAAACGAAGGACCGATTTGTAGACACCGTAGCGCCGGGCCCGCCCTTCTCCATAAATGGGGAAGCACGCCTCGCCTCTCCTACGCCCCGGCCGCTGGTGAGGATTCTCACCAAACGGCCGCTCACGCCTGATCTGACAGAGCAGCGCGCCAATCCCCGATCACGCAGCGCCAAACTACGAGCGGCCGAGAGGATTGGGGAGGTCAATGAATGAAGCAAGGGGACTTTTACTGCTTCGCTTCCGGCGTGCAGCCAGCCGTTCACGATTCCCACTTTTCCAGCCCTCGAAGGCATGAGCGGCGGCAGGCTGCGTGTGCAGACCGCTTCCCGCTTGCGTCCTTTGCAGGGGTATGCCGTTCTTTGTCATAATCTTCCCCGGGGTGGTTTCGATCATGAGGACCGCGTACGCATTCACAGATTACCCGACCAGCGATACCGTTGAGGATTACTCGACACACCGGAAACGCACCCGTCCCCCAAGCGCGGAACCACGCCAAAGACAACGCCCATCACCCCCCCTATCGGCACCCATCTCGCGGCGGCGGAGCCAATCCCCAGAACTGCACTTGACCGTTTGCACGGTTGGCTGCTGCGGACTGGCCTTCAGTCTTGTCATGATCTACACTCTTCTCCACGCTGCCACGCTTGCAATGGCCTTTCGCGGACGGCAACTGGACAACCATATCTCCTTCGAGCAAAGCTCTCTGCACGCCGACTATTCGCGCATTGCCGTCATCACCTCTCCAGACAAGGCCCGAGAAGTTGCTTTGGCCCGCCATCTGCAGAAAGTGTTGCCCGAACAGATTGATGACCAGAGTGTCAGCGGCCCGCAGCATTTAGCGGTCCGTACGGACAAGGCCACCGACACCGCCGACTCCGTGGCGGCAGCTCCGAAGAAGTATCCGGAAGCCAAGCCCATTCGCATTGTGCTCGCAACACCTTAGACGCGACACGCACTGAAACAACCGAACCCATGACAGGACGGGAGCGACGAGTGACAACGCTTGACGAAACCCGAGTGCGCATCGAGCGGCTCTGTTATGTTCTGCTCATATTCATTGGCATTATGGCGTTCCGTCTGGTCCGCCTGCAGGTTCTACAGCACGATCGTGCCGGTCGCAGTGAAACGAAGAGAGAGAAGATCGTTCCTCGGCGCGCGGGCATTTACACCCGCGACGGAGTGTCCTTGGCAGTCTCTCCCGAAGGGGTGCGTATCTGCGCCAACCCGAGAGCCGTTTTGGACAAGGAAGCTACCGCCCAGGCGCTGATCCCCCTTCTGGAAATGTCGCAGGGAGAGCTCATGGACGCTCTGGATCGAACGGAGGTTGGCGGCCGGAAGAATTATTTCGTCAAGCTGCAGGAGATGGCGGACCCGGAGACGGCTCGGGAACTCGAAGCCGCGAGTCTGCAACTGTGGCAGGCAGGCAACACCGCCTCTCCCCGAGCTGTTTACGGGGAACCTTTCAACTATCGTGAGTATCCCCGCAAGGACTTCGCATCCCAGCTCATCGGATTTGTCAATTGCCGTGGGGACGGAGTTGAAGGCATCGAGCAATTCTGGAATGACATGATTGGCGGAAGACCCGGCTACATGGAGGCGGAGGTCGATGCCGTTGGCAACCCCATCCCCAACGGCCGACGAAGATTCTTTCCCCCCGAGGAAGGGAGCCACGTCGTTCTGACTATCGACGACCGCATTCAGTTCTACACCGAACAGGCCGCACAGGCAGTGGTGGATGCGTTTCAACCCAACTGGGTGACAGCCATCGTGATGAATCCGCGCAGCGGCGAAGTGCTGTCGATGGCAACTCGCCCGGGTTTCGACCCAAACAACATCCCTGAGCGACTCGCTGGACGGGAAATCAACCGAGCAGTCAACTTCCCTTACGAACCGGGGAGCACGTTCAAGCTCGTTACCGCGTCAGCGGCCCTCGCGGACCTCCCTCCAGACAAGTTAGCGGTGAAGGTCAACTGCAAGGGATCCATCCGGATCGGCAAGCACACCATTCGGTGCTGGATTCTTGCCAAAGAAGGGCACGGACACGGCCCTCAAACTCTTTCTGATGGCATCAAGAACTCGTGCAACATGGCGATGGTTGGATTTGGCAGGATGCTCGGGAAGGAGGCGCTGTATCACTACGCGGAGATGTACGGCGTTGGCGAGGCGACAGACTTGGGGTGTCCGCGAGAGAAGAGAGGCATCCTGCCCGATCTGCGGACGTGGGACGATGCCCGCCTCGCCAATATCTCATTTGGGCAGGGACTCACCGTCACGCCAATCCAGCTCCTGCGCATCGTCAGTACCATAGCGAACGATGGAATGATGATGCAGCCTTATCTCGTTAAAGAAATTCGGAGCGCCGAGGGGGAAACGGTCCAGCGTTTCCACCCCAAGGAAACCCGACGCGTCATACCCGAAGCGGTTGCCCATCAGGTGGGGGCGATGATGGAACGCGTCGTCGCAGAAGGAACCGGCAAGCTGGCCTCTGTCAAGGGATATCGCGCCGCAGGCAAGACCGGTTCTGCGGAGAAAGTGGTGAATGGACGCTACGCACCAGGGAAGTTTGTCTCTTCGTTCGTCGGGTTTCTTCCCGCGGAGGACCCAAAACTGGCCATTCTCGTGGTTGCCGATGAGCCTAAGGGATCCCACTGGGGATCGGTTGTGTGCGGGCCGGCTTTCGCCGAGATTGCCTCCAAGAGTATGATGCGGATTCGATTCGAGCCGACTCTTCTTGCGGAGCGTTCCTCGACCGCATCCACCACGACCTCGAACTCGCCACCATGACAAGGATCAGATTTGCATGACTGCACTGAGAGACCTCCTCTCCTCCATAAGTGTGGAACAGGTTGCCGGAGACGTTGGGATTGATGTTTCAGGCATTGCCTGCGACTCGCGTCGCGCCGCATCGGGCAACCTGTTCATCTGCATCAAGGGGTTCAATTTAGACGGGCACGCATTCATTCCCGACGCTCTGAAACGGGGAGTTACCGCGCTGCTCGTTCAGGACGCGAACGCGATGCGCGCGTATGCCAACAGCGTGCCCGTGGCGCGGGTACGGGACACGCGTAAGGCACTGGCCGATGTTGCGTGCAGCTATTACGGCCATCCAAGCCGCAAGCTGTGTCTCGTGGGGGTGACCGGAACCAACGGTAAAACAACGACCGCACACATCGTCGCCTCTGTCCTGAGCGGGCCCGGCGTCCGGTCCGCAACCATCGGCACATTGGGCGCCGCAATCATTGCGTTGACAGCCAACGAAGCGTTGACAGCCAACGACGATGCCGGCAACTACGTTGACACGCAACGGACCACTCCGGAGTCTCTCGATCTTCAGCGAATGCTGGCTCACTTTGCGGACCGCGGTGTTTCGGCGGTTGCCATGGAAGTGTCCTCCCATGCGTTAATGCTGGAACGGGTGCGCGGATGTGTGTTCGACGTGGGGGTCTTCACCAACTTCAGTCAGGACCATCTGGACTTCCATGAGTCCCTGGAGGAATACTACCGCGCCAAGGAGCGCCTGTTCAGGGAGTTCGCGGTGGAATCCTCGAGGACGAAGCAATACAGGGCCGTCATCAATCTGGACGACCGGATGGGGCAACGATACATCGACGCCTGTCCCGCGGAGAGTCTTACCTACGGCGTCGAATCGGATGCCGACATCAGGGCGGACGAGATCGATATCCAGCCCTCCGGAGCGTCCTATGTCGTGCGCTATCGGGATGGGGCGCGTATTCCGGTCCGCATGAAAATCACCGGCCGGTTCAACGTCTACAATGCTCTCGCTGCTCTCGCAACGGGCGAGGCGCTCGGAGTTGACAGGGATGTTTGCCGACACGCGGTCGCAAACGTGAGATATCTGCCTGGACGATTGGAGATGATTGAGGAAGGTCAGCCGTTTGCGGTGTGCGTTGATTACGCGCACACCAGCGATGGCATCGAGAAGGTATTGAGTGCGGCGCGAGAGATCGCGTCAGGGCGGCTCATCATCCTCTTTGGGTGTGGCGGTGACCGCGATGCAGGGAAGAGACCCAAGATGGCTCGCAGCGCCGCGCAACTCAGTGACTTCGTTGTCGTGACCTCCGACAATCCTCGATCTGAAGACCCCGACTTTATCATCGAACAGATTGTGCGCGGACTTCCGCCCCACTGCGACCATGTTGTCGAGCCGGATCGCCGTCGCGCGATTGAGTTGGCGATGGGTATGGCGAAGCCTGGAGACTGCGTTGTTCTGGCGGGAAAAGGTCATGAGACCTACCAGATACTCAAAGATCGCACAATCCATTTCGACGACCGCGAAGTCGCCCGCGAAGCCCTGCGGGGAGGGAACTGAGGCAAGTTTGCGCCCACCGGAAGCTCCATGTTTACTCTCGAGGAAATCCTGCAAGCCACGAAAGGAACGCTCGCGCACGGCGGGTTGAGCACGGAGTTCACTGGCGTATCCACCGACTCGCGGACGACGCCGGCAGGCGGCCTGTTCGTCGCGCTCAGAGGCGAGAGGTTCGACGGTCATGATTATGTCGAGCAGGCCGCGAAGTCGGGCGCGGCAGGGGTCGTTGTCGAGAGGGGACGGGGCGGTCTGTCGGGCGCGGTTACGGCAGTTGAAGTGGCAAATACCTTAACCGCGCTGGCGGAGATTGCATCGTTTCATCGCGGGAGGTTTGCTCTTCCCGTCGTCGCCGTCACCGGGAGTGTGGGGAAGACCACCACGAAGGAATTCGTCGCCGCAGCGTTGAGTCCGCGTCATTACGTCCTGAAATCGCGGGAGAGTTTCAATAACGAAATCGGGCTTCCGCTGACGCTCCTGCAACTGAATGAGCAGCACGATGTGGTGGTGCTGGAGCTTGCCATGCGGGGGGAAGGACAAATCCGGTATCTAACCGAGATCGCAAGCCCGACCGTCGGTGTCATTACCAACATTGGCGAATCCCACCTCGGGATTCTGGGTTCCGTTCAGGCGATTGCACGGGCCAAAGGCGAACTGGTTGAGAACATGGCGAAGGAAGGAGTCGCGGTGCTCAACGCTGACGACGGTTGGTATACGTACCTGAGCGAGTTGTCCCGATGCCCGGTTGTGTCTTTCGGGTGCACGGACGCGGCGGATTTCTCTGCGCGTGAGGTTAGGCTTTCGTGCGTGCGTGAACAGACGGGGGCCTTGAGCGTTGCTACCGAGTTCACAGTAGTAGGCCACGCATCGGAGACTTGTTCTGTGCGGTTGCCGGTGGGGGGGCATCACTACGTATCGAACGCTCTGGCGGCGACCGCGGTGGCCGCCAGCACGGGAATGAGACTCGAGGAGATCGCCGCCGGGCTGGGGAGCATCCAGCCCCCGAAGATGCGCCAGCAGTGGCTCACCGCCCCCGACGGATATCTGATTCTCGATGATGCATACAACAGCAGTCCTGCCTCATTGCGAGCGGCGTTGCGAGCAATTCAGTGGGTCTCCGCTACCGGGAAGCGGATTGCCGTACTGGGAGATATCAAGGAACTGGGGGAGCAGGCGACGGAAATACACCGGCAACTGGGAACCGAGCTCCATCCCTGCGGGATCGATGTACTGATTGCCACCGGCGATTTCGCCGACTCGTTGGCCCGGGGAGCGCGGACGGGGGGAATGTCGGACGAGAACGTATTGCTTTTTCACTCGACAGACGCCGTGACCGAGGCTGTTAGACAGCGAGTGAAGCGAGACGACGTGGTGCTGGTCAAGGCGTCACGGGCGATGCACCTTGAACGGGTTGTTGACGGGCTCATGGAAGGAGGCGACGGTCATTGACACCCTCCGCTCCATATCAATCCCTATTGCTGGCGTTTGCGGCCTCAAGCATTTTCACCGCCGCGTTGGTGCCGTGGCTCCGCTCTCTGAAGACGCGCAAAGACGTTCGGGTAGACACTCCGGATTCTCACCAGACGAAAGTCGGCACCCCAAGCATGGGCGGCACGGCGATCGTCCTCGGCATCACTTTGGCAGCCTTGTGTATTGCGCACTCGCGGGAAGTTCTGTTTATCGCGCTTCTTACGCTGTTCTTTGGCATGATCGGTTTCTTGGATGACTTCACCAAGGCGACGGGTCGGGACAACCGCGGCCTCCGCGCGCGGGAGAAGCTAATTCTCCAAGGTGTTGGTTGTCTTCTCTTCTATTGGCTGCTTGGACGTGAATCGGAGAGCGCCGGTGTCGTCGCCCTTCCATGGTCGGCCTGTGTGATCATTGGAACGAGCAACGCGTCCAACATTGCTGACGGGCTGGACGGTCTGGCAGCGGGCCTGACATGTCTCGTGGCAGCCTCTCTCGGTTGCATAGCGGCGGCGCGAGGGGAGTATGCAATCGCCGTCTTTGCCGCAGCCATGGCGGGAGCGACAGCGGGATTCCTCTTGTTCAATACAAGAAAGGCGCAAATTTTCATGGGAGACACCGGCTCGTTGGCGCTGGGAGCCGGGCTGGCGGTCTGCGCGCTGGCACTGCGGTGTGAGTTGCTGCTGCCATTCATCTGTCTGCCGTTTGTGATTGACGCGATGTCTGTTGTCCTCCAGGTGGGCTGCTTCAAGACCACGGGAAAGCGCATCTTCCGCATGGCCCCCATTCATCATGGGTTTGAGCTAAGCGGCTGGTTGGAATGGCGAGTGGTCATCATCTTCTGGCTGGCGGGTCTGGCGTCCGGCGTAGGGACGCTCTACGTGTGGAAGACAGCGCTGGGTCAATCTTCAGCATCGCTGTTGTGAGTGGTCGAAAGGGTGGCTTCACGGTAGGAGGAAAATGCGTTGGGACTTGACATAGAGGGGAGGAAATTCGGCGTTGTGGGGATGGCGCGCAGCGGTATCGCGGTGACGCGGTTTCTCCGAGACCGGGGCGCGCGCGTTCTCGCGACCGACGCGAATCCCCTCTCCAAGCTTTCCGCTGAAGTGGGATTATTGGGTGAAGAAGGCGTGGAACTGAAGCTTAACGACAGGGCCTATGAGGGATTGGAGTCGTGCGACGTTGTGGTGACAAGTCCCGGCGTTCCGTCCGACAGTCCTCCATTATGTCGAGCGCGGGAAGCCGGAGTTCCCGTGATTGGGGAGATTGAGCTTGCATACCACTTCTGCCCGAGCGTTCTCGTGGCCATCACCGGCACCAAGGGGAAGACGACAACCGCCACACTGCTGGGTGAAATGCTGAATGCCGATGGCATTCCCGCGTATGTCGCTGGCAATATCGGTCAACCGCTGATTGGGATTGTGGTGGAGGCTTCAGAGAAGCATGTCATTGTGGCGGAAGTCAGCAGTTTCCAACTGGAGACTACTTGGCAATTTCGGCCTCATGTGGGCGTGTTGCTCAATATTGCCGAGGACCACATGAACCGGTATCGCGATCTCGATAGTTACGCATCCGCCAAAGAGCGACTGTTCCGAAACCAGCAGGAAGATGACTTTGCCATCTACAACGTGGACGATTCCGAAGCACTCAAACGATCCGCGAGTCTGCGGGGCAAACTGATTGGGTTCAGTACCCGTCGGGCTGTCGATCAGGGGGTCTTCGTCAACGGGCAGGAGCAGCTACGGAGCGCGATGTGTCACCGTGAGGGCACCATCTGTTCCCGTCGGGAGATTCTGATACCAGGCCCGCACAATGTGGGCAACGCTTTGGCCGCAAGCGCCGCCGCGCTGACCCTTGGGTGCAGCCGCGACGCAATTGCCGAGGTTCTCCGGACTTTCAGTGGTGTGCCGAACAGGCTGGAGAAAGTGGCGGAGATCAACGGAGTCCTCTTCGTGAACGACTCGCAGGCGACGATTCCTTTCGCTGTCGAGGCGGGGTTACGGGCATTTGACCGCCCGGTTCACCTCATAGCGGGAGGGCAGTCCAAGATATTGAAAACTGACAGCTTTGATGACTTCGGGCGTGTGGTCGCACAGCGCTGCGCGTCACTTACGTGCATCGGTGAGAGCGCGAAGATCATCGCCGGGGCGAGTGAGAGGGGCGGGATGAAGGAGGTCCACTTTGCCGAAACACTGGAACAGGCAACGCGCGACGCGTTCTCCCGGTCTCGCCCCGGTGACATTGTGCTGCTATCGCCCGCGTGCGCCAGCTTCGACATGTTCCGCAACTATGAGCACCGCGGAGAAGTGTTCAGAAGCTCCGTAGCGCAAATCGCGGAGAAGACGGCGGAGAATTAGAGCCAGCAATATTGCCGGCCACCGGCAACAGGGCAACACCTCTCACAGGGAGAACGCAGAATGGATCATACTTGGGATACACGAGCAGCGTTGATGTCCGCGCCGCGCGGTGGCGCGGCGCAAGTCGTGAGTCGCGCGAAGAAGCCACTGAACCCGTTTGATCCCACGCTGTTTTTCGTTACTCTCTTTCTCACCGTGAGTGGCATCTGCATGTTGTTCAGCGCCAGCTACGCGGTGGGCATCGCCCGGCATCAGTCTGCCTTTCATTACGTGTGGAAGCAGATGGTCTTCGCGGGAATCGGGCTGGCGTTGATGATCGCCTGCAGTAAGGTGAATCTGATTACCGTCCGTCGGCTGAGCTTTCTTCTTCTTCTTGTCACGGCGCTCCTGCTGGTGCTCGTCTGGTCTCCATTCGGTCTGGAATTGAGCGGCGCGCGTCGATGGCTCAAGACATGGCCGTTTGCGCTGCAACCTTCCGAGGTGGCAAAGCTCACGCTCATTCTCTTCATTGCTCATACCTTGAGTATTCGTCAGCGCTCGACTCGCCGCATGGCAGGAGGATCGGTGGAATGGTGGCAGGAACCGCTGTTGCGGGCGGCGCTCGCCATCGGCCTGATTGCGGGTTTGATCTTGTTTGAGCCGCATCTTAGCGTTGTCGTGATGCTCACCGCGGGAGCGGCAGTCGTCTGTTTCCTTGCTGGGATTCCCCGGAGACTCCTGTGGGCTGCCATCGGTGCATGTGTGCTGGTGGGAGTGATCGGGTTGGCGACAGCGAAGGACTATCAGATCAAGCGCATCGAGTCCTGGTTCGGCAGCGCCCTGACGTGCGCCGAGGATCCCGAAGTTACACCCTACCAGATCATCCAGTCCGTGAAGGGAGTTCGCGCGGGAGGGCTTGTCGGAGTCGGTTTCTGCGAGGGTAAGCAGAAGTTGCTTTTCCTTCCCTCCGCTCACAACGACTTCATCTTCTCCGTTGTGGGAGAGGAGTTGGGCTTGTTGGGCACACTTTTCACGCTCGGCCTGTATGTGGTCATTCTGTGGCGGGGGTTTCACATTGCCTATCAGTCGGAAGATCAGTTCTGCAGCCTTCTTGCTGCCGGGCTGACGACCACGGTAACCCTTGAAGCGATGGTCAATATCGGGGTCGCCATCAATCTGCTGCCGACGACCGGCATGGCGCTTCCATTCATCAGTTATGGCGGCTCCTCTCTGATTATGAATCTCGTCATGGTGGGATTCATTTTGAACGTGTCTCGCCATTCCAGCCTGCAAACGTGGAGAGGTTTACATGAAGATTCTGCTCGCGGGCGGGGGAACGGGAGGGCACATCTACCCCGCGCTGACCATCGCGGAAGCCGCGGCGTCCGCCAACCCTCCCGCTTACATCGAGTTCGCTGGCGACCCTGAAGGTCTGGAGGGGGAGCTGGTACAAGCCGCGGGGTACTCTCTTCATGCGGCCCGCGGCAACCCACTCCCCCGCCGATGGTCACTCACGTCTGTTCTTGCATTGGGGAAACTGGCCTTGCGCGTTCCGCAGTCGGTCTGCCTCGTGCGCAGATTGTGCCCCGACGTCGTGATCGGGACCGGCGGATACGTCAGCGCCAATCTGCTGCTCGCTGCCTCGCTGCTGCGCATCCCCAGTATCGTGCTGGAGCTCAACGCCATCCCTGGGCGCACTACGCGCTGGCTGGCCAACCGAGTGACCAGAATCGCCCTCGCTTTCGACGAAGCCCGACAGTGGTTCCCCGCAGAGAAGACGGTGGTCGTGGGTGTGCCGGTGCGCCGAGCCATCCTCGACGCAAACCGAGACGAAGTTAGAGCGCAACTGTGCATTCCCGCCGAAAGTCGCGTGTTGCTGATCTTTGGCGGCAGTCAGGCGGCGCACCGCATCAACGTGGCCACCTTCGGCGCGGCGCGGGGGCTTGTGCAACGCTTTCCCGATTTGCACATCATTCACCTCTGCGGGGACACCGACCTTGGGGAGGCTGAAGAGATTGGAAAGCTACTGGAGGAGTCTGAACGCCATCGTTACCGATTCATGCCCTACTGTCACGAAATGGAAAGACTCCTCGCTGCGGCCGACCTCACTGTCTCCCGTTCCGGCGGCTCGAGTATCGGTGAACTGACTGCCCGTGGGCTCCCCGCGATTCTCGTTCCATACCCCTATGCAACCGACGACCATCAAACCGCCAACGCGCGCGCCGTCGCAGCGGGCGGTGGCGCGGTTGTGGTCGCCGATTCTGAGCTGGATGCGCCCCGGCTGACGAGCGAGGTGACCACTCTCCTGTCAGACGATGGGAGATTAGCCGCCCTGGCGCGAGCAAGCCTCTCCTTTGGCACAACCGTCGCCGCGATGGACGTCATGAAAATTGCGGCATCCATCGCGTAGAGATACCGCAGGATCGCCTCAGTGCAGGCCCGCGCCCGGTCGTCTGTTGGGGACGAGGTGTGGACTTGACTTTAGCGCCGCACCAAATCATCCTGATCCTGTAGTTGCGGATACACACGCATGACTACTGCACGGTTTCAGAAGTTCTCCAACATAAGGACACCGGATCGCTTCAGCGTCCGGTAGCTCACATAGGCAGCTACAGGATGGAGGGTACCCCCTCTTTTCTCCCCCCCTTTCAACCCGTGTTCGTGCCGAACACGGGTTGAAAGGGGGGGAGAAAAGAGGTTCTTTATTGGCGCTCGGTAGTCAGGTGTGTGAGCTACCGGACGCTGAAGCGATCCGGTGTCTAATGCCGAGGAATTTCCGAAACGATGCACTACCATATTGGATGAGAGTAACAGGAGAGTCACGCGATGAGCACTGCCATCGAGAAAGTGAAGACGGAAGCGGACAAGGCAAAGGGGCGATTGCTGAGAACCTTTGAGTCGGTCCCGGACGACAAATTGAGCTTCTCGCCTGGAGGCGAAGCGAAGACCGCGCTGCAAATCGTGGAACACGCGGGAGGATCCAATCTCTTCTTCTCCAGGTGGATCGCAGGAACCGCGGCGCCAAACCCGGAAGAAGCAAAGAAGCACCAAGACGAGAGCCACGTGCAGACGCGGATAGAAGCGCTACAACTGATCGAGGAGTCGCATCGGGCGCTTCTCGCTTCGCTGGATGGAATCTCCGATGCCACCCTTGAGGATGACCGAGAGTCTCCCTTTGGTGTCTGGAAGCTGCGAGACGTGATTTACCTGCCCATACTTCACTACCACGGTCACGCTTCGCAGATTGATTACCTTCAGACTATCTGGGGAGACATGGACTGGCACATGTAGCGCTTGACTTCGAGGGGCAAGCCTCACCGGATCATGGTTGGGGTCTCACCGCCGCGAGCAATTCCTTTGCGTGATTTCGGGAAACGTTCATCACCGTTCCGGATGTATCCCTGAGGACAATGGTATAGGACCCGTCACCATTGGGCGCCATCTGACCAACGTGGTCCAGGTTGACCAGGAGCCCCCGATTCGCGCGGAAGAACCTGTCTGGTAGTAGATGGCGCTCGACGCTGTCCAAGGGGTAGTACGTAGGATACACCGCGTCGAAGGTGCGGACAAGCGTTCTGCGCCCCACCCGTTCCGCGCTCGTGATCTCCGAAGGGTCGAGAAAGACCAGGCTGCCGTCGTTGTAGTCTTTGACGGCCAGTTTCCCCCCACGATGCTTCTCCCGCTGGGTAAGCTCCAATACGGCCGCGCGCAGCGCCTCAATACTCTCCCCCCTGCGTTGAAGGGCATTCTCCATACGGGCAACGGTGCGGTTGATGCGCCCCGCATCATAGGGTTTCAGAATAGGGCTCTTCACCAAAATGTGTGGGTAAAATCAGGGTTGCGTTTATCGCATTGGTGACCGAGGTGGATGGAAGAGAGGGATCCCTTGGAAGGGACCCCTCCACCTCGGTCCCCTGGGGCGGCGCTCGGGTTGCTCGCCTCGAACTCGCAGAGTTCGCGCAGAGTCCTATCCTCCGCCCAGGTCACGAGAGATTATATCGTAGGGAGGTGAAGAGGAGAAGCACCGGGCTATGTCCAAAGCATTGATCGGTCAATCGATGCGGAGGAGCATAGCCGGTGCAACTGAAGAGTATATTGAATCGGTGCTATTCGCACAAGTCGTTCGTGTACGGCAAGGTGCGCTGGGAGAGCGCGGGAGAAGAATCGTCGCTGGTGGTGGAGGTGCAGGCTCGCAA
>MNXM01000193.1 GCA_001872605.1 Armatimonadetes bacterium CG2_30_59_28 | reverse complement strand
GTGCGGTCACTGGATTGGTAGGGTTGAGACCAACCGACAGCCATGGAGAAAACAGACAGCAACAGACAAAAACCGTATCGCGACGCGGAATTCATATCGTGTACCTCGTGGTTGGGATTTTGGATACCATAGCAGAATTCGACGTGGGGCTACGGAATCCCCCTTCCGCTGCAATTGTTTATTCCTCAGATTAGTCCCGGCAACAGGTTGATGTCTTATCAGAATGGGCAACTGAAAAGGGAACCCCTTCGAGCAGTGCCTCAGTGAAGCAGCGGGCGGGCTCTTGCATTTTATTGGGAGATTCTGGATAATGCTGTGCGTTGCCAAATGGCCGGTACGGACGATTATGAACAAGGAGGATTTGATATGAGCAACCATGTCTATAAGAAGCTTGAGTTGACCGGAACATCCGCTGCATCGATCGAGGACGCAGTCAACAGCGCTCTCGCTCGGGCAGCGAAGACCGTTCGCGACCTGCGATGGTTTGAGGTGGAAGAAATTCGCGGAGATATCGAGGACGGGAAAGTGGGGCACTGGCAGGTTTCACTGAAGGTCGGGTTCAAGCTGGACGAATAGCGGCCAGCATCCACCCATACGGGTCGTACAACCGGAGGCCAGGGGCCTGACACGCACTGCGGACAGTACGCGGTCACGCGTCATGTGCGTACCTACATGATGCCGTGGGGCAGACAAGATTGTCTGCCCCACGGCGCGGGATTTCTTTTCTACTCCTTCACCGCCCCCATCTGAATCCCCGCGACGAGTTGCTTCTGCATCGCAATGAAGAAAACAATCAGGGGCGCGATGCACATCACTGTAGCGGCCATGAGGAGTTCCGTCTGCCGGCCATAGGTCGTCCGGAAACTCAACATGCCGACGGGCAGTGTGCGCAGCCAGTCGTCCTTGATCATCACCAGCGGCCAGAAGAAGGAATGGTAGTTGCCGAGGAAGGTGAAGATTGCGAGGGTCACCAGACCCGGACGGGCCAGCGGGAGAATGATGTCAAGGAAGATGCGGGCGTGGCTGGCCCCGTCCATCTCCGCCGATTCATCGAGGCTCGGAGGGATGGTCAGCATGAATTGCCGCAACAGGAAGGTTCCGAAAGCCGAGAATGCTGCCGGAAGGATGAGACCGGCGTAGGTGTTCACCAGGTGCAGCTTGACCATGATCTGGTAGTTGGGGATCATCAGCACCAGCCCCGGAATCATCATCGTTCCAAGATAGAGCAAGAACACCCTATCTCGCCACTTCCATTGAATGCGACTGAAGGCGTATGCCGCCATTGCGCTGGTAAAGACCTGGAGTGTGGTCACCCACAGAGCAATAAACAGGCTGTTGAGGTACCACTTCGGGTAGTCGAGGTCGAGTTTCTCCCCGGTGTTGGGGTCGGGCGCCCTCCGAAGAACAATGGCGTAGTTCTCCGACTGCACCGTGTGAGGCACCAAGTGCGGTTGCTCCGACTCGATGCGCGGCTTCAGGCTGGCGGTCACCATCCAGACGAACGGCACCGCCATCGTTCCCGCGAAGAGGACCAGAAGCAGGTAGCGGAAGACCGTGCGAGGAGTTGGATGGGATGGGTGCATGGTGGTGGCAATAGGGGTTCAGGGTTCAGGTTTCAGGGTTCAGGGTTCAGGGTTCGGGGATCAGACGGGAAACGTCGTTCCGAAGGGGGAAGGTTCTTTTCGAGACGGCGTTCGAGACCATTAAGCATTCGGACACATTCCTGATATCGACTGCGAAACCGGTCGTAGCACTCCTCGGTCACATATCCTTTCAGACGAGCAATGAACAGGTGGTGAATAGTCTCCAATGCCTCTCCACGGGCCCGATTAACCCCCTCGATCTTGTTCTTTACGTGCCGATCGCTGTGCTTCTCAGCAAGATTGGCGGGCGAATTGTTCGAGCATCTGCGAATCTGCGATGCCAGTTCGTAACGCTCCTCTGCCGGCCACTTGTGGGCGAGATCGCAAACCTCAATGTGCAACTGGCACAGCTTTCGGTAGACCTCCAGGTCCTCAACCTGCATAAAGCCCGACACCATTCCTCACCTCCATTTTCTCATGCGTCCTCTTCCTGAACCCTGAACCCCGAAACCTGCCACCTCAATAGCTCACATACCGATTGCCATACCTCCAGTTGAGTACGGTCAACCCGAAGATGATGATGAACAACACCCACGCCACGCTGCACGCGTAGCCCAGGTTGAGTTGCTCAAAGGCGAGGGTGTAGATGTAGTAGCTCAGTGTGGTCGTGATCCCTGCGGGGCCTCCCTGGGTCATCACACGGGCCTGCTCAAACCCGCCTTGAAGACCGCCAATGGTGGCCATGATGACAATGAAAAACGTGGTCGGCATCAACTGCGGCCAGGTGACGCTCCAAAATTTCCCACCGTTTCCCGCGCCGTCGATGTCGGCGGCTTCGTACAACTCCACCGGAATGTTGCTGATCCCGGCAAGGTAGAGCAGCATCGAGTTTCCCCCGATGCCGGTCCAGATTCCCATGATCATGATAGCTTCACGCGCGCCCAGTCCGAAGCCCCCGTTGTTGAAGTGTTCCGGCAATGGCAGGAAACCGAGCAAGGACTCTGTGCTGGCGAGCCAGGTTGGTAGTTCCGGCCTCCACCCGATAGCGCCTGTCAGTTTCCCGAGGGTCACGTTGATCAGCCCGAAGTTGGGATTGTAGAGTTGCGTCCACAGAATGATGAGGGCGACACCGGCGGTGAAGTGAGGGAGATAGAAGGTGGTGCGGAAGGCCACGTTGCCAGCAAGCACTCCCGCCGCGCCCAGGAAACCGAGGACAAAGAGTAGCAGACCTGCATCCGGGTTGCCGCTGCCCCAGGTCGCCGCGCCCGCGACAATCCCGATCAGCGCGAACCCGGCGCTCAACAAGATACGCGACCTGCCGCGTCCGAGCGTCAGCGGCTTGGACAGAAGCACTGCCAAACCGAGAGAACCTGCGATGCCGATCGGGATTCCCAGCATGAAGTAAACCGTGTTGTAGAAGTAGAACCAGAAGTAGCGGTCGGCGATCAACTGAAGGTAGTTCTCAAGCCCCGTAAACCGCAGGTTCACCGAGGGTTTCAGGCTGTGGTTTGTGAGACTCAACCAGAGAGACAGGAGCACGGGGAACGCGGTAAAGGCAAGGTATCCGAGAAAATTGGGAGCAAGGAAGAACAGGGCAGAGGCGACGTTTTTCTGCTCCCTGGAAACGCTCACTGCCGCGCCCCCTTCTGCGCTTTCGCGAATCTCGTCCGCAGCCGTGCATCTTGCGCAACATTCTTCCTGATTTGTGCGTTTACATCCTTCGCGGCAGTTTCCAGCGCCGCGGCTACCTGAACTCTGGGGGAGGTCGTGATCCGCTGAATCTGGTTGCTGAACATCCGTCGCGCGGTTTCACCATCGATGAACGGACTGATCTCCATCGCCACCGCGAACCTGGTGGACTCCAGCGTCAACTGGTTGAAGAGGTCTTCTTCAGGGAATTCCGGGTTGTGCATGGCTTCCACGGTGCCGTAGGACTTGTTCCCCGGCAAGGCGTCCTGACCGGTGTTGATGGTCTGGCAGTATTCTTTCGAGGCGAGGTACTCCAAAAAGCTGATCGCCTTGTCCCGATTCGGCCCCAGCCGGTTGACGGCGGCGGGCCGACTGTTGATGATGCAGACCGGCGGGCGATCCGGGAAGCGAGGCAGCAGACACGCTCCGAGTTGCAGCGGCGGCAATGCGTTCCCGCGATGGACGGAGGGGCCGATGCCTCCCGCCAGTGCGGCCTCCCGTTGCGCCTTGATATACTGTCGGAAACTAATCAGTGCCCACTTACCAATGATAATCATCGCGATCTTCTGCGCGCCGAACCAGTCCCGAAAACCGGTCCCCCAACCGCCCTGTCCCGACATGGAAGCCTGTTCGAGGGGGGAGGGGGTGATGCGGTGTCGGTGCATCAGGTCTCGGTACAGTTGCGTCGCGCGAATCGCTGCCGGTGAATCGACGACACACCTTGTCCCATCTTCACTGAATAGGTGTCCTCCCGCCTGATAGAGCAGCAACTCCGGCGCCGCGTAGGCCAAGCCGTAGCATTCCGCCACCGGAGAATCCGGAGTGCGAATGGTCAGCCTCTTCCCCAGTGCAACGATTTCCTCCCAGGTCGGCTGCTTCGGGGGATAGGGCACGCCATACTTGTCGAAGAGATTCTTGTTGTAGAAGAGGATGTTCACATCCACATTGCACGGGAAGCCATACTGCCGTCCTTCCAGGGAGATCGTCTCCGCCGCCTGAGGGTAGGTGACAGAAACGTCAAATCCATGCTCCTTCGCGGCTTCGGTGACATCCAACAGCACCCCTGCTTCCGCGTAGGTCTGGAGCTGGCTGCGATTGTAGATATCGAAAATATCCGGCCCCACTCCGGCGCACGACTGGACGATGATTTTCTGCACGCCCGTGTTGCCGGGATCAAGTCGCAGTCGGCAGGCGGAATACAACTTGTTAAAGTAATCAATCTGTGGCTTGCGTTGTGGGTTGTTGTCACTCACCCACACAAGAGATGTCTTGCCAGAGGTGCCCGGCCCGGGCTTTAGCCGGCCCATGAAGGCTGAAAGCAAAACAAGAAGAACAAGGGTCGCACCAAAGAAATGTTTCACCGACTTCACCGGATCAATCAAGTGGTCAGATTATACAGGATGTGGGATCAAATCGGTATGGGTGCAATACCGTGCGACCGCAAGCCCAATACCTCACACGGGGAGCCCGTTGGGCTGTGACTGCTCAGCCACAATCCACCGAATTCCCCCGAACTTGATTCGGGGGATTGTTAGGTTTGCGCTACTTCTGGCGACCAACCGTCGAATTCCCCCGAACTTGATTCGGGGGATTGTTAGGTTCAGGCTACGTAGCGCGGTCTTAACGATCCCCCGGCATGAATCCGGGGGGATTCTCTGAAACCCTCGTGTGCAGTAGCACGAATCTAACAATCCGGTGGATGCTCCCGATATAGAATCGGGAGCGTTTCACACCGAGGTCGTTCTCTGACTGGAATTGCAGTTCGCGTATTCTTGCGATGGTCTGCACACAGGTGCTACACTTCTATGCCAACCTGTGGTGGATACAAGTGAGGCGTTCTTTCGATGTTCCAGAAATGCATAGCTCGGGACAGTGACGTCCAACCCATCGCGGACGCGGTTTACGCAATCCTTGAAAAGACAGGCATTCTCTGCCAGAACGAAGAAACGCTGACGGCGCTGGAGAATGCGGGGGCGCGTGTGGATATGTCCGAAGAACGCGCGTGGCTGCCGCGGCGACGCGTCGAGGAGTTTGTAGAGGGACTGAACCGGACATCGGCGCGGGAAGATTCCATCTTGCCGGAACGGTTTGAGGCGCCCTCCCTGCCGGTCCTCAGCACACAGGTCGCGCCTCTCTTTCTGGACTATGCGAAGCAGGAGCGGCGTTCCGGCAATCGCGAGGATTTTGTCGCGCTTGTCAGGTTGGGAAACGCGTTACACCCGGAGAGTGGAGTGGGACACTCGCTACTGTTGACAGAGATGCACCCGATGCTGGAGCCGCTGGAAGCGGCGCTGGTGCTGGCGGAATACGCCGACAAGCCTCGTCCGCCGTTTGGGTGGAATGTGCGTCAGTGGGACTACCTGATTGAGATGGGCGAAATCCTTGGCTACGATAACTGGGTCAGCCGCGGCGCCCTCTGCTTCGCACACCCATTGCGGCTGGATCGCGACGTTGCCGACAAGTTCGCCCGACAGGTGAAGGAAGGCTACCGGTCCGGACTCACCTCCATGGCCGTGGCCGGCGCCACGGCGCCGGTGACAGTGGAAGGTTATGTTGCGATGGCCAGCGCGGAACACGTGGCGGTATGGTTCGCCGCGCGGGCCTTGAATCCGGAAGTTCCACTCGGTGGCAGCATGTGGGCGGGGACAGTGGACATGCGCACGGGCGCGGTGAGCTACAGCGCGTTTGACGCAATGTTCTACGCGTTCGCCACCGTCGAATTTCTCCGCAAGTGGACGGGGAGGTTGGTGGCGGTCGGCGGGGGAGAATACTGTGACGCAAAGCAACCCGGACTGTACGCCGCTATGGAAAAAGCGTACAAGTCCATGGTGATTGCCGCCTTCACCGCGGACTCACAGAGTCCGAGGCGATCACCGTCCGTTGGACAAGGCATGTTGGAGGAAGGGAAGGTGCTCAGTCCGGTGCAACTGCTGCTCGAACGCGATCTCGGTTTGGGTGTGCGGCATCTCGGACGCTCACTGGACGTGAACGATGAGAACCTCGCCCTCGACACCATGTTGGAAGTCGGCCTTGGGCTGTCGTCCAGCTACCTTGAGACAGAGCATACGCTCCGCCACCTCCGCAGTTCTCTCTGGAATCCGGTGTTCATCGACCGCTCCGGTTGGGGCGGAGCGGAAGGCGACAGGCGGATGCTGAATGAGATTCAGGTTCGGGTCAACGATCTTGCCGAGAGCAGTCAGAAGCCCGACGTCGATCCGGGCAAGCTGGACCGGATGCGACGCGTGGTGGATCGTGCCAAGAGGACGTTGATCGAATGAGCGGGTGTGAGGAGCGTTGACGCGAGAGGCTATGCGATGCTACCGGGATCATTGGCGGCACGCGCGGGAGCGCGGGGCATGGTGGACCTCGAAAATCACCGCGCGGCATCGCTGGCTCACAGTGACACTCCTGGGATCCGCCCTCTTGGCTTCCGCGACGCAACACCAATGCGCTGCCGATGCTTCCGGCCGCGTTGAGGTGAAAGTCACTCGCTTCTACTGGCCCAACAACCCCGATGACGCGACAACAAAACGACTCATAAACCTGATGCGCCAGGACCCGCAGGTACTCATCACCCAGTGGGGCGGGCTAAGTCTGCCGGGCGGGGCCGGACGTGCGCCCGTCATGATGGCCATCGCGGGAAAAACCGCGCCGGACATCATGGAGTCCTGGTTTCATATCATTGGCAATGACACGCGCCAGGGCTTCCTGTATCCGCTGAATGAATGGATCGGAGATGACACGAATGGCAACGGTCAGATCGACAATGCAGAGGCCAAGTGGGATCGCTGGAAGTCTGTCCCTCCATTGTGGAGGCAAGTCGCCACGCAAGATGGCAAGGTATTTGGCATCCCCCAAGCGCCGAAGTACTTCATGGGCGTCATCTACCGCGTCGATATGGTTCGAGCGGCCGGGCTTGACCCCAGCCGCCCTCCACAAACCTGGGACGAACTGACCTATTGGTGTCAGAAACTCACGGACCCGAAAAAGCAGATACCGGGAGCCGTTCTGCAGCGTGGGCAAAGGGGCATCGCTCTCGTGCCCTATGGTTTCACCTGGCTGCCGTGGATGCAGTCTGCGGGCGATGACCCGATTGTCCAGATGCGCACCAGTCCAAAAACGAACAAAGAGTATGAGCTTCCGCCTGACACCGCTTCTTTCGTGACGCCGGAGGGCGAGGACCTCTCCTCGCTGAAACCAACATGGAAAGCCAATTTTGACGCGCCCGGCGGCGTGCAGGCGGCCGGGCTTTTCCATCACCTGATGTGGATGAAATGGCTGATCCACCCGAGGACCCGGGTGCCGGTCAACCTTTCTCGTGAGGACCTCAAACGCGGCTGGGCCGTGGTGAACGGAGACAAGCTCAGGTTTTCCAAGGACGATGTCATCACAGGTTGCGCCCGCGGCCAGACCGGACAGCGCGGCACCAACGCCTGGGAGCTTATCGCCCGCGGCGAAGTGGCGATGACCACATGGTTTGTGCAGGATCTGAATAGCGTTGGCAGCGGGGCCAACATGGACCCGGACCTGCTGAGCTGGTTCCCCTTCCCATCGGGTCCGGGACCTGAAGGGAAGCGCGTTGTGCAGGTTCAGAACCACTATGCTGTCATGTGCGAGGGGGTCGGGGATCGCCCCAAAAACGAACGAGATAAAGTCTGGAAAGCCATTACCGCAGTGACCGACCAACAGGTTGTGGATGAAGGAATCCGGCAATCGGTTCTCTCCGGTTTGGCGAGGTTTGTGAATCCTCTTGACTTGAAACGGCTGGGATTTGACGACTATCTGAAGGACGTCCCCTCTGCGGTTCGGGAAAACTACGCGGAGATCACCAATGGGGCCATTGCCACCTACACCGAACCCTACATGGGTTTCTGGGTCACGATGGACGTCGCCATCAGCCAACAGGTTCTCAGTTTGATTATCGCCGAGACGGGAGAGAGTTTCGACTACAAGTCCGCGCTCAAGAAGATTACGCACGACGCCAACACCGGAGTCATGTTTGAGCGGTCCAAGAAAGAGCTCGACCAATATCGACCCGCCGCCCGGATCATCTTTGCCGCCATCGTGGTCTTCATGGCGGCATTTGTGTTTGCCATCGCTCGCTCGTATATCGTGGGGGGGAGAAGGCAGTCTCAGCAGGTCTACAGTGGTTGGATCCCCTGGGCGCTGGCCGCTCCGGCGCTGATTCTCATCGGGTTGTGGAGTTACTATCCGCTGCTCAGGGGAATGGTGATGGCGTTCCAGGACTACAAAATCGCTGGCACGAGTCAGTTCGTCGGGCTGGACAATTTTATTACCCTCGCTCTGGATAGGAGCTTTTGGGAAAGCCTCGGACGAACGTTCTACTTTGTCCTGTTGAACATGGCGCTGGCGTTTATTGCCCCCATCTTTCTGGCGCTGATGCTATCCGAAATCCCGAGGGGAAAGGTGTTCTACCGGACGCTCTTCTTCCTGCCACAGGTCACGAGCGCTCTCGTCATCGCCCTGCTGTGGAAGCTGATGTATGATCCCACACCCAACGGGGTGCTGAACCAGATCGTCGCCCTGATCGACAAGCTGCCGTACATCGAGATCCCTGCCCAGACATGGCTTCAGGACCCCAAACTTGCGATGCTCTGCTGCGTTATCCCCACCGTCTGGGCGAGCATGGGCATGGGAAGTTTGATCTACCTGGCTGCTCTGAAAGCCGTGCCCGATGAGTTGTACGAAGCGGTGGAGGTGGACGGCGCGGGAATCATTACAAAACTACGACGCATCACGGTGCCAACGCTGCTCCCGCTGATCATCATCAATTTCGTCGGGGCCTTCATCGCGACTTTCCAAAACATGGGGAACATCTTCCTCCTGACCTTTGGTGGCCCCGGCGAATCCACGATGGTGGTTGGAATGCGCATCTGGATCGAGGCCTACAACAATCTGCGGTTCAGCATCGCTACCTCGATGGCGTGGATTCTGGGCGCCATGCTCATCGGATTCACCTACCTGCAAATCCAACTTCTCAAACGGGTGGAGTTCAAGAGGGCAGAGTGGGACTGATGGGATGTGGGATGGGGAAAGACAGGTGAGGAAGGGAGTGCGCTATGGACAGAGGAGACATGGAGCGAAGGACGAAGCAGCTCGCGCCGAGTGTTATTCGACTTGTCAGAGTCACTGCCGCGAGGACGGACAGCGGAAATCATTGGGAGGCAATTGTTGCGCTCAGGCACTTCCGTCGGTGCGAACTACCGATCTTCTGGCAGGGCCAAGTCCAAGGCACATTTCATCTCAAAGCTGGGAGACGTGGAAGAGGAATTGGATGAAACCATGTTCTGGATGGAGCTTCTCGCCGAGTCCGGCACCGTTCCGACGGAGGGGATCATGGAACCAATGAAAGAAGCCGCGGAGTTACTGTCAATCGTGGTCGCATCAATCCGAAGGGCAAAGGGGAATAGATAATGAACTCGCCGCGGATACGAATACATCCCACATCCGCCATCCCACATCCCACATCGCAGCGGAGCGGAGCGTAGCCTTGCCAATCATTCCCAGCGTTGGCCGTCGGTCGTGGTACCTTCGAGCCATTATCATTCTGATGTACATGGCGCTGACCCTTTTGGGGATCACGATGGTGGTGCCGTTCATGATCACCGTGGCGAGTTCCATCTCCAACGACTTCGACTACGAGCGGTTTCGGCCCATTCCCCGTTACCTGACTTCGCCGGCGGATCGATTTCTGAAGGGACTGGTCAGCTACTACAACACCTACCCCGAATGGTACGCCCAGATGCGGGCCAGCTTCCGGACAATGCCCCCGGAGTGGACTTCCTGGCAGGTGATAGGGAAAGACCTGAAGAACGTCGACAAACTTACCAGTGTGTACCTCCACCCCTCATCTGCGGCCCTGATCACCTGGAAGAAGATCGCCCGGGACTACTCCGAGTTTGAGGACAGCTACCCGCTCAGTGACACCGTCTGCCCGGTTTCCGATGTACAGGCGACTTACTACTTTGCGGATCGCTATGAACGTATCTATCTTCGGCAGCACCCGGAGGATAAGACGCTTTCCGCGAAGGAGCGGCGAGAGAAGGCGCTGGAAGTACTGTCGAAAACGTGGGACCTGCCGCTTCCCGATTTCTACACGATTAGTTTCGAGAAGTCGGAGGCGAGGTTGCCCATCTGGCAGCAGTCCTGGCTGCCTCCCGGCAACCCGAAATATCAGGACTTCCTTCGCCTCAAAGAGGCTTACAAGAATCAGTCTTTCACGCCGGGCCTCCGCCGTAAATGGCTGCACCACCTTCGGACTAATGGTTGGGATGGAGAACATTCAGGCGCTGCGTTTCCGGTGGACCATAGCGCACCCGAGAAGCTGCAGCGCGAATGGGCCCGGTTCAGGGGCGAAGTCGCTCCTGCGTCGCCAGCAGTTCCCTTCGCAATGCGAGCTGTCTGGAGATCATTCCTTGAGAGCGAGGAGGTTCGCGACCTCGTCAGTCTGGACGCCGGCAGGAGCTTTGACGTCGCCGTCTACAACCAACTTGCGGGAGCCCGGTACACATCTCTGCAGGATACGCCCTTCCCTGTTCCAACAACCTCGGAACAGGGGATTCAGGCGCTCTGGGAGAAGTTTGTGGAGACGCGGTATCCTGTGCGTCTGATTTCCCTCCATGTTACTCCGCAGCTTGCCGGTCGGTTTCATGCCTTTCTGAAGGGTCGTTTCAAGACTCTGGACTACGCCAACCGAATGCTGTTGGACTCTCTCAGTCCGCCGTCAGCCCGGTTCGATCGATGGGACCAGTTTCTCCTGACACCGGAACCTCCTGAAGGAGAAGCCAACAATAGCCTCCGCAGCGTCTGGGTGGACTTCGTCAAAGAGCTGCCCGTTTCAGACCGAATCCTTACGTCCTCCGAGATCGAGTATCAGAAGTTTCTTCTGAGAAAATACGGGGACATGGCCCGGATTAATGTCGAGTACGGTTGGCAATTGCAGGATATCGAAGAGGCCTTTCCCCCGGTAGACATCGCCTACGCCCTCACTTTCCGGAACAACCAGAAAGCCTTTGTCCTCGCGCCGTTGGCTGAGAACTACACGATCATCGCAGACTATCTACTGCACCGCGGGCGTGCGGTGACGGTGACCCTGGTCCTTGTCGGGCTGGCGATTCTGAGCACCCTCACCATCAACCCGATGGCCGCATATGCCCTGTCCCGCTTCAACCTGAGGGGGCAGGACAAGGTCGTTCTTTTTATGCTGGCGACGATGGCTTTCCCCGCGATGGTCAGCGCCATCCCCGCGTACCTTCTCATGCGCGACCTCGGCTTGCTGAATACGTTCCTGGCGCTCATCCTTCCCGCCGCGGCGAACGGGATGGGCATCTTCCTGCTGAAGGGGTTCTTCGACAGCCTGCCCCAGGAACTCTACGAAGCCGCGACCATCGATGGCGCGCCGGAGTGGCAGATATTCCTGCGCGTGACACTGCCTATGATGGCGCCCATTCTCGCAATTCAGAGTCTGAATGCCTTCATCTGGGCTTACAATTCGTGGGAGTGGGCGCTCATCATCTGCCAGAACCAGAAGATGTGGACGATGGCAGTGTGGATGTACCAGGCCAACCAATGGTGGTACGACAAGCCGTGGATTGTGGCTGCGGGATTTGTTGTGATATCCATCCCCACGCTGCTGGTCTTCCTGTTCTGTCAGCGCATCATCCTGCGCGGGATCATCATTCCACAGATGAAGTAACGCCGATCGGTGCAGGAGGGAATGCCGTACCCCGACTTCGTAACGAGTGCCAACGAGACCCGCGCAGAATCTCGCTGTTAAAAGACTACGCTACCTCTTCTCCGTGACCTCCGTCACCCGATCCCCCACTTGGAGTGCTTCGAGCTTTCCCTCAGTCAACTCTGCAGAGCAACTGTTGCCGGAGAGCGTGACCACTCGAGCGCGGGCGATAGCGGGAAGCGGTGTTTCGATATTGCCGGTCTCAACCAGCGGTTCAACGGCAAACAGCATTCCCGGTTTGACACCATTGTCTGACCCGATGTCAAGGATGACGTAGCCTCTGTCAAAGTTCAGCACGTGGCCCTGTAGCGGCGTATACTCATCGGTGAGCTTGTGCTGAACGACCAGCCGCAAGTTTTCCAGCGCAGATTCGATGGCCTTCAAGTCGCGTCGATCCTGATCGGACCGCGCCTGGCGATAAGCGAGTGGATACCCGGCAATAATCAGGTTTGTGGTATCGCCTTCGCGTCCCAGAGCGTTGAGCTGGTTGCGTGAAGTCTGAGTTTTGTTGTCCCAGACCTCAAGGGTAATCAGGGCCGTTGCGTCCTTCTTCTGATAGCTGAAGCCGCCGATGATCGGGAAAGAAGACGCCAGCAGGGCCACCAGTCCCTGAGCATCTTTGCTTGACCGAACAAGGGTCAGCACGGCCTTCACTTCCGTCGTCTCACGGAGGATGGTTTGCTTCGGGGGAAGCTGCGATTGCTGCACCTCGTCGTTGGCGCGCTCTTCGCGACGTTCCTGGGTCTCGCGTCTCAACTCCTCAGGGGTGGTGACAAAGGCCACCCCTGCTTCCAGGAGCGTCGTGCGGAGCAGCCCCTTGAACGCGTCCTGCAGCCCGGAGCCGCCGTTCTCGATCCGAACCTCGCGAAGGAGCAACCGGGACTGTTCGTTGAAGCCGAGCCCGGTCTTCTCATTCAGCGCAAGGGTTTCCCGAGCCGAACGCGACAGATGCTTCTGGCGACTCTCGTTATTAGCCGCTCTCGCGACAGGATGCCCGCCCAGCGCGACGCCTGCGATCAGGATGCCCGCAAGCAGGGGAGCAGGTAGTGACACCGATTCTCTTTTCATTGGTTACACCTCCACCAGGTTTCCAGGGACCACTGCCCAAATGGATTCATCCCCTTAGATGCTTCCAGAGACTCTCCGGTTTCACAAAGATGGGCACTGGGCGGAACTCGCATCTCACAAACCTCTCGCGCTTCTGCGGACGGTTACACCCCTGAACGTCTGGATGACTTACAGTTTGTCTGGTATGATTCGGTGGTTCTGTCGTTGTGGGCTGCGGGTTATTACGGCACCAATAACGGTGGAAGTAACGCTGAAGGAGGAATGAATGGACAAGGTACATGTGGGACTCATCGGTTGTGGTGGGATGGGGAAGTCGCTCATGAAGGGGATGAACGGCGTGAAGAGCGCCAGCCTGGTGGCGGTTTCCGACGTTTCCGAGAAAGCGGTGAAGGCGTACGCTGAGGAGAAGGGAGTGGCGTGGCACACAGACCATAGGGAACTCCTGGCGCGGGACGACGTAGACGGGGTCGTCATCGCGGTGCCGAACAAGTTTCATGCGCCAGTCACCATCGACGCTGCGCAGGCGGGGAAACACGTGTTTTGCGAGAAGCCGATGGCAATGAACGCCGCGGAGTGCCGCGAGATGATCTCCACGTGTGACGCGGCAGGAGTGAAACTACAGATCGGGCAGGTGCTGCGGTACCACGGTGACTTCAAGTACTCATTGCAGATCGTTCGCGACGGAGAGTTGGGCGACCTGTTCTACGGGTACATCGCGCGCTACGGGACACCCGGGGGATTGCCCGGCGCTTGGCGTAGCGATCCCGACATCGTGGGCAACTGGTTGCTGGAGGTCTCCGTTCACGAGATCGATTATGCCCGTCTGCTCTTCGGGAAGCCTGTTGCAGTTACCGCTTGGATGTATGACCAACTGAGCGAGGGAACCGTCAAACCAGACATGTGCAACATGGTTGTTGAGTTCGCGAACGGCGGCGTCTGCCATCTCGTCATGGGGCAGTTCAGCGCGCTGGGCAAGGTCGAAGCTGAGCTATCCGGAACGAAAGGCGCGGTGCGCTTCCACTGGAACAAGGACTTCGTCGTTCGCAAGATGGGGGAAGAGCAGGAGTGTTCCGTAGACCGCGATACCATCGCCGGGAACCTGGAGTTGCCCACTCAACGGGAAGTACGGGAGTGGATCGAGTGCATCATCCACGACACGCCGCCCACCATCCCCGGATCGGAAGGTATGGCGAATATTCAGATCGTGGACGCGGCATTCGTGTCCGCACGCGAGAAGAGGCGGGTGAGTATTGAGGGGTCGGGCGCAACGGGAGGTTGCTGAAAACGCCTCCCAGCGGGGAACCGCATTCGTGCCGCAGGCGGCGACAGCTCGCGGCGCGCATCGTCCATAAGATTCGTGACTGCGCACGAACCGGCAATCGCTGCCACCGCACTCCAAGAGGGGAGTTGATATATGAGGGATGATGAGCTGAAAGCCCGGCGTGAGCTGGCAACCAGAGTTCGCGCTCATTGTCTGCACATGACGCACCGCGGGAAGAGCGGGCATCTGGGCAGCATGTTGTCCATGGCCGACCTGTTGTCAGTGCTGTATTCCGACGTTCTGCGGGTTGATCCAAAGAAGCCAGATTGGCCGGACAGGGATCGCTTCATCCTCAGCAAGGGACACGGTGGCGGCGCGGTATATACGACCCTCGCTGAGAAGGGATTCATCCCGATGGAGTGGCTGAACACCTACTACCTCGACGACGGCAAGCTGTCCGGGCACATCAGCCACCACGTGCCCGGAGTCGAGTTCTCGACGGGCAGTCTCGGGCACGGCCTCCCCGTCGCTGTCGGGATGACAATCGTCCGGTTCGTTGGAAAGAGGTAACTGTTGTTCCGGAATGAAGCAGGGAACCAAGCACACAAGCTGGCCATGTTTCTGCTATGACCGGGTACCCATAACCTTCTCAGCGAGCCACAGATTGATGAGGGTTTGTGTGCCCACTCCGTTGGCTCGCGCCGCGGCCTGGACTTTAGCCATGATGCCAGGTTCAATGCTGACTACATTCTTGGCATGACGCAAGTCAACGGCAAACTGGGCCTCCTGCGTTTGGAAGTCGGTTACATCGTGTTTGTCCCAGAACTCCTGGAATCCATCCAAAGACGTGAAGCTGGGTGGTTTCTTGAGTCTATTTCCTGCCATAGCTTCTCCGCTCCCGTTCAGTCATTTTGCGAGCACTGATAGGTATTGCTTTGCAGTTGCTCTTGTAGATGAAGAACACCGTCAGGTATCTTCCCGCCTGTGTGCGTCCGAAGGCAGCGTAGACATCCTCTCCTGCGTAGTCGCCACCTTCCATGAACCGATACCGGGGTTGACCATCGAAGACCTCTTCTACCTCGGATCTCGTTACCCGGTGCTTTGTCCACAATTTGTCTTCGACAAACTGATGCCAGATTAGCCCATCGATTCTCACCGATTTTCTCCATCGACAACTATGAGCGCATTATAGCATAATGCTTCTGGCGCGTGGGGGTGGGCTGTGCTGTCCGGTTGCGGAATCGGCGGGGCCGTGGATGGGAAGCTCTCTGTCGAATGCGAGTTGCGTTCGAGTGAAATGTGAAAGCTTAACGCTCCATCGAGTAGGTTATTTGCGGCCACAATATGAGCTCACCAAATCCATTCCGGTGCGAAGACCATACCGGTCTCTGGGCCAACGAACTCAAGGACTGGCTGCCCGATTCCTTGTTCGATGCCCATGTGCATCTCGGACCGCCAGAGGTTGTCGGTGAGATCAGCTCCGAAAGACAGCAGACAGGTCTCACCGCGTTTACTCACCTGA
>MNXM01000192.1 GCA_001872605.1 Armatimonadetes bacterium CG2_30_59_28 | reverse complement strand
TGCGCGGCGTCCGGGTTGTAGCGCGAACCTAACCTTCCCCCGGAACAAGTCCGGGGGGATTGCCATTACCGAATCAAACTGTCAAATAGCATAACCCCCCACTACCTTTTCGGGAACTATGGGACAGTATTTTTGACCACCTACTTAGAGGCGGAGGCAACGGCTCTGATGAGCAACTCGATGGAACCTGCACGCATAACCAACCCGGTGATTGCCCGAGCGCCCTCCCGCGCTCTGCGGGGGTTGCCCGTTTCCTCCGACACGCCGCGAAGATGGGCCTTCCGGCCGGACCGCGATTGGAGGTTCCACTCAAGCACGTTCCTCTTCGACGTTGCGCACGTGCTCATCAACATCGCGTGTTCAACGGTTTTCCGCTGGGACGTGCGCGGCCGGGAGAATGTCCCCCACTCCGGCCCGCTCATTGTTGCCGCAAATCACGCCAGCTTCCTGGATCCACCAATCATCGGGGCAGCCGCAGCATGGCGTCTGTTCTTCATGGGGAAGGAAGAGCTGTTCCGCATTCCCTGCTTTGGTTGGCTCATCTCAAGAATGCGCGCCTTCCCCGTTCGACGCGGAATGGGTGATCGACGCGCTCTCCGATGGACACTCCACCTGCTTGACCACGGTGAGAAGGTGCTCATTTTCCCCGAAGGCCGAAGAAACCGATCTGGCGAATTGCTCAAGGCAGAACCTGGCATTTCGCACGTCATCCTTAAGTCGAAGGCCACCGTTCTGCCGGTTGCAGTCTCCGGAACCGACCGAATCCTTGTTCACACGAGGCCGTTCCCCACGTTCGGCCGCATACGGGTGCGGTTTGGCGAGCCACTGACCTTCGAGGAGTTCTATGGTCAAAGCCTCCGGGAGGCGCATGAGGCCATCGGGGACCGTATCATGAGCAGCATTCGTGAGATGCTCCAGTCCATGCCGCGCCGGTAGCGCCGGGAAGAATGGCAAGACGACGACCCGCGTGGCATGGGTTTCACAGCTCATGCTCCGTCCGGGCGATGACTTCATCCTGCATGTTCTTGTTGAGATGGACGAAGTAGTCCGAATACCCGGCGACGCGGACGAGGAGGTCGGGGTACTGGTCGGGGTGCAGTTGCGCGTCGAGGAGCGCTTCCTTGCCGACCACGTTGATTTGCATCTCAAAGCCGCCGCGGCGCAGGTAGGTCTCAATCACGTTGCAGAGCGACTGACGCGCTTTTGCGCTCCTCAAAAGACTCTTCGTGAACTTGGCGTTGTGCACGAGACCGCCCAGTACCTTCCGGTGTGACCACTTTGTTGTGGAGAGCACGGACGCGGTGGGGCCGCAGACTTCACGCCCCTGTGCCGCGCCGGCGCCGTCAGCCAGCGCCAGCCCGGCGAGGCGCCCGTCGGGTGTCGCTCCTGTCACCGATCCCATGCGTTCGTGCATGATCCAGCAGAAGAAACCGGGCACGTACGAATGCAGACCCACGGTGTTGGTTTCGGTGGACTCCATCAGAAATTCCGCCCACTCTCTGGCGAGGGCGTCCGGTTCCCCGTCATCGTTGCCATATTTCGGAAGCGTGTTGAGGATACGGAGCCGAAGCTCTTCCCGCTCCTCAAAGTTGGACCGCAAAATTCTGTGGAACTCTGGAAGCGACATTTCCTCCGCGTCGTACACCATGTGCTTGACGGCCATCAGACTGTCGACAAGGTTCGCCAAACCCACGAAGGAGTTCTCCACCCAGTTGTACCGCGCTCCGCCGCGGTCGAAATCCTGTCCGCGCTCCAGACAGTCGGAAATCACGCAACTGGCCAATGGGAAACAGCCGCGTGTTGCGCGGTCATGCCAGACCTGATCGAGATTCCGCGCCGCGTCGCGAATGGTATTGGCAAGCTCATCGCGAATACGCTGCTGCAATTCTCCGAAGGAGTGGGGGGCCGGCGCTCCATGGCTGGCAACGCGCTCCATCACGTCCAGCAAACCTTTGGGGCAGTTGAAGTATGGCGCAGTGACCCACATATTGGACGCGCCGCAGACCTTGATTTCCACGCAGGTGGAATTCATATAGTTGAAGGAGTCTTCTTCTGAAACGCCGTGGTCGCGCAAGCCCTGGGAGATCAACTCATCATTAAAAAAAGCGGGGTCGCCTGCGCCGGTCGCCAGCATTCGCGCCGCGAAGTCCGTCAGCTCGGCCGGGGTCCCCGCGTGCCAGGCAAGTCCGACGGTGGGATAAACCAGTTGCGTGGCCTGCCGCGCCGCGAGGCAGAGGTAGGTGAGGTCGTTGGTGATATTGTTGCCGTGGCGATCCCGCCCGCCCACCATCACGGCAACCGCTGATCCCGGCCACAGGATGCGGTTCATCTGGATGTAGAGGCAACAGATCAGCGCGAACGCTTCCCGCGGCGCAATCCGTCCCGCTGCGAGATCGGCCTCATAGAACGGCCACAGCGTCTGATCCATCCGGCCCGGGCTGGTCAGCCCGTGGTCCTCCCCAAACCACAATGCAATCTGGGCAAGGAACATGAGCTGGAGAGCTTCGTGGAATGTGGTTGGAGGCTCACCAGCAACTTTCCGGCAGATGCCGCCCAGTTTGCTCCATCGGTCCGCTCGGGGAACTTTTGTTATTGCCATCCCCTCACATTCGGCGGCGACGCGGCGAATGTATTCAGAGAATCCCTCCATTGCGATGCGACAAGCTGCGTAGGAGTTCCGTTGCTCTTCGGTTAACCCTGGGCGCTGCAATCTCTTCACGATCTCGTCGAGTATTCCTTCGACACCAACCCGAAACAGCTTCTCATAGTCGGGGTGAAAGTGCCCCGCGTCCCCTCCCGGGAATGGAGGCATTTGAGCCAGCATCTCAAAAGCCTTCTGCTGCTCGGCTTCTTCCTCTGCAGTCGCGCAGCGGAGCAACGGCTTGCCGACGATCCGTTCTCCCGGCTCCATATCGAGAGGCATCTTCTTCAGTCGCTCCGCGCAGCGGCGCGCCCGCCAGATCAGCCAGTCTTCCTCGTCAGTGTGAGCGGACCAGCTTTCGGCGTCAATCTGCGGAAACTCCACGATCGCCGGTGGAGGCTCCCGATGCAAATCCAGCGCCTTGTTCCGCAACGCCATGATGTCCGGCGGCAGTGTCAGGGTAAAGGAAGCGTCAATTTTCGGGATAGTAATGCTGGCGATAGGAGGAGCGTTCATTCACTTCACACCTTGGGATGGATATTGTCGGGACATTATGGCAGACTGGACAAGAGCAACTCGCGCCATGCCTGATTCTCCCAGAAAGGTTGCAGGTTCGCTCCAGAAGAAATCGTGCCGCAGGCGACTCCCAGTGAAACGCTGACGGTTCCGTTGCCCAAGGAACGCCGGACGAACATTGGCTTGCCACCCGCGGTCAGCAACACCTTCGCACCTTCCCGAACGGAGATGTCGTGGTACCACAGAACATCAGCCTTCTGCAGCGTCTGACTGCCGCGGCGGAGGGATTCCGGCTTCCTGAACGACTTTACTTCCCAAGGTCCTTTGAGTTCCACGGGGAGGATGCTCGCGAGCGGCGTACGCGCGTAACCCCCTTTCCCCAGTGAATACATGCCTCCCAGAATCAGCAGATGCGCGCCGTCGAACACTGCGTCAACGATCTGCTGCAGCAACGCATTGGGCAGGCAGTCGCTGGATTGAGCGGGCATGTCCGCCAGAACGATGACGGATGCGGCTGCGATGGTTGCCGCGGAGGGCAGCTTGTCGACCTTGAACTGGTTCTTCGGCGCGATCGCTGCGCCGTGAGTTTCGAGCGTGTAGGCGCGAATAGTGGCCTCCTCAAAATGAGTCGCGGCGAGTGACTCAAGGTCGTACAGATGCGCCCCAATTCCCTTGAACAGCAGGAGCGTGTCGTTCTGCGATGATTGATCGACCGGAGCATTGATCTCTCTGAGGGTCAGGTTGCGGATTCCATACACGACACCACCTTTTGTAATCCCCATGCTGCCGATGCGCAGGGAGCCGCCTTCGTACTCGTCTCTGCCGAGAACCGGGACGTCGTAGTCGATATAGACCGGATCGCGCATGTCGTTGCGGTAGTACTCCACAATACCGTTGTCGCAGTCGAAGAGTATCTTGTAGTGTGCCCACTCTCCGTGCTTGATTGCGGTGAGACGTTTATGCCCAACTGGCTCGGTGTTGAATCCGCTCATGCGCGCCGAGGGAGGTTCCGGGAAGTAGCGACGCCAGTCCTTGCAGTAGTCATGGAACCACGTGCTGATGTTGTAGACACTGATGGTCAGTGACACACCCAGCGCGTAGGAAGCATTCTCCATGGCGATGTTGGCATCGAACTCCAGAGCGCCGCGTTTGACGATGGGCACCTGTCGCCGCATCGAACCATCGTCGTGCCAGTTCTTCTTACAGGTGACGCGCAGCACACCGTCCCTCGCTTCGTAGGCGCTCCGCGACGGTGTGCTGAGAATCTCCCAGCCCAGCTCCGGCAAGGTTCTGGCGCCGGAGAAATCGGCCTGGTAAACGACTTTTTCCCCGTCGCCGAAGCTGGTGGAAGATAGAACCACCACTGATAGCAATGTGAAGAGGAGACGCTGCGCGTGCATGTCAGCCTCCTCTCCGGAAGCGAATCACAACGGATCCGAGAGATTCCAGCCTCGGTATCTTCACTTCCGCCCCTTGCCCTGCCACGGCGCGGAGGTCCAGCTTTTCGGCGTGGGGCTCGGGTTCCGGAATCAGCAGCCATGCCTCCTGCGGTTGAGCGTTGCCTCCGAGAGATGTTCGCAGCACGAGGTCTGTCTTCAGCGCTGGAATTTCGTGATGCATGATGATGTGGTCGTCTTTGGGAAGGTTGAGCAGATGCACCAGCACTTCGCCCTCCTGTCCTCGATCCCGCTTGAAAACAAACGGTTGCCACAAGATGCGGTCCACCCCTTGTCCACTCAGGCTTGCTTTCCCCTCCACCCCCTTCTGGCGCACGAAGCTCGGATCGTAGAAATACTCGGAGAAACGCGTTGCGTGCCGGAACCGCCTGTAGGTGTCATCAATTGAATACTTCGGTCCGTACGAACCATACCAACGGAAGCCTGAAGCCATCATGATGAAGTGGAGGTTGCGATGGGCGATGCCGCCGGGGGCGTAGTCCCGCATCCATCCGACGAACGGTTGCCCTCTGCACGGACGAACCCAATCGAGGCTGTCGGTCAATACCTCCGCCCACGCCTGCCACGTTGGGTACCGACGCGTCACATCGAGCAGGCTTTCCATCAGCACCCCGGCATCCGTGCAGTTGACCACCGAGTACTTCGGGTATTCCTGAAACATGCCTTGGTTGACGGAGTAGTTCTCGTTGTAAATGAACCCCGGATGTTTGGCCGCAACCGTCTTCCGGTACAGAGAGCAGATGTCTGCCGCGGTGCGGTCGGGGTCGGGGAACATGTCGTGGGCGGACTTGCCGTTCACGTCGTACCAGGCAACCTTTGCGGCTTCGGCATACGGATTTTTTTCCTTCTCCTTTCCACCGACCGCGTGCAGGGGATCGGCGGGAGCGATGGGGATGAAGCTCCAGTCGAACCGCACGCCATCCCAGCCGAACATGTCGACCGACCGGTTCATCTCCTCCGCCCATTCTTTCGCGTATTCAGGTCGATACATGTGTGCCGGAGCGGCGTTGAACCGCCGACCGTCGTGGATGTTCCCGTTGTAAAGGTAAATCTGGCCATCTTCCGTGTACTTCATTCGTTCCGGACGGGCGAGAGCGCCGTGTAGACTGGCCATGCCGGTGTCCATGGCATTCACGTACAGACCCTTTTCATGCGCCGCCTTCACCATGTCTTTGAGAAAGGTGCGTGTTAGTTCCGTGCGGTACACGCCTTGCGATTCCGTGTGCGGCTCGAAGACCTCCGTGTCCGGCGTCAAGTCGAACACCTGATCCGGCGCCCAGCAGTAGTATTCGATGACTCCCACATGCGCGTCTTTCGCCTGTTCCACCATCGCGGGTGTCAGCCAGTCGAACTTCATCCAGCCCGCATTCCAGACGGTGGTTTGTCCCACGTTGACGAAATGATCCGTCACCGCAAAGTACGCGCTCGCAGCATCCAGCGCCGCGCCGTTGCTGTCCCGCAACCCCGCCTGCAGCGCGAAACCATACTCACCCTTGTTGTCCCATTCAATGCGCACCTCCTTGTCTGTCAGGGGATCGACGGTGACCTTCTGCTCCGGCAGCGTTCGCTCAGTGGCAATGCCTCCCACAAGCCGCCCGGCAACGGTGACTGTTTGGGGAGTCTCCGAATTGCTGCGAAGAGTCAACCGCGCGCTGCCTTTCTCCTTCGTCCGGAAAATGAGTTTATCGGACTCCAGCTTTGCGATCTCGACCGGTTTGAGGGCGGGGTTGTTCTTGCGGTAATGCGCGGCCACCTGCTCCGGTTCTACTCCGACTGCGACGCTCAATCGCAAATCCAGATCCATCGGGACAGATTCCCAGCGCAGAGGTTTTGTGTACGCAGCGAGGTGGACGCCCCACACACCCGGGGACAGCCTGAGATGCGCCAGCGTCTCAACACCGCTCTGCGGGGTGAGCGCCAGCAGCCCAACGCCGGACCTTCCGTCATGACAGTAGGTGTAACCGGGAGCCAGCGCGAACTTGGCTTCCCGGGGCTCACGGGCAATGTAATCCGCACCCCCGGGAAAGAAACGACTCTGTTTGCTGAAGGCCGCGTCCCGCACATCCAGATAGTACGCGATCTGCTCCAGCGGCCGCTTCACATTGATCTGGTACGCGACGTCGAAGAACGGAGAGTCATCGGTGAACGTCAAGGTCTTGACCACCTCCGCCGCGGCGTTCGACCAGCGTCCGGTAAGGACGGCGCCCTTCACCGATTCCGCAGCGGACTGAACGGAAACCGTCGCCGGCGTCTTCGACTCGTTATGCGTCGTTGGCTGCCCGAAGCCCACCTCGGCCCACTCGGCCCGTTCTCGTTCCTCGACAACGACCAGTCCATCCTGCTGCACCCGGAAGGAGCGTTTGCTGCTGAGATCGGTCAGTTTTTGGAGTGTTAGTCCGCCCCCTTTGGAGAAGACGGCTTCATACTGCCGTGTTGTAACGGTAACGGTGTCCGGCGCGTCTTTGACCTGCGCAGCCTGTGTGACGGAACCTGCCCCCGCAAGGAGCAAACTCATCAACGTTCGCGCTATCCAACACCGTCGAGACAATCTCATCATCTTCCTTTCCGTCCTTTCAGGGACTGCGCACAAGCATCAGTTTCGCGATGAGTTCGGGCCAGTCCTTCCACTTCCAGAAAGGCTCTACGGTCTTCCCCTGAAAATCTCCACACGGCATCCCAAGGAAGACGCTGACCGTGCCGCGCCCAACATCTTGCCGAACCAGAATGGGCGTTTCACCTGCTGTGAGGAGCACTTCCGTCTTTTCACCGCGAAGCACCGACTGCTGAAGCCAGAGAACCCCCGGCTTCGGGTTTTCGTTGAGCAATTGCTGACGACCGGTGACGCTCGAGCTCAACGGCATCGGCGTGGAAAACGGCCGCGCGTTCCAGCGATTACTGACAACCACCGGAAGGATCTCCCCCAACGCCGTTCCGGCGTATCCGCCCTTGCTGAGAGAGAACATGCCAGCCAAGACCAACAGGTGCGCGCCTTGCTCGACCGCACGGGCGATGTCCTTGATCAGATAATCAGGAAGGCAGCGCTGCGGCGCGGCGGGAACGTCTGCAAGAACAATGTATTTGGTATCTTGCCATCGCTGCATTCCGGGAACGCTGCGCAGCGCGAACTGGTTCCGTGGCGCAATCGCCGCGCCGCGGGTTTCCATGGTGTAGGTGGAAATGGGGCCGCCGGCGGCGAGTTGCCGGGCTATCTCCCCAGCGCGCAACTGATCGGCGGAGAGACCGCGGAACAGCATCACGCGGTTCCGCGCCTCGGCGGCTTGCGCCGCGTCAACCGCCGGCAGCGGACGCAGGGAAACGTTGTCGATCTGGTGGACGAGCGTCCCTTTGCTGAGTCCGTAGTTGAAGAAGATAAGAGCGTCGGTTTCGGTATCGCCAAACGCAAATTCGGGGTTCACAAAAGCGGGGTCTTCCGACTCGCCCCAGTAGTACTCGATCCGCCGCGCGGGGCGGTCGAACACAATGCGGAAGGGAACCCACCCGGTCAGCGGTATCTCCGTGGTCAGTATCGTCCATGTGTTTACCGGCTGATACGACATCCACAGATGGCCGCTCAGGTGCTTGAAGGCCGTCATGTGTCCGTACAGCCGTTGACCGATGGAAAAGTGATCATAGTCCGCGGTTCCAGTGATGGTGAAGCGAATCCGGAAGCTCAGTTCCCCACGATCGAGTTTGGGGACTTTGTGCGATATCTGCCCACCCGTGTACGGCTTGTGGTGTCCAGCAACTTCGAGCACGCCGTCCTTCACGGTCCACGTGCTCTGATCTTCCTTCGCATCCACACTCCAGCCGCGGTCCGCGAGCGACGCGTCACCCTCGAAGGTCTCCTGGTAGACAGGATGAGGGGCATCGGCGCCCTGGACCTTTGCCGGAAACGCAATAAGGAAGCAAAAAATCAGGAGTCCGAAACGCTCCACCATGAAGCTCACCGCTCCTTTGATGTACTGAAACGAGCGGGCCCAATATAGGAGGTTGTGGCGAAATCGTCAATGACTCCCGGACATGGGTGTGTATGTCAAATCGGATCTACTCACATACTCGGACAGGATGTACTCGAACTCGCAGAGTTCGCGCCTCGAACTCGCAGAGTTCGCGCCGATGACGTGGAGTATGTGCTCGTGGGAACATCGACGGCGTGACGAGTATAGTCCCGTAACGCGACAAAGAATCTACGCCCCTGAACGGCAGTGCCCATCATAAAGACCAACGGACATGCAGGCCTAAGGACTGAGGCTTGGATGGCAATTCGCTGGCAGATGCTATAATGGCGGTTGGTATGTCGCGCGACCGTTACACGACACTAAGAATTAATCCGAGGAGCATTCCGATGTCAAAGACAGAGAAGTCTGTTGAACTGTTTGAGGAGGCAAGGCGCTACATTCCAGGCGGCATCAACACCTCCATCCGATCGCTGCCCACGCCGTTGGTTTTTGGGAGGGCGCAGGGGCCGAGAATTTGGGACGTGGATGGAAACGAGTACATCGACTACCACGCCGCGTTTGGTCCTCCCATTCTGGGGCACTGTCATCCGAAGGTTGAGCAACGGGTGTTCGAGACCCTCCGGCAGATAGACCTCATCGGGACGGGAACGACAGAGTTGGAAATTCAACTGGCGAAGAAAATCTGTGAACAAGTGCCCAGCGCGGAGAAGGTGCATTTCTGCAACAGCGGCTCCGAAGCCACGTATCATGCGATTCGGCTGGCGCGCGCGGTAACCGGACGGCCGAAGATTGTGAAATTCCAGGGGTGTTACCACGGATTCCATGATTCCGTCGCCATGAATGTCATCAGCACACCCGAGAAGATCGGGACGCAGGCGCAGGGGCCGTACCCGCGAGACCCGCTTTCCGCCGGCTCCGTGAAAGAGGTGGTTGAGAATACCATCGTGCTGACTTTCAACGACATCCATGAGGTCGCCAATACGGTTCGTCACCACGGGAGTGAGATCGCTGCGGTGATCCTTGAGCCTGTCCCGCACAATATCGGGTGCGTGATGCCCAAACACGAATTCCTTGCAGGGCTTCGGCAGATCGCCACCGAAAAGGACATCGTGCTGATCTTCGACGAAGTCATTACCGGTTTCCGCCATGGGCTTGGCGGCTACCAGAAGGTGTGCGGAATTACCCCCGATCTAACTACGATGGGGAAAGCGATGGCCAACGGTTATCCGATGGCCGCGATTTGCGGCCGCGCGGACTTGATGGATCGCTTCGCCACGGGCGGAGGCGACGTCTTCTTTGCCGGGACATACAATGCCCATCCCCTGGGCACTGCCGCGTCGCTGGCGACCATCGAGGAACTGGAGAAGCCCGAAACGTACCAGCATATCTTTCGACTGGGCGAAAGGATGCGCTCTGGACTGACGGACATCGCGGAGCGATTGGGCATCAAGGCCACCGTGGCCGGTTTTGGCAGCGTCTTCTTGACGTACTTCATGGAACCGCCCATCGAGAACTTCACCGACCTCTTCCGCAACGACGCAGACTTGTTTGTTGAATACCGGCTGAAGATGCTGGAACGTGGCATCTTCAAGCTGCCGATGAATCTGAAGCGAAATCACATCAGCGCAAGCCATACCGACAAAGACATCGACAGAACGCTCGAGTCAGCGGAGGCGAGCCTGAAGGAATTGCGCCGGTAGCCGCCATCCACTTGTTTCAGGCTCCCATTCCGACTCATCAGCGATTCCCGACCGTCTCGCTGACCACAGACTCGAAGACTTCGACCTCTCTTACCCACATCAAGTTGCCGCGGTTGGCCGGGCCGCGCCCTCTGGGCTGGTAGAGACGAAGGCCCTTCGAGGCGACGGGTGACTTCAAATTGATAACGGTCTGGGGAACCGGAGATTCAGGTTCGACGGGGGCCACCGTCTCCCACGTGTCCATCCCCTTCACCTTCACCTGCACTTCAGCAGAGGTCCTGGGGATGCTGGCGTCGAGACTCCAGTAGACCACAACGCGGCGGATGGTCTTCGCCTCAGCGAAGGACATCTCGATGAAGTGATCCGTGTCTATCTCTGCGGATGCCCAGGCTTCGTCGGTCCAGTGCGCGTCCGCGGAAGGGTAGATAATGCCGTCATTGATGGGTTCGGCGTCGTACTGCGAATAGGAGCTGTCGACGGTGACTCGCGCTTCCCTCGCGATGTTGCCTTTGCGTGTCGGGTCTTCCACAAGGGCGATGTCATCAAACCAGACGGTTCCGGTCTTGTTGCGGAGCAATAGGTAGACGTTGACATTCCGGATGGGCTTAAACGGTTCGATACAGAGTTCCCCAAACTGCCACTCCGTCGTGCCCGGTTCGAAGGTGTGGGTTCGCCCGTAGAGCGGCGTCCCGTCCATGTAGTAGATATCAACATACAGGGAGTAACCGCTGCCCTTTGCGCCGGTGACCCCTTCGCCGCGACTGACAGCGCGAACGAGGATTGGGCAGGGCAGCTTCTGATTCAGCGTTACCGATTGATATGCCTCGCTCTGCTGCTTCGGGTCGGTGTTTTGCAGACGCATGGAGGCAGCGCCACTGTAGGCTACCTGTCGGTCGACGGCCGCCCCATTGGCAGGCGCCGACCACCCGTGGCTGCCTTCCTCAAAACCCGCGTTCTTCAGCAAGCTGGATTTCTGTGGAATGTGGAGGACAATCCTGGAGGCGTGAGCGACGTCGGTCCCAGCCTTCACTATTGCGGTGAAGTCCAGCCACCCCGCGATCGCTTTTCGCGTTGGCTTCACCTGCAGCCCAACAGTTTGCTGCTCGCCGGGGCTCAGTCTGACGTCTACCGCGGAGACTGATTCCCAACCTTCGGGGGAGTTCAGCGCCAGGCTGGCTGCGGTCGCCCGATTGCGATGATTGACAACGGACGCGCGAAACCGCACCGCCCCTGTCTCAGCATCCGTCCCCATGTCGGTGAGTGACAGAGTGATGGGAGCGACGATCTCGATAGAGTGAGAGGTGCGCAGCGCCATTGCTTCGTTTTCCGGTCGGAGAAACATCGTGCCGGTAACTGCGATTGTATCCCCCGGCGTTGCAGTGTTGGGAACGCGCAGGGCCGCGCCCTTCGCGGTTTGGCGCACTGGCGCGTTGGTGTCCGTCTTGAGTTCGGTCGATGCAGCGATGTTTGCCATCACCGGCGCGGCGAAGGTCAGCACGACTTCATCGCCGGGAGCCGCGGTTGCGGGGCCAGTGATCTTGGGCGCGGAGATGCCGAGGGACGTCACAAGCGCCTCTCCCAGGTGACCCTCCACCGTCTCGATATCCCGCAGCACGCGGCGACACCCTTGCTCGGCCTTTTCGTCGGCTATCCACCGGCGGATGGATGAACAGCGACCACCGATGTCCAGGAGGGCCTTCTGTGCCACCTTGCTTGTGAGGTTTTTCAGCGCGGTCTCCCGTGCCGTGCGCAGGCTTGCCTGCAAGCCTGACATTTCGTTGCCAAGACGATCGCGCATCGATCGAGGTACCGGCTCATACCATTCACTGAACTGCGGATCCACCACGTAGTCATTCCCGAACTGATCTGAGAGTCGTACCGACGCAATCTTCAGCTTGCCCGCGAGACTGGCTGGCAACCACGGCATGAGCGCAATCCCACGCAGGGGATGTTCGGCAGGGAGGGTGAACTCGAAGTCGCGGAAGTCGTAGGTTCCCGTGGGCAAGTCGAAGCGGACAAGATCATAATGACTGAAACTGGGACTCACCCACGCGGTGCGACATTGAATCTGCGGCGCGCCTGCGCCGGACAAATTCTCTGCCGCGGCACGGACAGTGAGGGTGACCGGCGCAGCCTTGGGCTGAAACAGCATCGCCCATTGCTCGCAGCGTTGCTCCTCTCTCCTGGCGCCTCCCAGCACGAGGCAATGCGTTCCTCCACGCGTTTTTCGATCATAGCGTCCGTTGGTCGGCCTCCAGTGGACGGCAATCGGGGGCTTGTCGGCGTCGACCTCCCGCATCGTCACTCCACGCTCAACGGCATCCAACGCCCATGCAAGGCGCTGCGCGGCGGCCTGCTCCGTGGTACAAATCTGGAGCATCGCCACACCGTCTGCGGGGACGTTGAGCTTCACCACCGCATCCCCTTGTCTCCGCTGCAACGGCACCCTCTCGCCTGTCAGGATGTCCATGCACTTCACCTTTCCGGAGTGCAAACTCAGTTGATTCAGATCAATCGTCAGAGCTGTTTCGTGCGGTTGCGTGTCCTCATTGAGGAGTGTCAGAAAGACGACGCCATCATCTCCCGGGCCGAAGCGTTCCGCATACACCTTGTCCGACGAGGATCGGGCAAAGGTAACGGGTTCCCATCCAGCGACGGCCAGCGCCTGGCAGAGGGGTAAGTACTTGCGGAACAAATCCCGGTCGCGTTCGTAATATTCCGGGTGGTCCCAGTACCGTCCGCCGGGCCCAAGTCCACTGGGAGGCCAGTCGAAGAAGCCCGGAAAACTTCCGTATGCCAACGAGCGTTTCATGAACAACTCCATCTCAGCGCGGCCGATCTGCTGCTCGAAATTGCCTTTGAGCAGTGTGAGATAGGGTTTCTGGTACGCAATGGAACGCATGTAGTTGAGGCCCTCACGGGGAATCCGCAGCCCGGTTTCTGAACCAAAAACGTCGAGCCACGGCGCCACAAAGTAGCTGGCTCCCATCGCGCCGTTCATCATCGTAATCTGCCCACGTGGTCGAAGCTGTTCCGCCGCGGCGCGCGCGAAGGAGCAGGACGAGAAGAAGTTGTTAAGCAGCGCCTTCTTCGCCACCGGGTCCCAAATCGGAGGCGCTTCAGACGACTTGAAGTGGTCGCGTCGGTAGTTGAGTCCGGCAGCCAGCCCATCATAGTAGAACCCGTCCAGGTTGCCTCCCCGTTTTTCTTTTATGGATCGTGTCTGTTCGGCGGTCTTGTTCAGATGCCACGACCCGTAGGGTAGTTCCGGGTCGAGGTTGAACTGGGAGATGATGTGTCCGTAGACTTGAGTCTTCTGTACATCGAGCCTTCCGTCGGCATCGTGCAGACCGACCGCCTCGAAGATTCCCTCTTGGCCGGTGTTCTGCTTGAACTTGTTCGACATCACCTTTACCAACACGTCGTGCGCTGGCAGGGGGTCCTTCTCCGGATCATGGCCGGGGATGTTCGCAAACATGCCGGCGTGGGTGAAGTAGGTTGTGGACAGCACGCCGATCTTGTCATCATACTCCGGCTCCGGCGCGCCTTCCTGAAGGGCAAAGCGAAATTCGTTGGCGTTGTCGATGTCGGAGAGCCGGTTGAACGCCATCCATTGTCCGGGCCGGGGAACATAGTGCGTGAACATATCGGGGTACATCTGATAGTAATCGGCCAGAGCGCTGCGGAACCCCCATTCGGGGTCACTGGTGTAGAGATCAAATGCAAAGCTCCAGGCGTTTGGTCCTCGAGTGTCCCGCGAAAGGGCGAAGTCATAAGTCAGTTGAAGCTGCTGCGCTTTTCCGTCGTAGGCCGTGCGGAAGATACACGGACTGTCCAATGGGACGCTCAGGCAAACCCCCACGTCCCCCGTGACAACAGTACAGAAGTTGCGGTTGGCATACCCCATCTTGAGGTTTGGCTTGTCCTTCCATTCCGGCAGGTCGGCCCATGCACGAAGGGGTGCGACGTTTTCATAGAATCCACCAGGAGCTATTTCCCGCGAGGTCTGCGTGTCGTCATGCCAGCGCCATCCGACGCAGTTCATGGGGAAGGCAAAACGCAGCAGCACACCTCGGTCTGGCAATTCCGGCTTCCCCTCCAATCGGCACGTGAAGTGCAAAGCCTTTCCCCTGTAGACGCGTTGGATCAGGGCTTCCGCATCCGCGCCCGGAAACTCGATCCGCAACCCATTCTGGATATTCCCCGACCGTGGAGTCCCCGTAACAAATGCACCTCCCCGCGTCACGTCGCACAAGCTGACGAGCGGCGCGGCGGGGGCGCCCGCAGCAAGCTGCTTACCATCTACGAGCGAGCTTACCAGCCGTCCGTGTGAATCCAGCGACGTCGAATTCTGAATCGGCAAGGATAGCCGCCCCGTCGTCACGGTGGCCGCATGGCATGCAGCCATGGCCAGCAACAGAAATGGGTAACATGGGAAAATTGGGTAAATTGACACAATACGCATCCATAACCTTCTTCCAGCACCTGAATTGCACAATGCTCAGTTCGTATGTTCTTCGTATACTCGTTAAGGTTGAGAATCCACATTTTCTGCCGTAGGATAAAGCTTCAGCTTTGTCTCCCGGTGAGGCAAGTCTGCTGATTGACAAAGCTGGAGCTCTATCCTACGGCAGGTGCATGTTGGGGCAGGACAGCGTCCAATCAGATTCCGCAGGGCCATTCCTCAACCTTAACGAATATATGAACCCCCTTTCCTCTTTCTCTTCTCTCGTCCAATGGTAGCGCCATCTCACCTTGCCCCTTGCGGAACTGTCGCTCCGACAGCGGCGAGAGGATCGGGGATGGATGGCAGACCTGCCCAGAGAATGGCGGGAAAACGTCCTTGCGGCAGGGAGGTGGAGGATGTGGCTCGGAGATCACGAATTCTGGCGCGTGATGCGGCGGCGGTCGTTGAAGGATTCCCAGACTTTGTGGGTGTGGGTAATTGCGTCTTCACCGTACGCCCAGCAGTAGTAGGTTTCCGGGTCCGGACTTTGGAAGTCGACCACGAAGTACCCTTTGGGGATGGCGCCATGATCCACCACATGCCTCGCCCAGCGAATGCGGAGATAATCGTCTTCGGTAAGCTGCTCAAGGGGATAGTATTTCCTCAGGCCGGGGATACCCAGGCTTGACCATCGCTCCTTTGCTTCCTCCAATGCCGCAATCGTTTCCTCGGTAATCTCGATGACGTTCTGCAGTGTGTAGTTGGCCTCTTCCACGGTGAAGACAGGGAATTCGTTGAGTTTCATTGCGCCAGCCTCCTGCCTGTAGGTTTTCTGCGCATAGCGACATGCGCGTTGCATATATTGTTCCACAAAAAACGGGATGACATACTCGTTACGGGTGAAAACACCCCCTCACCCTCGAACCCTTTGGGTTCGCGCCCTCTCCCCCGATGGGGAGAGGGCAGGGTGAGGGGGAAAGGTGGATTTTCATCCGTAACGAGTATACATCCGGTAAACTAGAGGGCATGGAGATCTGTGGTCAGTATTTTAGCAGAGAGACCCTCAGACGGATAGAGGGGGAGTTGGAGAGGGAGCCGGGATTGTCCCGGCGGGAGTTGGCGCGGCGGGTGTGTCGGTGGCTGGAGTGGCGGTCACCGAAGGGGCAACTGAAGGAGATGAGTTGCCGGAAGGCGTTGGTGGAGTTGCACCGACGGGGAGTCCTGACGCTGCCGGAGTGCAGGCAGGCGTATGGGTTCCGGAAGCGGAGGGAGGGTTGGGAAGACAAGGTAGCGGAGCTACCGGAGGGGAGGGAGGTGTCCTGCAGTTTGGAGGAGTTGGGCGGGGTAGAGGTGATTCCTGTTCCGGGTCGATCCAGCAAGCTGTCGAAGATTTGGAGGCGGCTGATGGAGAGGGATCACTATCTGGGGAGCGGACCGTTGTGCGGCGCCCAGATTCGGTATCTGGTGCGCAGTGAGCAGTACGGCTGGGTGGGGGGTTTGAGTTTCAGTGGAGCGACGTGGCGGC
>MNXM01000285.1 GCA_001872605.1 Armatimonadetes bacterium CG2_30_59_28 | reverse complement strand
TCGGAAGGTCATCCACACCGGCCCGATGTGTGCGCTCACTGACGACCCGGGGGACTGGTCCAACGATCACGACGTGACAGAAGGCTCCCTCTCTCGGCCCGGAACAAACCTGTACTTCATCACGAAACACCTCGGGCAGGAGGTCTGCCGCATTTTTGCGGAGAGACATGGAATCCAGGTTATCGCCCTGCTGCTCTGCGCCATTCATGACAAGAGGACAACGGGAACCCCCGTCGTCATCAAAGGCTTCGACCGCGCCGCGTCGCTCGTGGAACTGGAGGACATTGGCAGCGCCATTGTTTGTGCGGGGGAATGTGGCCCGCTACCCCATGTCTTTGAGTCTTTTTTCCTGGTTTCCGACGTGCCCCACCGAAGGCTCTCGTCGGAGAAGGCGCGGCAATTGCTGGGCTGGACGCCGAAGGAGAAGTTTGAGTGGATGTATACTCGTTAAGGTTGAGAAATGGCCCCGCGGAATCTGATTGAACGTTGTCCTGCCCCAACATGCGCCTGCCTGCCGTAGGATAAAGCTCCAGCTTTGTCTCTCCGTAGGATAAAGCTCCAGCTTTGTCTCTCCGTAGGATAAAGCTGGAGCTTTATCCTACGGCAGGCAGGCGCATGTTGGGGCAGGACAACGTTCAATCAGATTCCGCGGGGCCATTTCTCAACCTTAACGAGTATACATCCACTCAAACTTCTCCTTCGGCGTCCAGCCCAGCAATTGCCGCGCCTTCTCCGACGAGAGCCTTCGGTGGGGCACGTCGGAAACCAGGAAAAAAGACTCAAAGACATGGGGTAGCGGGCCACATTCCCCCGCACAAACAATGGCGCTGCCAATGTCCTCCAGTTCCACGAGCGACGCGGCGCGGTCGAAGCCTTTGATGACGACGGGGGTTCCCGTTGTCCTCTTGTCATGAATGGCGCAGAGCAGCAGGGCGATAACCTGGATTCCATGTCTCTCCGCAAAAATGCGGCAGACCTCCTGCCCGAGGTGTTTCGTGATGAAGTACAGGTTTGTTCCGGGCCGAGAGAGGGAGCCTTCTGTCACGTCGTGATCGTTGGACCAGTCCCCCGGGTCGTCAGTGAGCGCACACATCGGGCCGGTGTGGATGACCTTCCGAATGCCCATCGTCTGCGCCGCGCGCATGACATTCAGAGCGCCGAGGCAGTTCACGTCAAAGGCTGCTGGATAACGCTCCCGCACCACCGAGCAGTTAAGGAGAATGTCTGACCCGCGAGCGGCGTTGAGCACGGCGTCAGCATCTGAAATGTCCACTCGGAGGATCGGGTGTTGATTCTGGTATGCAGCCAATCGGGATTCATCGAGATCGGCAAGCGCCAGTGAGTGTCTTCCTCGCGTCAGGGCGTCAATCGCCGCTCCGGCCACTGGCCCCCCTGCGCCGAACACGGTGATCCTCATGCGTCTCCCTCCCGGTCTGCCGGCGCACCGGTCCTAAAGAGGTGTTCGGGCTGGAACTGCAAACTAAGCCCGGTCGCGCGCGTGGCAGAGAAGCGCGGGTTTTCAACGGGCAGCGAAAGGTGGAACACTCGCCACTTGCGCCGAACGGGAGGCATCTTCTCCTCAAACGGATGGCGGGGAGCTGCACGCGCGCGCGACACCGCCACGGCGACATCTCGTGCGTCAATCCACAGCGGGTTAAAGGTCTGTCCCGCCACGTCCTCTTCCAGCACCACGGACCCCAGGCGCAGAACGGCCACGCTCATGTCGTTGCATCGGGAGAACACACGATAGGTTTCTTCGGCCAAGTACTGCCCGAGGGGCACATCTTCGGTCGGAGGAGCGGGCGCCCAGCTCTCGGAAATGCAGTACTGATCGGGGTGGCATCGGAAGATGTCCAGACTGCTCACCACGACAAATTCCCGAACCCCCGCTTCACGTGCCGCGACCAGGAGCGCGTAGGTTCCCCGTGTAAACCAGTTAAAGAGGCGCACCGCAGGCGGAAGGGAGGGCGGGGGAGGGCTCAGAAGGTGAATGACCTGATCGATGTCTTCCAGCTGGTCGACCAGCCCCTCAGGGTCCTGCACCTGCCAGGGACACCCGTGTTCTGCGACGGTTTCCCCGTGGCACGACACCAATGAGGAAGCACCGAGAGTCCGCGAGCTGCGTCCCTCGTCGTGAAGACGGCGGATCACCGCGTCCCGAAGGTCCGGCGATCCGCCGATGACTAACGTGTCCATGGAAACTTAGAACACCCGATTCTGTTTTCGTTGCGACATCTCGATTTGCTGGCCGACCAACAGTCCTCGCAGGCAAGGAATTCGCCATAACAACTCCCGTTGAAAATTTGACACAGGTCTGATAGACTCCGGTTTGTCCTGGAAGGAGGAAAGACCGTGGATTTCGTTTTTGAGAACTGCAAGATTGTCGACGGCACGGGCGCTCCGTGGTATTGGGGCGATGTGGGGATCGCCGGTGGGAAGATTGACAGGATCGGGAAGTTGAAGGCCTGCGCGGCAACGGAAAGGATCGACGTTTCCGGGCGAGCGCTGTGCCCGGGCTTTGTCGATATCCACTCCCACGATGATGTGAGTGTGCTGCTCAACCGCCGCGCCGATGCCAAAGTTCGGCAGGGCATCACAACTCAGGTAGTTGGCAACTGCGGTCACAGCGCCGCACCGACCGGTTCCGAAGAGGGTCTCGGTGGTCTCCGCAAGTCGATCTATCTCATCGACCCCGATCCCGAGTTCCCGTGGACGTGGAGATCGATGAATGACTACTTCGAGTCGGTGGACGCAGGGGGGGCTTCATGCAATGTCGTTAGTTTGATTGGGCATATCAACCTACGAGCCATTCACGTGGGGTACGAAAATCGCCCTGCGACCCGACAGGAAATCGGTGCCATGAAGGACGCCGTTGCAGAGTCGATGTCCGCAGGAGCCGCCGGGCTTTCCACGGGTCTGATGTATCCGCCGTGCGCTTTCGCCGACCACGATGAACTTGTTGCGCTGTGTGACACGGTGGCCGAATATGGCGGCTTTTATGCCACCCACATGCGGTGGTACCATCACCAACTGCTGGACGCCGTCACTGAATCCATTGACGTGGGTGAACGGTCCGGCATCCCCGTCCAGATCTCGCATCATGTCTGTATCGGTTCGGCGAACTGGGGATTGATGAACCAATCGTTTGACTTGATTGAGTCGGCGCGGAAGCGAGGGGTGGACGTGACTGTAGACGTCTACCCCTACGCTGCGAGCAGCGCTAACCTATCTCAATTGATTCCTCCTTGGGTGCATGAGGGAGGGGTGGGGTCCTTGCTGAACAGGATCAAGTCCCCCGAAGTCCGGGATCGGTTACGCTCTGACGGGTCGGCAGACGAGTTCTACTGGAACCCGCAGGACATCATGGTTTCCTCCGTCGCGTCCGAGGGGAACGCGTCGCTGGTGGCGATGCGCCTGAAGGAGATCGCAGACCAGCGAGGCACTGATATTGTTGACACCCTTTGCGACCTCGTTGTCGAAGAACGCAACAACATTAACATGGTGGCGTTCGTCCAGTCGGAAGACAATGTGCGCATGAATCTTCGTCACTCTCTAACTTCCGTGGGAACGGACGGTCTCCCAGCGAAAGAGTTCGGCAAGGGAAGTCCCCATCCGCGCTGCTATGCAACCACTGCCCGGCTGATTTCCCGATATGTGCGAGAGGAGGGTTTGCTGCCACTGGAGGAGGCCATCCGCAAACTCACTTCCTCCCCGGCGCGGCGCGCGCGACTGAAGGACAGGGGGACGATTCGAGAAGGCATGGCCGCTGACGTGGTGGTGTTTGATGTTGACGCGGTACGTGAAGAAGCGACCTTCACCGACCCGAATCACTATCCTTCCGGTTTCGACTACGTGATGGTCAACGGGAAAATGGTCATCGACCGCGGCGAACACACCGGCGCACAGCCGGGGGGAGCAATCAGAATTGGTGGTTGAACTGGGGAGGCGGCCCTGCCAGCGATTCAGAGAATGTCAATGCCATCATCGCGGGAGGGTGTAAGTAAGATTTGTGAGAATCCACCCCCGGAGCGCGAACGCGTTGACGGAAGAGACTTCCAGTTGATATAATCGCACGCAGTCAAAGGCAGGGCGGACGAGGCAAATGCGGGCAATAAAAGAGGCGAGCCAGACAGCGGAAAACACGGTACCTGACGATGGTCGGCAATGCCGTACCCCAGACACGATATGCATCTCTTCCACCGTTTGTACGGGCGTTCTCTTCCTGGCGAATCTGGCATTGCTGTTGGTCAGTTGTCTGCTTTACACCAGTCCCCGAGTTCCGCCGGACATTATGAAGTTCTGAAACCCCCGGGGGCGACGGTCATCCTGCGCCGGGTTCCCGAGGGAATTTGAGTCGCCAATCATGAAAGTCGCCACGGCCTCCCAGATGCGTTCCATCGACACGAAAGCCATCCAGGGAATGGGGATTCCCGGGGTGGTTCTCATGGAAAACGCCGGTCTGCGCGTGGTGGAGTTGATCGAGGCAAAGCTTCACGGATTGTACGGTCTTGATGTTGTCGTTGTCTGTGGCAAGGGAAACAACGGGGGCGATGGGTTCGTCATTGCGCGGCACCTGAGCGACGCGGGGGCAAACGTGCGGGTCTTTGCAGTGGCCGCGGCCACTGAATTTGCCGGTGACGCCGCCATCCAGCTCAGAATCTGCAAATCGACTGCGCTGTCCATAACCCATCTCGGGGAACTCGGAGAGATGGAGCGCCTCAGTCACGTTCTCAACCGATGCGACCTCGTCGTGGATGCGCTGCTGGGGACCGGGTTCTCCGGATTGCCGCGCGGGATTGTGGGACAGACGATCGAGGCCCTTTCGGGTTGTCCGGCGCCCGTTGTGTCGGTGGACGTTCCCTCGGGCGTGGAATCGGATTCGGGCAGGGTTCCGGGCCCAGCGGTATCGGCTCACTGGACAGTGACATTCGGACTCCCGAAGGTAGGACTGCTGATTCATCCCGGTTGTGAGAATGCCGGCGAAGTGTGGCTGGGTGACATCGGGATTCCGCCCGATCTTGTTGCGGACTCACCGACCCAATGCAGCCTGGCGACCGACGAAAGGGTCGCGGCGATGCTGCCCGTTCGCGCGCCCGACGCCCACAAAGGCAGTTGCGGGAGAATCGGGATTGTTGCAGGATGCGCCCGGTATGCGGGGGCCGCGGTACTGGCCGGCCGCGCGGCCATGCGGTCGGGAGCCGGTATTGTCACACTGGTGGTGCCGGCCGGTATCAATAACGTCGTGAAGGCCGGGGCCATCGAAACAACGACGTGGCCAGCGGCTGAAACAGAGTCGGGTTCGCTGGCAGTGAAAGGGTTCGAGGGGGTAGCGCCGCTCCTGAAGGACGTTGACTCGCTGGCCATTGGGCCGGGTCTGTCCAGGGACGAAGAGACGCTGGCCGTCGTCAGGCAGATGCTAAGCTCGGCCACCGTGCCTGCCGTGCTGGACGCGGACGCGCTTTTCGCGTTTGCAGGAAATGCCGAATCTCTGCGACAATATGGATGCTCGAAAGTCCTGACCCCGCATCCAGGCGAGATGGCGGCGCTGTTGGGCATTGCAGTGCACGAGGTCCAGGATAACCGAATTGATGTCGCCCGGGAAGCTGCCGAGGCGACCGGCGCTGTTATAGTTCTGAAGGGAGCACGCACGGTGATCGCCGCTCCCGACGGACGGGTTCACATTAACCCGACGGGAAATCCCGGTATGGCGAGCGGAGGTACCGGCGATGTGCTCACCGGAGTGATCGTGAGTTTGCTGGGGCAGGGACTGGATCTCACGCAGGCAACCACCGCCGGTGTTTACCTGCATGGGATGGCAGGCAACCTGGCGGCGACGGACAAGGGAGAGAGCGGGTTGATTGCGGGCGATCTGGTCGAGAACCTGCCATACGCCTTCGAGATAGTCCGCAAACGCAACAGGGGCGAGAGTGTCAACAGCAGATTGAGACGACTAATTTAATGGTAGTAGCGGTGTTCCGATGAGTGATGACACGCAAAAAAAGAAGACGGCTCTCGTCGTGGATGACGACTTCGCAATCGTTCAATTGGTGAAGGCCAACCTGGAAGCGATCGGCATGGAAGTTACCGTTGCCCATGACGGACTGCAGGCATTGGATGTTGTGCAACAGAACATTCCCGACATCGTGATCCTCGACGTAAACATGCCCCGTCTGGATGGGTGGGACGTGCTCTGGGAGCTGCGGAATTCGAGGAAAACGCGTCACCTTCCCATCATCATGCTGACCATCGAGTCCGATGGAGAAAGCATTACCAAGGGATGGAGCAACGGTGTGGATTGCTATCTGCCCAAGCCCTTCGATCCCGAAGAACTCGTCACCATGGCACAACGACTGCTCGCGTTGGAGGATGAAGGCGTCTACGTAGACGGTTGACTTCAGAAAAAGCAGGGGAAACTGATTTGCGTTTGCATGACAAAGTGGCCATCATCACCGGTTCGGGGACCGGGCTGGGGAAGGGAATCGCGAAACGGTTCGCCCGTGAGGGCGCAAGCGTTGTCATCTGCGGACGGCGGATAGACAAGGTTCAAGAGACCGTGGAAGAGATTAGTGGCGCCGGTGGAACGGCCATCGGCGTGCAGGCGGATGTCGCCGACGAGGCGTCAGTGAAGCATCTGGTTGCTGAGACGGTCAGCCATTTCCGCGCGATCAACGTGTTGGTCAACAATGCTGGCGTGCGCGGCGCGGTGGGGGACGCCACCAGTATGGACCTCGACGGCTGGTGGGAGGCGCTGCGGATCAACCTGTCGGGGCCCCTCATTTGCGCGCGTCACGTCATCCCTGCCATGAAGGAATCGGGAGGAGGATCCATTGTCAACATCGGCTCCATGCGCCTCGTTCATGTGAAGGCCGGAGCGGCCGCCTATTGCGCCTCGAAAGGGGGGCTGATCCATCTGACAAAGGTCATGGCCCTCGACCATGCAGCGGACAACATTCGGGTCAACCTCCTCAGCCCGGCGCTGGTGCTGACTCCTTTCACACAGTATGTCGTCGATGATTTCGATGACCCGGAAGAGGGGATCAGATACTTTGGCGCGCAGTACCCGCTGGGGAGGATTGGCACGGAAGAGGACATCGCAAACGCTGCGCTCTTCCTCGCCTCAGACGAATCCTCCTGGGTGACGGGCGCGCATCTGAACGTGGATGGCGGCATGGGGGCGAAGTGAAAGCGGTCTCCAACGTTCTCTTGATTGGGGGGAAATTCCATGAATAAGGTCCCGTGTTCCAAGTGCGGTGCGATGGCTTACTCAACGGAGGCTTTTTGCCCGGCCTGCGGTAATATGCTCAAGTCCGCACCGACGGCAACTGCGTCCCCTTCCGCGGCGACTCCTCCCGCTCCGCCGATAAGTCCATCCCCCATCGCTCCGCCGGCAGTGCAGCGCGACCCACAGGCCCTGTGCCCCCTGTCCTCGCTCATGCTCGGAGGTCTGGCCGCCAAAAATGTGAGACAGGAGCAGATCGTCTTCAGCGTTGAAAACGAAGAGAACGCTGTTGCCCTTGTGGGTCTCAGCCAGGGTGTGCTTGTATTGCGCACCGGTGACATGGCGGGAGGATACGGCGGTATCGACATCAAAGCGTTTCCATACGGGTCCATCTCTGAGGTCAAGAGCAACGTGGGCCCGATGACGGGGAAGATCCAGTTCACGGTTCACATGCACGGAGGCAAACCACAGGTGGGGCGACGGGCGCGGATGAGCAGCCAGAAGAAAGTGCAGCTCCTCGCCGCCCTCCCGAACGAACGCATCCCCGCCGTCACCGAAAAGTTCAAGGAAATGGTCGCAAACCTGAGCGACGTGTGACGACGCATCACCCAATGTCCAGCGACCTTTCATCCGTTCACAGCGAACCACCAGTCATTCCGGCAACGGCGGTGGTCCTTGCTGGCGGGAAGTCCACCCGCACTCCCGAAGACAAAGCTCTCCTGCCGGTGGAAGGCAAGCCTATGGTCAGGTTTGTTGCGGATCGTCTTCAGACCGCGTTTGAGCACGTGCTGGTGGTAACCAACTCAGAAGAGACTCGCAGGGCGCTGCGCTCAACTCCAACCATCGTGGACGAGATTCCGGATCAAGGCCCCATAGGGGGCCTGCATACCGCCCTCTGTGCGGCAACCACAGAATGGGTATTCCTGACAGGCTGCGACATGCCGTTTGTCAGCGCTAATCTGGCGCGCTACCTCTTCTCGCTGAGGGGAGAATTTGATGTCGTGATACCCGTGAACGGGGAACTCCGCGAGACGCTGCACGCCTTCTACTCAAGGCGCTGCCTGCCACATGTCGAGTCGCAAATTCGCAGGGGGAAGCGGAGGCTCGTCGGGTTCTTCGGCGACGTGCGCGTGCGAGAAGTGCCTGCCTCGGTCTGCGGCGACTTTGACCCCGAACTGCGAATGTTCCACAACGTGAACACACTCGCGGATTACGCGCGGTTGCAGACGGAACTGCGCAGTGGTAGAGTGAGGAACGATGAAGCGCTTTGGAGCGCGGTGGCAGAGCAGAGCGGCGACACCGCTTTGGATGAAGGGCGCGGGACGGCGTGAGTTCCGCGTCGGAGTCATTTCCCCGCGTCACAACCGCTATCCTGTGGTTCACAGCGAACTCTTTGAGTTCAAAGTGATCGGGTGAGGTGAGTTTGATGTTCGGAATCGGTGGACCGGAGCTGCTGGTGATCCTCGTTGTTGCGCTGTTGATCTTCGGGCCGAAGAAGTTGCCGGAACTGATGCGATCCCTCGGTAAAGCGACCAGCGAGTTCAGGAAAGCCGCCCGCGACGTGGAGCGAGAATTCAACGTCATGAGCGCGGAAGATGAGCCGAGACCGTGAGCACGGTTGATGAAATAGCATAGATGGACAGGATATGCAGGATTCTTCTTCATCCTGTCCATCCTGTATATCCATGTTCAGTATCCTCCCCCCAGACGCGGGCGCAGGAGGTGGGTTTCCCTGTTGTGGTGTGAGCCCTTTTCGGATTTAGCGCACCCTCGTCTCGCCAAATGCAGGCGTCCCCAAATGGCTCGACGCGCGCGCTCGCTTGACGCCATCGCACCTCGAGATTAGAATGACGCGCGGTAAACGGCGCAAACCCTCGGAAATGCTTGCGCCCCTTGCTTTCAAGGAGAAAGCCGACTCGCGTGCTGAACGACCTTCGGGAACTGTATCGCTATCGTGACCTTATCTATCTTCTCGTCAGGCGAGATCTGCGGATTCGTTACAAGAACTCCGCCCTGGGCTTCTTCTGGTCGTTGATGAATCCTGTTCTCCAGGTTCTCATCATGACCATCATCGTCAAACGGTTCTTCGGCGTGCCGATTGACAACTACTCCGCCTACCTTTTCTGCGCAATTCTGCCGTGGGAGTACTTCTCCAACTCGGTGCTGGACAGTTGTTCCAGCATGTTGCAGCACGCGCCACTCATACGCAAGGTGCGCTTCCCGCGGGAGATCATCCCGCTTGCCACCGTGCTCAGTGTAACCGTCCACTTCCTTCTGTCTCTCTGTGTGCTGGGAATCTACTTCATGGTTCTGCCGGTTCACTTGGAGTGGAAGGCGTTGTGGATATTACCGATCATGTTCTTCCAGTTGCTGCTGTCACTGGGTGCAGGACTGCTCCTCGCGCCCATCAACGTTTACTTCGAGGACGTAAAATTTATCATGACGGCGCTCTTCCGCATACTCTTCTTTGCCGTTCCGGTCATGTACCCGGTGGAGACCGTCGGGAAATTGTACAACGTCTACATGCTGAACCCCATCGCTGCGTTTCTGACCGCGTATCGAAAACTGCTGCTCCCACCGGTGCAGGTTGACAAGCTGCAGAAGTGGACGGGGAACCCCGACCTCGTTCCCCGCGGGATGGACTGGCACTATGTTGGCATTGCGATGCTTATGAGTGTAGTCATTTTCGGGGTCGGTTGCCGGGTTTTCAACAAGATGAAATGGGGAGTCGCAGAGAGGTTGAGTTACTGACGCGAAATGAGTGCCATGAACGCCATCACCCTCAACGATATCCACAAAAAGTTCAGGCTGTACCACCTGCGCCAAACATCGATGCGCAACTTCGTTATCGAGTTTGGGCGGACGCGGTACGAGATACTGGAGGCCGTTCGCGGTGTATCGCTGACCGTGGCGAAGGGCGAGACCGTGGCTCTCATCGGCCGGAACGGCTCCGGCAAGAGCACGCTGCTCCGCGTCATCGCCGGCATCTTCCGACCGAACCAGGGATCGGTCGAAATCAATGGCCGACTGACCAACATGATCGAGATCGAGGGTGGCTTTCACGGCGAATTGACCGGGGCCGAGAACGCGGAGATCATCGGCACCATTTGGGGGCTTCGCCGCAAGGAGATCAACCGACGCCTGACAGATATAACGAAGTTCGCTGGGTTGGAGCGCTTCATCGATTCTCCCATGAAGACCTACTCCTCCGGCATGATTATGCGGTTGGGGTTCTCCCTGGCCGTGCACGTCGACCCCGAGGTACTGCTGATCGACGAGGTCCTCGCTGTCGGGGATGAGGAGTTTCAACAGCAGTGTTACGCCAAACTCCTGGAACTCCACCGCCAGGGTGCCACGATCGTCTTTGTCTCCCACGACATGCGCGCCGTGCAGCGCATCGCCCGCCGCAGCGTCTGGCTGGACAAGGGAACCATCCGCATGGACGGCCCCACGGACGAGGTTGTGGGGGAATACCTTGGCGACACGACGGAGAAAACGACGGCGGGGTGAGCGAGTTCGCGCAAGACACCGGCAGGACGGAGTTCTGTCTATCTTGGTGAACACGGGGAACATGGCTTTCCCACCAGCAGCGGCGGACGGTGAGGGACTGAGTGAGCATCGCATCGGGAGGGGTTCGACTGACCACCACTGTGATGGGGGGGGACGAAGTATTGACCCTCCTACCGGCGTTTCGTTAGAATGGGTGCTGGATAGGGAAGAGGTGATACGCAATGCCAGTCAATCCACTGGAGTCCGTCATCAAGCAGGCACAGACCCTTGACCTGAGTGGCCAATTGAGGTTGATCGAGGAAATCGAGAACCTGTTGGGCAAGACATGCGATGCCGTGCCTTCGCGCCCATTGGTTTACGGGGAATTCCACGGCGAAGGCGGCCACTTGTCCTCAGAGGAGGACTTCCTGATTGCGGAATGGCGCCCCACGGAAAGCGACTTGAATGGCCCGTAAACTGCTCCTCGACACTCATGCACTCATCTGGTATCTGGAGGGCAACCCTCGACTGGGGATGGCGCGGTTATTCTTGAGTCGTCCAAGAGGAGATCCATAAGAGAAGTAAGTCGCTTCAACGTCATTGACGGACAACAAAGGCTCATTACCTTTCATACTGGAGCGCCGCAGACTCATCCATCCCATCGGGAATTTGACGGTGGTAACTCAGCCATTGAACGCGGCGATGAGGAATGCTGGCTACGCGGAGAAGAAGCAATATCTTCGTGAATCGGTTCTTGCCTTAAACCGGTACTTTGAGGGGGTTGCCGAATGGGACGAGCAAGCCATTCAAGATCGTGCTCACGACCTGTTCCAGCATGCTCGCACGATATGGCGAGGACCGTTCGTACGTTAACTCCGCATTGGACAGCTGAAAGCGAGAAAATGAGGAAACATGAGCAAAGATGAAGCGCCAGAAATCCTGTACCACTACACTGGCCACGAGGGACTGATTGGGATCGTGGCAAGCAAAACTTTGTGTGCGTACGGCAGGCGGGTGATGCGTTCGTTGTCAACCTGCAAGACCGTCGCTTGCGGCATCGGTATGAAGCCGACAGTTGACTGACCGGGTGATCGCTCCGCCGTGGGATGAGTTCTGAAGGTCGCCCCACATGTGTATGCGACTGTGCGTGACTCCCCCATGTTGATTCTGGTGGCTCGAGTGATTGCGGGAGCCTTCGCTGCGACCCCCCATCACGTCTGTGCTGCACGCACTGGCTGGGCGGAAATGGGATCTGTGACAAGGAAACGTAAATGAGAATCAACCGATGTTATGCATTCGCCACCGTTGTCGTATTGTGCGCCTGTATGCTCCCTGCAGAATCTTCCGCTGAAAGTGCAGCCGCCCCCATGAACCTCTTGCTCAACCCTGAATTTCGTTTCCACTCCTTCACCAACTCGCGAACCGGCAAGGCGGAGTCCTTCCGCTCAGGTTCAGTGGCGTGCTGGAACGAGGAGAAGTATGGCGATGCCGAGGCATATCGCTCGTCTCGGATCGCCGCCTTTCGTCCGCGGTTCCCGATCGAGGGTGTCGTCGTGTTGCACCCAGGCAAGAACATCCACCAGTTTTCGCTACTTGCGGAGACGGGACTGGATCACGGCGACCGCGCCAGTCTGTCGGTGTTCGGCCATCAGTTTTCGCCCGACTCGCTGTGCGCATCGCTGCACCTGATGCAACTGGATAGCGCAGCGGGGGAGTGGAGCCCCGGGGACTTCGGTCAAGAAGACAAACGAACGTTCCCGAAACACTCCCGTGGGGAACTTGTTCGTGGCAGAACTTGGTCGGCCACCAGTGGCTCCGAGACGGATTTTGAGTTGCGCATCGAGAACGCGGAGATCACCGGCGCGTTCACCGAGGATCCCGCCAAGTCCACCAACCAGCAGAACACCATCGGGCTTCTCATCGAGTTCACCAATACTTCCGCAGACAAGGACGTGTGGATTTACTCTCCCTGCCTCGCCCGCGGCGCAGCGGCGGCCAACCTCCTTCCCGAAGCGCGCTCGATGCCCAACTACTACCGCGGCATCCCGCGCACCATTCAGAAGCTGTGGCGCGGCGACCCGCTGCACATCATCGTTATGGGTTCCAGCATCGACCGCGGCAGCGCCAATCCACCACAATATCTGTATGATGAAGACCCGAAGTCGCCCACATACAAGCAACCAATTGCCGGCGGGGAGTTTGATGGCGTCAAGGTGGGGCACACCGAATGGAACGATTACATCGGATGGTGGCAACACTACTTCATGTACGGAGGTCGCCTGCGTCGCGCGCTCATGCAGAAGTTCGACTACCCCATCAACAAACTGCTGCTCAACACCATGGCGTGCGACGGCTCGTCCATCAGTGAGGCCCACTCTGCCTTCGCTGAGTACGCGTCCCTCTCGCTACCGCCCGACGCCAATCTAAACGGGCATCGCACGGGGAAGACCTGGCAGGAGTTGTACCCGGAAGTTTTCTCCCGACCGGGAGGCCCGCGCCCCGACCTCGTCATCTTCGGCAGCGGCGCCAATGAGAAGGTGGACGGGGCGGACGAGATCGCTCTGTTCGAGGGGGCGATTCGCTGGTTCCAGCGTCACTATCCCGGCACTGAGTTCCTATTCTGTATGTTCCAGAACCGGGAGAGCTATACGCCCAACGCCGGACACCTCGCAGAACTTGCGCTGCGCTACCAGATTCCCGTGATCGACTTCGGGCGCATTCTCAGTCTCACCACCCGGTACTGCAACAGCTACGCGCTGGTTCCTCGGGATGGTCACCCGCAGGCCGCGGCTCACTACCTGTGGGCCCAACAACTGGAGAGCGCCTTCGACGTGGCTGATCCTGTTGAGTCAGGACTTGCGCAGTTGCACTTGCCGGAACGGGTCAACGACTACACTCTCGGCTGGGAGGGTGACATTCAGACGTACACCGGTCCATCCCCGCGTATCCGCAACGGCGTCGCGTTCATCCTCGATGATACGACGGTGAATCTCTGGGCAACCTGCAAGGGCGAACTCGTCGGGATTCGCATCGACGGCAAGGAGCACCGCGGCAGCCGCAGAAAGCTGATGCCCGGGCGAGACCTGCGCAATTCTGTGTTCGCCACCGGAAAACTCGCGCTGGGTGATCGGCACATCGTGGAGGTGACAGGAACGGAGGCGATGCTAATGGCGGTCGACTCGAAGGTGGTCCCCGGTCGCCAGTGGGTTGGTGTAGACAGCACCAGGTGGAGCCTGGGCAACCTCAAGCCGCAAGCGTTCAGGTCGGAGTGGGGCGCGCCCTACGGGTCCACGCAGGTCACCATCCCCGCTGGGCAGTCGGTGGCAATTGAGGTCGTCGGCACCGATTTCTCCGTGGCCTATCTGGATCAGCCGAACGGCGGCAGCCTCGAGGTAGATATTGATGGACAGAAGCGCCTCGCACAACCAACGAATGTCCCTTTTGAGGACGCGGCGGGAAACAATCTCTTCATGGAGAACCGGAAGGCGCTCCCCCGCGTGCCCTTCGGACTCCACCGACTGCGCGTCCGTGCGACAGATGGCCGCGTCGCTCTTCTTGGTGTCTTCACCTACGACACACGCTCCAACCGATCCAACGAACGACGCGTTACCGGTTTCGCAAACCCCGGAGACACACTCACACTCTCGCCTGCCTTCGCCGCTCGCCCGGTAGTGCTATGCACAGATGCACTGCAAGCTCTCCCGACGGACGTGACCACGACGACCATCCAGTTCTCCGGCACCGGGCTCGGGGGGTATGAGGTGGTGGGGGAATAGACCTGTTCTCGCGACGATACTGGGTTGTGGCCGATATAGGCGGTGTTCGTCCGCAGGCACAGATCACTGGCCGTACCGGCTGCGACGGCATGGCAAGGCTCCAGCGGCAGAGGGAACCGGACTGGCAGACTCGATGGATGGCAGTCACCCCCACCCTGGGCGCGTCGGCAGCCGCAGGAGTGAAGGCGAGCTTCTCCGGTGCGGGAATTTGTGTCGGGGTGATCGCCGGTGGTTACGGTTCACAGGGAATGCTGGGCTTCCTGCAACAGAGCAAGGGGATGGACGCTGACAGCCGCCACACTGCTGAAATCAAGCTCCGAAAGGAACACGAATCATGCGCTTTGGAATTGCCCAACGAGACATTACACCTCCGTTTCCAACATCGATGGCCGGGTACGGAGCAAGGAAGGATCACTTTGACGGTGTGAATGATCCGCTCACCTTCACCGCGGTCGTTCTCGAAGAAGGAGAGCGCCGCGCCCTCCTTGGCGCGGCCGACTTGTGCCAGTTCGCGAACCATGAGTGTACGACGCGGCTGATCGACGGGCTTGCAGGAGTGGTGCGGTGTCCGCGTGACAATATTCTGCTCAACGCCTCGCACACACACGGAGGGCCGAAAGTGCCGAGCCACACCGCCTACTATCGAAAGCGCTACGACACCGCCGCGGCGGAGCGGTACGCCGAGTGGCTGGCAGAGCAGATGCTGCAAGCGACACGGGACGCCGTGGATGCCCTTCAGGAAGGATCTCTGTCGTGCGGTGAGGGCAATACCTCACTCCCAATGAACCGACGCCCGGACCGGGATGGACACGTCCCCAACGCGCCGAACCCGGGCGGCCCGGTGGACGACCGAATGCAACTTCTTGTCTTCAGAGACGCGGCCGACAGCGTGAAAGCCGTCGGCATGAAGGTCTCCTGCCACCCCGTTGCTACGGGGGCGCAGCATCTGCTGACGGCAGACTACCCGGGAGCATGGCGGGCGGCGTTTGCGCGGGCCTTCGGACCCGACGTGACGCCGTTCTTCCTGCAGGGCGCGGGGGCCGACGCGCGGCCGCACCATGCTGCCGATGGAGATCACTGGCGCCAACTCAAGCACGCCGAGCTACCGCAGATTGGACAAGAGCTCCTCGCGGAGAGCCTGTACATACTCACCGGCAGGGAGTTGCGGAAACTGGACAACCTGACACTGGCAGGAAGCGTTAACCACGTCTCGGCTCCCTGCGAGCATCGTTACACCCGCCGGGAGCAATTTGAGGAGCTGATTGTTGAGGGAGGATACCAACGCGAGTATGCGGAGGAAGCCCTCGAGCTCCTCGACGCCGGCAAGGCGATTCCCGACCACGTGGAGTTCCAAGTGCAGACTCTCTGGCTGGACCGGGCAATAGCGCTCATCGGACTGGACGTCGAACCACTCTGTGGGCTGGGACGCGTCGTGGAATCGGCAGTCGCGCCCGCGCAGGCCATGCTCCTCGGTTACACCAACGGCTGCATCTGTTACGCTCCCGACACTCATGAAATGCAGCGCGGCGGCTACGAAGCCGAGAGCTACCTGTACTCCTGTTGGACCGGCCCGTTGCTACCGGGGTTGGAGAAGCGGATGGCCGAAGCAGTTGCCGGGGCGTCGTGAACGGTCGCCGCATGAATTCCATAGCCATAGGGGCGCCTGCGAGTGGTGCCACCCACGTTGGGTTCGCGCTGGGAGCGTATGGTCGCACCGTCGCCCGGAGTCTGTGAGTCAATAGCAACGGAGGCCCTAAATCCACCGCCTACCTGTCGGGCAGTGTCGATCCAGCCGTCCGGACCCCTGGGTTTACGAGTCAGGGGTTGGAGGAGCGTCGCGGGAGCCGGT
>MNXM01000012.1 GCA_001872605.1 Armatimonadetes bacterium CG2_30_59_28 | reverse complement strand
TTTGCGTAAGATCGTCCCGTGGCGGGCACGTCGGAGACCGCCCCTGCGAAAGAATACAATAGCCGGATTTTCAGACGTAACGAGTATAGCATGAACGTCGGGCCGAGAAAGGTCAATGCACCCTCCACGTTTCATCGGCAATTGCCCGCCCAACAACGTTGATGCACTGAGGGACAGCCTTCCTCGCCTCGCAAACCAACAAGTCTCGGACTCCGTGAGTCCGCGCCCTCAACACAGCAGGTGATGCAGCATGCAATTCCCTTTGATCGGCTCGGCACCGGTGGCGGACTCACAGAGTCCGAAGCGACCACCCTGTTTGCCCGTCTCTGCGCCAAACAACACCCCGTCCCTACTTGAAGGCCTTTTCCTGTCTCGGAGGTTCCACCGATTCACGCGGCTAAACCCAAATCACAACAGTCGAGTAGAAAAACTTAGATCGCCGCGCTCCTCCGTTCCGCTGCGACGATATCCGGTGCTATAATCTTCCCTGGATCTGCGGGTGTTCACTGAAGCCGAGAGGGGAGCCAAATAATGAGTCTGAAGACTGTGTTTTGCATTGGCTATGACACCGAGTGCGTGGCAGACCTGAGCGTTTCATTGAAGGCCGTGGAGGTGGTGGCTGCGGTTCACCGCAAGCACGGCGCGCCGGCAACTTTCTTCTTCGTGGGGCAACTGCTGGAAGCGCAGGGGGAGCGTTACGCGGCGGCTCTGGGTGAGGATAACCTGTTCGATATCCAGTCGCACACCTATTCACACTACGGACTTAAGGGGAACGCTCCGGAGCACGTGGCTCGAGCTGCGGAGGAACTGCAGAAGACAGCGGACCTCATTGACGAGCATTTCGGGAAGCGGCCCATCGGTGTGTGCGGCCCCGGAGGATATGAAAACGGGCTACAGGATTGCCCGAATATGCTCCGGGTTCTCTGGGACAGTGGGGCGCGTTACATCTCTACCGACGGGCGCGGCCCCGGTGGCACGATCCCGTCGCCGTTGACGCAGCCGTATTGGTATGCGGAGCAGGGATTCCCGACGCTGCTGGAATTGCCCGCGCAGGATTTTCATGAGAACGTGTTGAAGGGATACCAGAGCGTCCCTGCTCAGTGGCCGCCGATTCTTCCGTGGGGGCTGCCGAACCGCCCACCCACAACGCCGGATGAAGAATTCGCATACTTTCGGCAAGCTCTCGACTATTGTGTGCAACAGGGAGTGCCCTACTACCGCACCTACTACCACCCATGGTCCGTGTATCGCTTCCATCCGGAGGCAAGGACCATCGACCTGCTCCTGAATCACGCGCACCATATCGGCGCTGAAGTCACCTCATGTACGCGATACTACCATCAGTTGTCTGGTGAAGCGGATGCGAAATGCGGCTCATGTGATGAGACGAGATTGCGTGTCTGACACCGTCGGAGTCGATAGCCCCTGCGGGACTTCCCCGTACGGGGAAGTCCGCATGTTTACAGTTCCATCGAACGAGGGCAGACTGTCAACGGTGTGGGATTTAGGTAAAGCGGCTGACTTGGACCGATGGTCGATCCCGACACGTGAGGGACATTGAAATCGACAGGAGATCAAGTTGATTGCTCGACAGACCGTCCAGACGTCACCCATTGTGCCTTTGCTTACTGTCTTTATGCTCGTTGTCACCCCGCGCCCGTCGTCTGCGGCAACCGCTTCCTACGACCCGCTGTCTCTGTCGAACGGCTCGCCGGTCAGTCACTCAGATTTCACCGTGCGGGATGACTCCCGGAAGCGAGACATCCCCATTCGCGTGTATCTACCTGCCACGACCAATCCCGCGCCTGTGGCGCTGTTCAGCCATGGACTCGGCGGAACGCGCGAGAATTCCCCGTACCTCGGAGAGCACTGGGCAGCGCGCGGATACGTGGGCGTCTTCCTGCAGCATCCCGGAAGCGATGACTCCGTGTGGAGGGACAGTCCAATGTCGGAGTGGATGACTGCGATGAAGAAGGCAGCCAGCGGACCAAATCTCGTGTTGAGGGTCAAGGACGTTCCCGCCGTTCTGAACCAGCTTGAGGAGTGGAACAAGCAGGCAGGTCACCCCTTACGCGGACGAATGGACCTGACCCGCGTCGGCATGTCCGGTCACTCATTCGGCGCCATCACGACGCAGGCGGTGAGCGGACAGTCGTTCGGGCGGGGGGGAACCGTGTTTACTGATGCACGCATCGACGCCGCGGTCGCCTTCAGCCCCTCCAGCCCGAGTGTCGGTGACCCCGCCAGTGCCTTCGGCTCTGTGAAGATACCGTGGATGCTGATGACGGGGACAAAGGACAACTCCATCATCGTGGACACGACGGTGGAGTCCCGCCTTAACGTCTATCCCCATCTCGCACCCGGCGGCAAGTATGAGCTGGTGCTGTACAACGCTGAGCACTCGGCCTTCATCGATCGCGCACTGCCCGGTGACCGGGAAGCCCGCAATCCCAACCACCACCGCGCCATCCTCGCTCTCACCACCGCGTTCTGGGACGCATACCTGAAGAGTAACACCGCCGCCCTGGCGTGGCTGCAAGGCGCCGGTCCTCGATCGGTGCTGGAAGACAAAGATCGGTGGCAGTGGAAGTAGATGGCACTCTTCTACCGTGGGAGGCGCGCCGGCAGGTAAAGGGCAATGCTCACACGAAGTCCTTTAGCAACCCGGGACGATCCGTCACTGTCCAAATCGGTGTACAACGGGCGACTGTCAAGGTCGGGTGCGGGCGAAAAGTGTTCAAAGTAGATACTGAGAGGTATGGAACATACGGCAGCAGACGCAGAAACGAAAGGGCTTGTCTTCGCCATCGATCAGACGGCGGTGCATGACGGCCCAGGGTTGCGAATGGCGGTCTACCTTAAAGGGTGCCCGCTGCGGTGTGTCTGGTGTCACAGCCCGGAGTCGATCCGCCCCGATCCCGAGGTAGTCTGGTATGAAACCCGTTGCCAGCGTTGCGGGTTGTGTGTCGAAGCCTGCCCCGAAGGCGTCCGGCGTCTGAAAGACGATAGGCTAATGAAAGAAAATGGTTGCCGCGTCTGCGGGTCCTGTGTGGATACATGCCCCGCCCAAGCTGCCGAGATGAAGGGCCAGTGGATGACGGCGGGAGAAATCGCAGATCAGGCCGCGCGGGTGAAGCCGTTCTTCGACCGGTCCGGAGGTGGCGTCACACTGATCGGTGGCGAACCGATGCTCCAGGCGGAGTTTTCCTGGGCGGTCGCGGCTCTCTGCCGTGAAAAAGGCATCCATGTCGCGATGGAGACCACCGGCTTCACTCCGTGGGAGAAGTTGGAGCGCGTCGCTGGCGTGGTGGATCTGTTTCTTTTCGACTTGAAACACGCCGATGATGCAAAGCACCGTGAGTACACCGGCGTCCCTAATCATACCATTCTCGACAATCTCAAACGGCTCACCGGACTTGGTGCCCAGGTCATTGTTCGTGTCCCCGTGATTCCCGGCCGCAATGGCTCAGCAGACGACATCGAAGCGATCTGCCGCGCCGCGATGGACAGCGGCGCGTCTTGCCTCACTCTCCTTCCCTGCAACCCCGCCGCGGCAGGGAAATATGGTTGGCTGAGTCAGGACTATCCACTCGCAGCGGCAAAACGACAGACGGACGAAGAGATGGAAGCACTGGAAACCATCCCTTGCTCGCTGGGGCTCACCATCGTCCCGGCATAATTGCGCAGCATGAAAGACAGCCACTCAACTCAAGGGCGCGATGATCTCCTGCGCTTTCTCGATCTTCTCGAAGATCGGCTGAACGCCGACGAGCAACAGGAGATTCGCCAACGACACATGCGCGCGGGCCTGTGGGAGGACGTGGATCGCCCGCCGGTTCGCATCACGCCCCCGTGGGACCGTCGGTCGGTTCAGTTTCATCCCGTGTCGGAGGCGGTTGCCAACCCTGCCAAGATGCTCGTCAACGAATTGCTCCGGGGGCACGCGTCGGTTCTCGACTGGTTGACCGTGAAGGACGACCGACCGCTACAGGTTCGTCCGGACTTCGGGATCGGGTTGGTGGCTTCGACCTTTGGAGCGAGGATTGAGGTGGTCGATGACAATCCGCCGTGGGTGCATTCCCTTACTGAAAGCGGTGTTGAGGAAACCATCGAGCGTGTCCTCGACGCGTGCGCTCCGTCCACAAGCCATGAGAGAGGGTGGATTCCCCGAGTCATCGAAACGCTGGACTTCTACCGGCAAGCTCTGAACGACTACCCCAACGCCACGGCCAGCATCGCCGTCGCCATGCCCGACCTGCAGGGCCCCTTCGACACAGCGGAGATGCTGTGGGGTAGCGGGATATTCCTCGCGCTGCACGCGAATCCCGCCTTGGTCGACCGCTTCCTCGGCGCCATCGCTGAAGCGATGGTTCACCTGCACACTGTGCTTCGACGCTGGGTGGGCCGCGAATTGCTGCCCGAAGGCTTCAGTCACCAGCACGGGATGATGATCCGCGGCAACCTGATGCTGCGGTGCGACTCCAATCTGATGATGCACCCGGAGATGTATGCGGATCAGGTGCTCCCCCACGACCGCCGCGTATTGGAGGGGGTTGGCGGAGGTAGCTACCACTCCTGCGGAAGATGGGAGCAGAACATTCCGGCAATCATGGAGGTGGACGCCGTGGGCAGCCTCGACTTCGGCACAAACCAGAGCCAGTTGAATGACATTGACGCGATCTACCTCCGGGCGCGCCCCTATAAGAAGCACCTGCACCTCGTCACCGTCACTCCCGAGGAATTGACCTCGGGCTGCATTCGCAGTCGCTTCCCCACGGGCGTCACTCTTGCCTGCCAGGTAGGAAGCGTTGACGATGCGGCCTACTTGATGCGGCAGTATGCCGGTCAGCAATGGCAGTCATCTCGGTAGCGGTGGCGGCCTCCGAAATCCGCATTATTGGAGGCGCCACGCTCTATCTCATCTTCTCTCAAGCTGGCTCTTCAGATGGTCTCTTTGCTTCCGGTATTCCGCTTCCTCGATATTGCTGGCCTCGAACTGGTCGTCGAGGTCGGCGATCCGGTCGAGGAGATCGTTACGGGAGGGTTGGGGGAGTTCTGACGCGGTCGTGCGACCCGCGGCCGGTGTCCGGTGCTGCTTCGCTTTGGAGCGCATCGCGAAGGCAATGAGTCCGAAGATCAGGGTCAATCCCACAATCGTGCCAATCAGCAGCGGGCCTCCGGGGTTGCCGAGGTCTGCGGATTTGATTTTGACCGCCAGTTCGGTTCCGGCTTTCAGGCTCTCGCCTTTAACGAAAGTCATGGTGCCCTGGCCGAGGTCGGTGGTCTTCTGAGGGCCAAGCTGGGGGCAGGAGAGCGCGATGTCGTCTCCCTTGGCCACCACCATCGCTTGCCCGGTAGGATAGTCGACCCTGCGGCGCCAGCCGTCCTTCAGTTTCTGTGCCGGAAGCTGATAGCTGAAGACATACACTTTCTGCCCTGGGTTCATGGGCATGGTGTCGTACATCGCCATCTCCGTAATGACGGTGCAACATTCCATCAAACCTTCTTCGGGCTGCACCTTTTCATATCCGGGAGGGAGGGAGAACCGAATAGTTCGCGATTTGCCGGTTGCGTCCTTCTCCTTGCCGACGTAAGCCCTGTCGCCGGCATTGTTCATGGCGATGATTTCCTTGACACTCCACGTGTCGGCGTCCTTGTTTCCCTTCTCATCGGTAAGAGGCTCGATAATCACATGGTGCATGTCGACGCTGATCTTCGTCGCGTCGCTTGCAGTTTCAAACACCATCACAGTGACCGGCTCCAATTTGTGGCCATGCCCGGCGAACACGGGCGACGACTCGTACTGCGCGCCACCGAAGGGAACGATCGCCTTGTGGTAGCGCTTGTCGTCTCCGGCAACTCTGAAGGAGAACTTGCCGCGTGCGTCCGTCGTGGTCTCACCAACCTTGGCGATTTTCCCGTCCAGATCGAGGGTCTGGAGTTGTACCGCGAGGTTCGACACCGGCTTTCCCTTGGGGGTGCCGTTCTTCACCTGCCCCCGCAGAGTTTCGGCCTTTGGCGGAGCGGACAATGCACCGCACGCGGTCAGCCCCGCTATCAGGATCACGAATGCGCGGGTCATCGGGTACTTCATATTTGCATCACCGTCTTCCTGCGACTCACGCGCTCTTCCCGCGACGCGAGCGGCGTTTCCGAATTTCTTCTTCAATGGGATCGATGCTTTCACCGGCGGGAGAAGCTGCGCCTCTCTTTGGAGTGATCTCTGCGAGCGAGGCTTGCAGTCGCGCCTGCTCCTCCTCGAAGTCCTCGTCCGTTAGCTTCGCGACGCGATATTCAAGCTCGAGGTCTCGCAGTGCCTCTTCCAGGTAAGTCTGTTTCGCCTGGCGGCGTTCGGCGCGTGTCTTCTTTCCTACCGCGTCCTGCAAAGCCGCGGCCTGCGACCGGCGATCCGGTAGCGCCGCGACGTGCGTCCCCAGAATAAGGAGGATGCCGCCAATCCACATCCACGCCACCAGCGGGTTAACCATGATCTTAAGGACCACTTCTCCGCTCTCATCCCAACTGCCAAGAATCACGTATACATCTTCCTTGAGGTTGCTTCGGAGCGCGACTTCGGAGGTGGATTGCTCTTCCTGCATCATCGTCTTGCCATAGTGGTTGATTCGGGGAATCAGGTTGCCCAGGAAGACTTTGTTCCGGTAGGTGGCCAGCTTCACACCCATTTCCTCGTGATTGGGGTAGGAGCGAGAAAAGACGCCATCATGTCGGAAGAGGTATTCGTCCAGCGAGATGGATTCGCCGGGCTTCAGCACTATCTCATCCCGATCTCCCTGCCGCGCTTCTCTCTTGTATGCCGATGAACCGGTGATGCCGAGGAATACCATCACCATCCCGAGGTGGACGACGTATCCGCCGTAGCGACGGCGATTGCGTCGCACCAGCGCGAGAAAACTGGACGGCAGAGACTGGCCGCTCAAATCACGCTGCGCTCCTGTCCCCCGCGCGAACTCCAGCACGGTGGCGGCAGTGACAAAAACACAGAGAGCGTAAGCAAGCAGGGCGCCCGGGTGCCGCACACCTGTAAAAAAGAGAATGACCGCGCCCACCGCCGTCACGATCAGCGGGCGGCGGAAGTTGATTCGGAAGTTGGCCTTGTTGGCGCGTTTCCAGGCGATAAGAGGGCCAATGCCGGTCAACGCCAGCAGGGCCAGTCCGATGGGAGTCATCACCTGGTTGAAGAAGTCCGGGCCCACCGTTACTTTCCGGCCGCTCACTACCTGCGAAATGACAGGATAGATGGTTCCCCACAGCACCGCAAATGCGCCCCCCATGAGGATGAGGTTATTGAGTAGAAAGCTGCTCTCGCGGGAAAGGAAAGAGTCGATTTCGTTGTCGTCCTGAAGCAAGTCTCTGTTCGCGCGAAGGAACCCGATGGACACAACCAGCACCACTACCATGAAACCGAGGAAATACGTCCCAATACTCGAGCTTCCAAAGGAATGGACGGAAGAGACAATGCCGCTCCGGGTCAGGAAGGTGCCGAAAATGCAGAGGGTGAAGGTGAGCACAATCAGCAGGAGGTTCCACGTCTTCAGCATGCCGCGTTTCTCCTGTACAATGACGGAATGCAGAAACGCGGTGCCGGTGAGCCACGGTATCAGCGACGCGTTCTCCACCGGATCCCACGCCCAGTAGCCGCCCCATCCCAATTCCACATAAGCCCACTGCGCCCCGAGCAAAATTCCGATGCCGAGGAACAGCCAGGAAAACAGCGACCAGCGACGCACCGCGCGAATCCATTCGTTCCCGAGCTGCCGGCTCATCAATGCTGCCAGAGCAAAGGCGAAAGGAACGGTGTAGCCCACATACCCTAAGAATAGAGTCGGCGGATGCCACATCATCCCCGGATTCTGCAGGAGGGGGTTTAGTCCCATACCGTCTGGAGGCGTTGCTTCCGTCAACAGGAACGGGGGAGTGACGAACGATACGAGGAAGAGGAAGAAGACCTCCGTAACTGCCAGTATGGGATACACGTAGGGAAGAACTCCCCAGGTACTGCGACGGTACTGGATGGCCACCACCGCAGCAAAAAGGCTGAGCATCCACGCCCACAACAACAGCGAGCCGGCCTGCCCGCCCCAGAACGCGCAAATCTTGTAGAAGAGAGGGAGCGTGCGGTTGGAGTACTGGTAGACATACTCCACCTGGAAGTTGCTGACGAGAAACTCGTGCACGAGGCACAGGGAAGCCACGCTAAGAAGAGCAAAGACAATCAGCAAAGCCTGCCGCGCCGCGTGCAGCAGCAACTCCTTGTGTCTCCGGATGCCCAGAATGGAGATGATGATTGCATAGACCGAAACGATCAGCGACAGAGCGATGCAGACCTTACCCAGAACGACAAACATAGGAACTCCAATCACAATGGCGGATGGCTGATCGCCGATGGCGGCTCGTTCAGCCCCGCCCAACTGTCGAGGCGAAAGGCCCACGCTGGCTCGCGGATTTCAGCGCCCCACTTGCACAAACACAAACAAGAGCCGTCCGAGCGTTATGGCTTCCCCGGAGGCTCCTGTCACGAACCCCATTCTACCTTCCTCCGGCGCTCGTGACAAGTGCCCGAGAGGTACGGGGGCGGGGAGGCGCGAACATCTTGACTCCGCGCCGGAAAACGAATACTCTTTTCTGGAAATCCAGAAGCCTCAGGAGTGACACTATGCGAACGGCAACCCTTCTCATGTTAACCCTTGCGCTCGTCAGCTCATGTCGTGCTGCCGGCACTTTCACCGTCTGCGACAACGAGACGAAGGCTGTGATCGTCTACCAGGAGGGCGCCGACAAGGAGACCAAACAGGCTTACGGGGATTTGGCGCTGTACCTTAAACAGTCCACCGGCAAGGACTTCAAGGCGATGGCCGAGGGCGAGTATCAGCGCGAGTATGGCCCCGCCATTCACGTGGGATGGACGCGGGAGGTGGATCGCGTTCTCGGCGCGAAGCTGCGGGGCATGGATCGAGACGCCTACATCGTCCGCGCCAAACAAGACGCGCTCATGCTCGCCGGGCCGACGCCCTGGAGCACCTACTGGGCCGTCTGCCAGTTTTTGGAGGATGCCGTCGGTGTTCGCTGGCTCATCCCCGGGCCGTTGGGCGAGGACGTGCCGCAGCGCGAGAGCATTGTTGTACCGGTGGGAGAGAAAACCTATTCACCTCTCATTCTCTCGCGCCTGTGGAGTGGCGCGCACCATGCCGGTGTCTGGAACCTGCGCCAGCGTATCCACGAACGCTACCGCTTCCATCACAACCTTATCAATATCTTCACGGTCGAAAAGTACTGGGACACCCATCCCGAGTACTTCCCGGTGCACGGGACAACGCGCTACAAGCCCGGCGGCAGTGCGGACCATAGCTGGCAGCCGTGCATGGGGATCGAAGGCACGGTGCAAGTTGCGGCGGACGCCGCCCGCGGGGCCTTCCGCGCCGACCCCGCGCTCGAATCCTTTTCCTACGGCATGAACGACGGCGGTGGATGGTGTGAGTGCGAACACTGCAAAGCCATTGATAAACCCATGCCGGAATGGAACGGTTTTTCGGGCGACAAGTCCGCGCTCTTCTACACCTGGCTCAATCGCATCGCCGAGAATCTGGAGACGGACTACCCCGACAAAAAGCTTGGCTGTCTTGCATACTCCGCCGCCATTCTTCCCCCGAAGGGAATGAAGCTGCACCGCAACATCATTCCCTACTTCACCAGCAACCGCGCCGACTACTTCGACCCCAAGTTCCGCCAGCAGGACAAGCGCATGCTTGCCTGGTGGTCACAGCACACCGACCAGATGGGAATCTACGATTACGCCTACGGTGTGGGCTTCGGCATCCCGCGCATCTACAACCACCTGTTCCAGGACGCGGTGAAGTTTGCCGTCGCGCACAAGGTCAAGGGCTTCTACGCGGAGGTCTATCCGAACTGGGGTCTCGACGGCCACAAGCTCTACGTCATGTCACGGATTGTATGGAACCCGAAGGTGGACGTGGACGCGATCACGCGGGAGTGGAACGAGCGGATGTTTCGCGAAGCCGCCGCGCCGATGCCGCGCTACTTCAAGCTCGCCGAGGACGCCTGGCGCAACCAGAAAGGCCGCGGCGCGTGGGCCTATCGGCTGGCGGCCGATCCGGCGCAGTTCGCCATCTTCACCCCGCAGATCGTTGAAAAGATGACGGGTTGCCTGGAGGAGTCCGGCAAGCTGACACAGAACGACCTCGTCAAGCAGCGCATCGGTTTCTTCCGCAAGACCTTCGAGATCACCCGCATCCTCGGCACCAACTACTGGGCCGGGGATGAAGTGCAACAACTGATTGAGAAGAAAGCGTCGCTGGAGCAGGTCGCACAGGCCATGCGCGACATGGTAAACCGCATGTCCGGCGTGGACATTGACACCTACATGAAAGAGGTCATCGACAAGGACCCCATTGCCTACTTCCCTCCGCTAAGCGGATGGTTCGAGCCTCTCAAGGCGGGTGCGATGACGAACGCCACACGCTTCTTCGCGGCGGCGGTGGCCAACGATGCTATCGCCATGGCTCGTCAGGAAGGGGAACTCAACGGCGCCGCCATTCGCGCGAGAATCGACCAACGCGTGCGCGAGGTCTTCGGGAACGAGGGATCACCGAAGTACCGCGAGACCGTAGCGCGCATGCACGACATGGCATTGAAAGTCGGCGCGGCAGCGAAGACCGACGGGCCTATCAAGGTGGACGGTGCGCTCAACGAGCCGGTCTGGCAGCGCGCGGATGTGTTGACGGACTTCATCGTCTGGGGCAGCACGGATCCCTCGGGATTCGTAACAAAGATCCGGCTCGTCCATGACGGCAAGGATATCTACGTCGGCATGGAGTGCGTGCAGGACACCCGTAGACTGGTGGTCGAGGCTGCGCCGCGCGATGGCAACACTTGGAAGGATGACTCCATCGAGATCTTCGTAAACAAGGGCATGGACTCCGCGCCGCACGCCCAGTTCATCCTCAACGCCGCGGGCGCGTTCTTCGACCAATATGACAAGGATGGCTCACAGAGTTATGCCGAAAGGCTCTCGCACAACTTCAACGCCTCCTGGGGAGCGAAGATATTCCCGGACAAGTGGACCGGCGAGGTGCGCATCCCGTTGCAGGAGCTGGGCATTACCCCGGCCCCGGATTCCCTCATCCGCATGAACTTCGTGCGCAATGCTCACGAGGGCAAGGAAACGCGCATCTCCGCCTGGTTCTCCAGCCTGCGAGCCCACGCTGATCCATTGAGCCGAGGATGGATTCTGTGTGAGTGAACTGTGAGACCCTGGCAACGTGACATTGCCTTTCTGAAGGGAAATATTCATGCGCGGTTTCGCGTCACGCCGGGCGAAAGCCCTCAGAGGGCGAGGGTCCCCCTGAGCCGAACGATATGACTCAGCCCCTACGGGTCCGCACCGGGATCGTGCGACCATAAGCCATTTGCTATCATCTATCATCTATCAGCCATTTCCGAAGGGAGAAGCTGGATGCGTAATGCCCCCCGTTCTCAACTTTTTTTGGTAGTGATTGCCTGCCTTTACGGCTGCATCACAGGATGTTCTGCCGCGCCTTCTGCCGTGAGTCCGCGCATCGGCAAGATTTCTTCCGCAGCAGTTCCTCGTACCGCGCCGCCGGTCGGCGCGCCACTGGGCGCGCTGGGAGAGGGTTTCTGCTCCTACCTGTCGTTTGAGGATCATCTGATGTCTTTTGACTCGGCAGGTTTTGAGGCCGAAGGGATTTTCGCGCGGGGTTCCGCTGCCTACCTTCCCGGTTTGACACGCAAAGAAGTCCACGCGCCGCGTTATCTCGCCGGACGTTTTGGCAAGGGGATCATCGTCGAGTACATGAGTCGCAATCGCTTGCCGGGGACGATCGCCAGCGCGGAATCCCCGCTTGAAGGCTTCGCCACGGTGCAGGGAGCGAAGTTGTCGAAGGCGGTTGGAGTCGAAGGTAAGTCGGCGCTAAGAGTGGATGTGCCCGAACAAGGAGGCGGGTTCCAGACGCAACTTGTGGTCGTCCCTCTATCGCATTTCCAGACATTCTCCCTCTATGTAAAGGGCACGCAGGACCAAGTCGTCGAGTTGTCCGCACACGCCGAGGGCAAGGAGCAACCGCTGGGAACAACACAAGTGACGCTGACGGGAGAGTGGCAGCGGGTTTGGTTGGATTACGTTGGCACGGAGCAACGCGATCCGCCTTACGAATCACAGTTGCCCAAGAGCCCTCCGTTCAGCTTTTGGGTGACGCTCGCGCAGCCCGGCACGCTGCTTGCCGATGCGTTGATGGTGGAGACGCACATCGGCTACGGGGGGCGCAGGAGTCTGTCGTCGTGGGTCGAGGGAGAAAAGCTGCGCGATGGTGACATCGTATCGCTTGCGCCTCCGGCGAATCTTCAGGCTGGCACGCTGGCATTCTGGTTCAGTCCGTTGGGGAAGTTGAGCTGGCGCGTTCTCCTGTGCATCGACAACGGCGTCGGTTGGTATCCCGATCTGCGGGTGGATCTGCGGGACAACCGGCGGCTGGAGTTGGTCGTCGCGCAGAACCTGATCGTGCGGAAGGATCTCCCGGCTCCTGTTGCCGAGGGCGAGTGGCATCACGTCGCCGTCACTTGGAACGGTCCGGAGGTGATCGCCTATCTGGACGGCGCCGAGTGCGCGAAAATCGCCAATGCCCCCGAGCGTAAGCAGATGGGACGCATCTACCTCGGCGGCACTCCCAACAACAACAGCCCGGCCGCGCGAGCAGATGCAGTGCTCGACGACTTCGCTCAGTGGTCTCGTGCGCTGAAGCCTGAAGAGCTGGCCTCGTTGGGTGTTCGGCAGACCCCGCTTGGCGCCGGACTGGATACCGCCGTGACACTGCGGAACATCGAGCCAATCCACACCTTTGCTCGTGACGACCGACAGCGCGGCTGGTCGCTGCGCCTGACGAACCGTGGGAAGACAGAACTGGCAAACGCCGCCGCCGTCTATTCCGTTCCCGGTCTTTTCGAGCGACGAGCAAATCTTGTGACCATTCCTGCAGGTTCAAGCTGCGAATTCGCTCTGCCGTGGTCGCCGGCGCTGCTGGAGGTGGGCGAATACGCGATGCGTCTGGCGATTAGCGGCAAAGGCTGGAAGCGGGAAGTCGCTATGCCTCTCTCCATTGTTGCAGCGCGTCCTCCGCAGAACAACGTTCAGGTGATTACCTGGGGCGGGTTCGATGACGCTCTCGCTCCCCTCGGCGTCACCAGCGCCGGACTGAATGGGGGCGCAGATGGCCCGGCGGACCATGAGGTCGAGACAGCCACCCGCAACAGGCTGTACACCCAAGTGAAGCAGTTTCTGCAGGGCGACGCCTCGACCGAGTCCGACTACTTCGTCGATGTGGCCGGCAACCGAGGTCAGGTAGACCAACGGAGCGCCGGCGCCCTTGCCGACCTCAAGCCGAAGGTGGAGCGGTTGGCAAATCGCATGGCGTTGTTCCCCGACGTTCGGCAACTCATTATCAACTCCGAACACCAGTGGCTGTGGGCGCACGATATGCGGCCCGCTACCGTGGAAGATGCAAAGAAGCGATTCGGACTTGACCTGACCCAGTGGATCGCGTTGAAACCAAAGGACAGTGGCGCGGTGACCCACCCGATGGGCAGATTGTCGGCGAAAGCCGCCAACTACCCTGTGCCGAACGGGGGCATTGTGCCGTTGAGCGATCCCTTCTACGCCTTTCACCGCTGGTGGCTGAGCGACGCAGTTGGTAATGAACTCTTCCTTGACGACACCATCGCGAAGTCAGTGAAGGCAAGGGCGCCGTGGTTACAGTGCATCGGAGAACCGGTGCTGCGTCGCCCGGCATTGCGGGCGTTCAAGGAACAGGACATCGTGGAGGAGTGGTTCTACTATCCGCACCCGCCGACCGCTCTCTGGGTGCAGGAGGCCGCTGCCGCAGCCGCGCGAGGCAGTCGGGCGAGAATCGCTGGAATGCCACAGTTCCTCTTCAAGCCGAACATGGCTGCTCCCTATGCAGGAATGCCCGCGCCGGATATGTACCGCGAGGCGGTCTGGCACTGCATCGCTCGTCCACTGGCGGCGATGACCTACTGGAACCTGTGGGGAGCAATCAGTCGCGGCAATGACAAGTCAATGATGACGCAGGAGGAGATCGACGAGAGGTTGGGGACAAAGCCCGACTGGAAGACAGCCGCGGAGAAGATCGCGGTGAAGGGTGAGGCGTCGAGCATTTTTCTGTGGATTCCCGAGTTGCGGGACGAGATCGGTCGGATGCACAACGAGGTCGTGCATCCCCTTGGCGCGTTGCTGGTGCGCTGGCAGAACCGTCCTCGCCAGCTTGCGGTCTACCGTTCTTTCGCAGGGCAGTTGTGGAACGAGGTCCGCTGGCCGGGCAACGATGCGCTCTGCAAGGCTGTCGAACGACTCGGTGTTCCGTTCGACATGCTGTACGATCAGGATTTCGAGGACAACCCGGAACTGCTCGAAGGCTACCAGGCGATCGTGCTGCAGGAGTGCGCCGCGGTGACGGAGCCTGCGGCGCGGCAACTGCGCGCGTTCCTTCAGCGGGGGGGGCAGGTATTCGCAGATGACTATTTCGACGCGCCCATCGAGAACGTCACTCGTTTTCTCTGGCGTGGCGCGACGGATGACGCGGCCGACAAGGTCGCGAAAACGGAACAGGAGTTGCTCAAACTTTATGGTCGCACCGACCATCCGCTGTTCATTGAGGGTATGGAGCAAGCGGCGAAGCAGTTCAGCCAGTCGGAAGGCCCCTCGGCCAAAGCGACGGCTGCAATCGTCGCCGCCCTGAGTCTTGATTGTTCAACCAAGACACAGCACGTCTTCCACAACCTGCTGCAGGCGGAGGGCGCTACTTACCTGGTGGCCGTCAACGACCTGCGCGTTCCCGGGAAGCATTACGGGCATTTCGGGCGAGTGCTGGAAGATGGCGTGGCGCAGACCGCGGAGTTCGAGGTGAAATCCTCCTTCGGAAAAGTCGCCTACGCGCTGCCCACAGCCGCGCTGCCCACAGCCGCGCCGGTGAGGCTGACAGTGGAAGGGCAGCGGAGCAGGCTGAAGATGGATCTCCCGCCCGCAGGAGGGCGCGTGGTGGTCTTCCTGTCGGAAGAGATAGGCAACCTCAAACTGTCGCCTGTGGACGCCAAGTCCGTGATGCGCGGGAGTTACCTCCAACTCACGGGACAGCTCCTCGGAATGAGCGGAGCGCTGGTTCCGGGAGTCATCCCCGTTGAAATTGCCATCACCAACCCCGACGGCAGTCGTAGCGACTTCTCGCACTTCTCAGCGTTTGTGAAGGGGAAGTGGGCGTTCGTTCTGCCGATTCCCCATAATGCCCCAGCAGGCAGCTACCGGCTGGAGGTCCGTGAACTGGCGAGTGGGAAGAAGCAGACACTGGAATGGCGAGTGCCGGGATGATGGCAGATGAATCGATCCATGCAGGGTCCGAGGGTCGCGTTTTCTCTTTCTGTCACTAAGAACTCGTCCAACAATAACTCCGCGTTTTAGTAGCAGGCACTGCCGTCGCTCCGAGGTGTTCGGCTGAACTTGAGGCGGAATTATTGTTGGACGAGTTCTTAGCGCGGTAGCTCGATGCAGAGCTGAATTCCCTTTGACTGCTCCGACCGCTTATCTTTCCGTCATAGAACCCAATTTCCCCTTCCTTTTACGGCCATATGCTTATTGACTTAGCTCATACGGGACTTACCTGAAGCATCTGAGGCACACCTGATTCTTCAGAATCAGGTTCCTGACACAACGGACTACGAACCGCTCTGCCGCTGACCTCGCACACCCTGACTTTCAAGTCTCGAACTCTGCGAGTTCGCGGGTTCCTGACACAATGGAC
>MNXM01000113.1 GCA_001872605.1 Armatimonadetes bacterium CG2_30_59_28 | reverse complement strand
TGTTCTCGACTTGGTGGTTTGCTCACAATGCTCTCTTCACTTCTTGCCGGTATCGTGATGGGTTTGACGGCGGGGTTTTCGCCGGGGCCGTTGTCGACGCTCGTCATCACGCAAACCTTGAGGCACGGACTCAAGGAAGGTGTGAAGGTGGCCGTCGCTCCGCTGATGACCGACCTGCCGATCATCGCCGCGTCGCTGCTGCTCCTCAGCCGCGCCGCCCACAACGAGAACATCCTCGGTGTCATCTCTCTCGCGGGAGGTGTGTACGTTCTTTATCTCGCCGTGGAGACCTTCCGAATCAGGGGGTTTGAGTTGCCGGATGAAACCGTCGCGCCCCGGTCGCTCATGAAGGGAGTGATGACCAACTTCCTCAGCCCAAGCCCCTACCTCTTCTGGACGACGGTGGGAACTTCCATGATCTCCCGGTCGTGGAAAAATGGAGCGCTCGCGCCGGCGGTCTTCGTTCTCAGCTTCCTGTTTGTGCTGGTCACCTCCAAGATGACCCTCGCCTTCATCGCCGGCAGATCGCGGGGGTTCCTGTCGGGCAACGGCTATGTCCTCACAATGCGCATCCTTTCGCTTGCTCTTGCCTTTTTCTCCCTGATGCTCTTAAATGATGGGCTGGTGAAGCTATTGACTTGTTGCTGAGAGGACTCCCGCAATGAACAATCCAAGACTGGCCGCCATCCAACTGGACACCATCGCTCAGGAAGTGAATCGCAACGTCTACAAAGCCTTGAACTGGGCACGCGCAGCACTGGAGGCGGGCGCGAGGTATGTCTTCTTCCACGAAGGACTGACCGCCGACTACTTCCCGACTCCCATGATTCACGGGCGTCCGCTGGACCGTTGGGAGGTCTATGGTTTCCACCACCTGGCCAAGCAGTATGACAGTTCGTACTCGTTAAGGCTGAAACTCCACCGTTAACCTCGTAGGACAAAGCGCCAGCTTTGTCCTTCATCGACAGCAAAGTGACAAAGCTGGAGCTTTATCCTACGAGGTATAGCCGCTCGTCGGGAGTTGAGAATGGAGAATAGAGGATGGAGGATGGATGCTGGATGAGTGATGAGAACCCCCATGCCGGGGACGGTATTCGAGGGAACAGAAACCTATGAGTTGTTCCCAAACGCGGTTGGGTGGTTGGCCGTGGATATGTATCCCCAGCCACTCCTTTTGCGGGACATTCGTCCTGCATGGGGGAATCCCCCGAGAAAGGTTCCGTCGGGAATACATATCCCCGACGAACGCTTACTGCGTGTTTCTGAGCAGTATTGAGGGATGAGGGACGAAGGGGTGCTCGACGATGGAGAGGTGAAAATCGCGTCCCGTCAATCTGCCTTCCCGCCCCCATCACCCAGTTACCCAGTTACCCAGTTACCCCCTTACCCAGTTACCCCTGATAGAGGACTACTACGATGACTTGGCGAGAGAAGCTGACTGACAAATCAATCTACATTGTCCCCGTGTGCCATGCCGACTGGGCGTGGACGCACACGCGGCAATGGCATGAGGAGCGCTACGCGCTGGTATTCGAAGACGTGCTGAAGCTGCTGCGGGACAACCCTGACTTCCGCTGGTACATCGAGCAGGAGAACGAGCAATTCGCCGTGTTCCGGGAGCGGTGTCCGGAATTGTGGGACGAGTTGAGGGAGCAAGTACGCGCTGGGCGAATCGGCATCGCGGGCGCCACTTCGGCGATGCGGCCGTCGGTGTACGACCCCGAGGTCTTCGTGCGCAACATGATCCTCGGACGAAGGTACTTCGCCCAGCTCTTCCCTGAAGCTGATCTGAGCGTGTACATCAATACCGACACGGCGGGCGCGCACGGGCAGATACCGCAGCTCGTGGCGCTGGCGGGGTACGAGTGCTACCGCTGGTGGCGGCCGCTGCTGCCGCTCGATCTGAAAGGCATTCCCCGCACGTTCCGGTGGAGAGGGATGGACGGGACGGTGATCCATGCCACTCGCGGCACTTACGGGGGATTGTGCAGCGAGGGGCAGGTGTTGCTCGGATCAGACCAGGACTGGGAGCAACGCGTTGACAAGTTCGCCAAGCCGATGGACGACACGCGCCTGTTCGACAACGACCCGTCGCCCGTCATCTGGGCCAGTCAGGGAGGCGACGACGTGCGCCCTGCGGCTCAGGGAGCGCACGCTCTGGATGCGCCGTTGCCCTTTGCCAAGTTCGTTGAGGAGTGGAACCGGCGGGAGTCTATCCCCATGCGCTTCGCCACGCCGGTGGAATTCTACCGCACCATCGAGAACGCGCCCGAACTGCCTCTCGTCGAGGATGTGTCCGACCCGGTGGATGTCAACTTCAATCCTCCCTGGGCCGGTGAGCGCGGGCTGTGGCGATTGCGGATGATGTGCGAACGCGCGTTGTTGCAACGTGAGTCCCTCGAGGTTTTGGCTCAATGGCTGAACGTGGACCGTGACGACGCCGCCACGTCTGGTCTCACCTACCCGCCCGCGACTCCGCTGGATATCGACTGGCATGAGGCGGCCGCTCTCAGCGCCCACGCGAAGCAATGGGCGTTCCAAGATGACTTCGATCGTCTCGTTGCACGCGCCGAGGCGTTGCTCCACCGCACACAGTTTCGCTCAGAGCAGATTTTCCGGCAAATCAGCCGCCGTATCCCCGCGCCCACCGCGGGCGGTCATGCGGTGATATGGAACCTGCACCCCCGGCCGCGGCGTGAGGTTGTAGGAGCGCGATTCTGCTTCGTCGAAACGCCCCCGAAGGAGTTCAAGGTACTGGACGCGGAGGGGAACGAGATTCCATATCAGCGGATTCACGAGTACCCGTACTTTGAGGACAGAATCGCAGAAGTCGATGTGCTGCTCGACGTGGACCTTCCCGCCGGTGGCTACGCACTGATGACCGCCGTCGAGGGGACGCCCGACACGCCTCCGCCTGTGGGAGATGGTTTCACCAACGGCGAAGTCGAGTTAACATTCGACCGCGGCCTACTGATGAAGTACGAGCGCGGCGACGCGGTCGCAATCAAGGGAAGCTACGACAAGCCCCTGCACGACCTCGCCTTCCTGCGGTACGACCAGAGCGGCGCGCTGCATGTCGGGTCGCTCGTGGGAGAAGAGCGATTCAAGCCCACCGCTTGGTGCGTTGAGGAGAACGGCCCCCTGCGGTGGATACACCGGTCGGAGGGATTCGTCGGTCGGCATCCGGCTGTTGTCAGGACGATCCTCCACAAGCACACTCCCCGTGTGGAGTTCCACACCGAGATCGACTGCCTCGGCGACGGGGGTCTGTTCGTCGCGCGGTTCCCCATACCAGGCGACGCAATACTCTCTGGTGATATCCCGTTTGGCGTGGAGTCGAAAGACCTGTCTCGCGAAGCTTACGGGGGCGTTGGCGACATCCCGGAGTGGATGACCATCGAGCGCCGCCGGCCGGGGCAGTTCCACGCGCAGAGCTGGGTTGACGCAGAGTGCGGAGATGACTCACGCGCGGTGATTTCGTTGGATGGCGACAAGTGGTGGCTGCTGCAACAGGAACGGGGACTGCTCGGTCACATCCTGTTTGCGGCATTCCAAGAGCCGCGCCATTGGGAAGTCAACATCAACCAGCAGATTAGGGCTATCGGGAAGCACAACTTCCGTTACGCCTTCCTTCCACATTCGGGAGACTGGCGATCCGCCAACCTGCCGGACATCGCGCGGCGACTCCGCAACCCCGCCTTCTCGTTCATGCGGACGCGCCACGGCCCTGGCGGCGACTTGGAGAGTAGTGGCTCCTTGATGGAAGTATCTCCAACCTGCGTCCAACTGACCGCGCTCATTCCCGACGAAGACGCATGCCTCGCAAGGCTGGTGAATCTCAGCGACGACTCCGTTGAAGCGACGCTGTCGCTTCCATTCGCGGTGAGCGCCGCCACCGCCGTGGACTTCATGAGGAATCCGTCGCCGGGCACGGGTGTCACGTGTGAGGGCAAGCAAGCGAAGTTGACGATGCTGCCGTGGAAGATTGTGACGCTACGTATTGAATGCGAAGTGCGAGAACGATGAACCGATGATGGATTTGTTTGAATTGCAGATCGGTGTCTTTCCCAACAAGGAGGTTTGAGATGACGGCACGTTACCTTATTCTGGCTGTTTGCGCCTGGATTGTGGTCTCACTGCAACCGTGTCGTGGCGCCACCAATGACACCCGGCGTTACGTGGAAATGATGCAGGACATCGTGAACATCCCGTCCGGTCAGCCGATTGCGGGTGGGGAGTCGCGGGAGTTCCCTGTCAGTGCCCCACACGCGAAGGGGAAGCGCACGCTGCTGTTCCTCGAGATACGCATGGACAGCGCAACTCATGGCGGGTGTAACTATGGGATGAGTATCCGCCTGAACGGTCGGGATCTCGGCACCGCGAGAGACTGGATGAACCAGCGCCTCATTGGGAAGACACCCATGGCGCATGTTAAGAACTACGCGGGGGTTGAGGGGCCGTGGGTGCGCGGCGGACAGTGGCTGCTCATGTACGCGCCGAGCTTCGAGGACAAACAGATTGAGGAAGGGGACGATTGCCTCTTCTTTTGGGATGTCACTGACCTGCTGCGTGGTGATGGCAAAGACGATATCAGGATCGAGAGCCAGACGAAGCGACTCGAGGAGCAGCTTAATCGCCCAGTTCCGCTGGTGTTGGGTCGCTTCCAGTTGGGATGGGTGGATGAGAAGGTCTTGGAGGCGAGGCTTGGAAAACCGCTATTCGTCCCGCCAGTTGCCGATGGCGCGAAATTGTCCGGCAAGGGATTCTCGTGCTGGCTCGCGCCCGGCGGAGGGATGGTTGTGAGTGTGGGGAAGGAACCATTCCTGTTGCGCTCGCGGTTCACCTATCCCGGCCGGCCGAAGGGCGGGTGGAATGTGCTGGAGCCGTCCACTGCGACTCAAGGCGAACCGGGGTGGAAACCAACGGTCAGGAAATCGGGCGACGCTCTCTCTGTGGAAGCAAAGGGAGCGACCTACTCCCTCTCCCGCAAACTCACGCTCGACCGACACCGGATCATCGTCCGGGACAGCTTCCGCAACGTGACGGATGATACCATCGGCTTTCGATTCGCAAACGAGCTGGACTGCACCGGCAAGGTTGTCCCCGACGTCGCAGTCTCGGGGAATCAAAGTCCGGACTACAGCGCCTCACAGAACCCGGCGGACAACCCAACTCTCTTTGTGAAAACTGGCAACGCGGGTCTGGGGTTGCTGATCGAGGACGACGTATTTCGCGTTCAGTCCATCGTCAAGTTCGCCTACCCAATGGGGATGATCGGATCCAACAACTTCGGGCTGGCTGCGAAAGCCTCCTACACCGTGGAATGGGCGATATACCCAACGCCCACAGGCGATGCTTGGGACTTTATCAACCAGGTGCGTCGTGACTGGAACGTCAATTTCACGATTCCCGCCGGTAGCTTCTGGACCGATTGCAGCGCCCTCAGCCGGATACCCGACGACAGCCTGAAGCAGTACATCGATTGGTCCGGCAGCAAGTGGATCATGGCTACGCCGTGGCTGGACACCTATCCCCTGCCGGGACGCCCCACCTACGAGCAGTTGGTGGAAATCGTGCGCCCCGTGGTGGAGAAGCTCAAACGCATCTGTCCCGATGCGAAGCTGCTGCTCGGCACTCACCCAACCATGAACTTCTGCCCTCCGGGGAAGTACTACGACAGCGAGGAGTATCGCGATTCCCACATTCTCGACGAGAACGGGAAGCACTTCTGGAGCAAGACCTACACCGACTACTATTGCATTGGCGTGGCGAAGGAACAGGGGTTCCTCAACTTCTGCAACTACATGACACCTGGCAACTCCTACTACCGCAAGATGACTATGGAGGCAGATGTGGCGCTGGACAGGGCGGGAGCGGGTGGCATCTACTGCGACGAATTCAACCACTACAATTGCGTTTCACCCCGAACATACGGTCAGTGGGATCAGCATTACGTGGAGCTTGACAATGACACCTTCGAGGTAAAGACCGACAAGCAGATGGCACAACTCAGCCTCGTAACCGATGAGGCGCAGGAGCAGTACGCGAACTACATCCTGAAGAAGTGCGGAGTGTTCCTCGCCAACGCTCAACCTGTGACCCGACGGATGCAGAACCTGCACTTTCCGCGTTTTGTCGAGACCGCCTCGGTGGAACGAGGTTTCCACTCGGCCCTGTTTAGCCCTTTGGCTTACGGCAACAACCCCCCGTCCACCGATGAAGCCGCGCTGTTCCAGGTCGTCCGAGAACGCGTGGAATGCTGCGTGCTGACCCACATCGGCGGCATGCCGAGGCTGACACGTCCCTGCGTGACCGCAAGGATGTTCCCCTTCACTCCTGTTGACATTCGTCCAGGTATCATGACCGGGAACGAGCGGATCGTCACGACGCGTTCCGGGAGCTACGGGTGGGCCACGCCCTTCAAGGCGCGGCTGTTTGTGTATGACAAGTCCGGCGCGTTGTCGGAAGCTGAACCTCCGCCTCAGACCTGCACAAAGAAGATGAACATTACTGTACCCGCAGAGGGGATGGCGATAGTGGAGAAGGTGGACTGAACACAGCCACGACGGCAACCGGGCATGTCCCAGCTAATCGAGGTACAACCAATCCACCGGAGTTGCTGCGCGAGCCCGCGCTGTAGGTGGGAGTGACCGTGGGGTGCATCGGCAGGTCGGTGGTCACGCCACAGGTACATCCACGTAGTGGTCGGTCGTCCTGGGCGTATGCCCGTACCACCGTGCCGCTCATCAATCCACATCACCCACCTCTTCGGCGAATAGAGACGTCGTGGACGCAGGTGTTGAATCGCGTTTCGCAGCGTGATAGAATCCTGGCATGGGTTGTGCGAAATCAACCTTGCCGGTTTCGAGGAGGAATGGTTCAGATCACACGGGGCAATGTTATGGAGCCAGTACTGCAACAAACCCTGACCTCCCTTCAGCGCCGCATGAGACAACTGTACGGGCACCGTCTGGTGAACCTGGTGTTGTATGGATCACAAGCACGCGGCGACGCTGAGCCGGGGTCAGACATTGATGTCATGGTCATTTTGCAGGGCGACGTTCACCCCTGCACGGAGATCGCTCGGACGGAGGGAGTTGTCGCAAGAACCTCCCTCGAGAACGATCAAGTGGTGAGTTGCTCCTTCGTCTCGGAACGTCAGTTCCACCGAGAGAACACACCATTGCTCATCAATGCGCGAAGGGAAGGCATCCCGCTGTGACCTCGGAACAGCACGATCTTGTTGAGCAGGCTCAGGACAGCCTCGAAGCAGCGAAGGTTCTGGAGCGGTCAGGCTATCCAGGCTTTGCCGCGTCCCGGGCGTATTACTCAATGTTTTACGCGGCGGAAGCAATACTGCTGGAGGCGGGATTTGCTTTCTCCAAGCACAGTGCATGCTGCCTTCGGCAAGCACTTCGTGAAGACCGGAATGGTTCCGGAGCATTTCCATCGATACATCATACGGGCAATGGAAGTCCGAGAAGCAGGCGACTACTCCAAGGGCGGCATCGTCACCCCCGAAGAATCCGCCGAGCAGATTGCCCGGGCAGACGAATTCCTCAGAATGGCGAAAGAAACGGTCGGGTTCTCATCCTCAGAGCCGGATGACGTATGGATTGGCGGATTAAAGGACGAGTAGACCTCCAAATCCCTTGCGGCAGTTAACGAGCGGCTGCCATCCCCTCACAGCAGACCTCGCACCACCCCCACCTCCGTCATCGGCGGTGAGCACGTGAAGTCCTGGCAGACGTAGGCCGTGGTCTTGCCGCCCACTGATTGTTTGCCGCGCAGCAGCGGGACTCGCTCTTCCATTGCATCAGCGACGGAGTCAACCGAGAGAAGCCCTGCCAGCAGCTTGTTCGGCAGATACGACGAGTGGATTGCCCCCAGCATCGCTTCCGCTTCCGGCGTGAGACCAGACTCCGCCGGTTTGCCGCAGCCCACCAGCACAATCTCCTTCGGCGGCGCGAGATGAAGATCCAGCGCGCAAATCAGGTTGGCGTGGGCGAACGGGTTCTCGCACATCGCGTCTGCGAACTGGGAGAACACCGCCTCCGCCTTTTCCCGGTAGACGTCGCTCTCGGTGTAGCGGAAGAGCCTTGTTAGGTTGGACACCGCCACCGACTGACCCGACGGAGTCGAGTGATCGTGCACCTGCTTTGGCCGGTGAATGAGCGACTCGTGGTCACACGGCGTGAAGAAGAAACCGCCCTCATCGCCATCCCGGAAAAGCGAGACCATCGTGTCCGTCAGATCGACAGCGGCCAGCAGATACTTCGTGTCAAAGGTTGCTTCATACAGGTCAAGCAGCGCCTGCGTGAAATAGGCGTAGTCATCCAGGTATCCCGTGATCCTGCCCGCTCCATCCTTGTAGCAGTGGAGAAGCCGACCGTCCCGGTGCAGCTTCCGCAGGACGAAATCCGCGGCGCGGCGCGCGGTTGCACGATAGTGTGCATCGTCGAGCACCTGCCCGGCGACGGCAAACGACGAGATCATCATGCCGTTCCAGTCGGTCAGTATCTTCTCGTCTCTGAAAGGCTTGATGCGTTCGGCCCGCGCGTTGAGGAGCGCCTTCTTGCTCTCTGAGACAATCTGCTCGATTTCTTCCTCGGTCATCCGGCGGTCGAGGGCAATCTCCCCAATGGATCGACTCACGTGCAGGATGCACGTGCCACGTTCGAAGTTGCCGCGTCCGGTGATGCCGAAGTGCTCGCAGACGATGGCCGCCGACTTGTCTTCCAGCAACGCGAAAATCTCCTCGGACGTCCAGACAAAGAACTTCCCCTCCTCCCCTTCGCTGTCCGCGTCCTGGGTGGAGTAAAACCCGCCACCGGGATGCGTCATCTCACGCACCACATAGTCCAGCGTCTTCCGGGCGATCCGCGCAAAGAACGGGTCGCCGCTGGCCTGGTAGGTCTCGAGCAGAATCTTCGCGAGAAGAGCGTTGTCGTACAGCATCTTCTCGAAGTGGGGAACCTGCCAGCGGTCGTCCACGGAGTAGCGGTGGAACCCGCCGCCCAGTTGGTCGTAGATTCCCCCTTCCGCCATCTTGCGCAGCGTGTGTGTGACGCGCCGAAGGAAGGTCTCATCCCTCGATTGCGCCCAGTGCCGAAGGAATACTTCGAGGTTCTTTGTGTTGGGGAACTTGGGTTGTGTGCCGAACCCGCCGTGCCTTTCATCGTAAAGCGAGGCGAGTTGTTTCGCAGCCGTGGAAACGACTCCACGGTCGAGTGCGCCGTCACCGCCGGCGACCGCCGCACTCTCCGTTAGCGCGTCGCGAATGCGTTGGGTGGCGCTGGCGACCTTGTCCTTTTCATTATGATAGTGATGAGACACCGACACCAGCACTGCTGGGAATCCCGGACGACCATGGCGGTTATCCGGCGGAAAGTAGGTGCCTCCCCAAAAAGGCTCCTGCTCGGGCGTCAGGAACACCGTCAGCGGCCAGCCGCCCTGTCCGGTCAGCATCTGAACCACGGTCTGGTAGATCTGGTCGAGGTCCGGGCGTTCCTCCCGGTCCACCTTGATGTTAATGAAATTCTCGTTCATGAGCTTCGCGACAGACTCGTTCTCGAAGCTCTCGTGAGCCATGACATGACACCAGTGGCAGGCGGAATACCCGATGCTCAACAGGATGGGCTTGTCTTCTGTCCTGGCCTTCTGCAACGCCTCCTCGCCCCACGGATACCAATCGACCGGATTGTGGGCGTGTTGGAGAAGGTAGGGGCTGGTTTCATGAACCAAGGCGTTCGTGGATGAGCGCTTCACTGGGGTTTCCCTCGTTTCTCGTCGATTTGCGTATTGATCCGCATTGCTCCTTATCTTGGCCCATGCGCGCGTCTGTTGAAGGGTCGTGGACAAACCGGGCACCGCGAAGCGCGCAACTTGACCTGACGCGTCGGTTGTGCGACGATAATGCACTAAACTGCGATGACCTACCGCTTGCCTCGAAGGAATGGGATCAGGTGATTCCGCGGACTGGAGTCGTTGAATTTCACTGCAATGAGCCTGAGAACCAAATCGGCGCTGATCGTTGGATCCGTCATATTGGTTTTGTGTTTTGCCCTGTTTCTGCTGGGTTCCGTCGTCTTGCTCGGAAACATCTATGATGGCGAATGCGAACGGGCGCGCCGCAACGTCAGCCAGGTGGTGTACGCTATTGGCGAAGAATTGGAGGCGTTGCAGAGGGAAGCGAGAGACTACGGCGAATGGGACGACACCTTCTTATTTGTGCAGAATCGTTCACCCAAGTTCCTCGAGAGAAATTTCTACCGGGGCAACTACCTCGAGCTGCATCTCAACGTGGTCATCATTCTGGACGAAGCGTCCATCACTCTCTACTCCGACGCCATCGATCTGACATCAGATCAGAAGCATACTGGCAGGGATCGGGAACTCCTGAAAGCGCTGATGGACGTTGGTGTCATCAAGGAGAAGCGATGTGTGACTTCCACTTTCGGAGGCATCGTGATGGTGGGGAAGCGCCCATCCCTGGTTGCGATACAGCCCATTCTGACGAGCACGGCGGAAGGTCCCTCCCGGGGCGCGCTCATCATGGCAAGAGAGCTCGACCGGAAGAACCTGGACCGCATCGGCGCAATCACTCGCTCCCGTTTTGATCTCGTTCCGGCAGAACCTCACAGCGTCCCCTCAGCCTACTTGGAGCAAATCTCTTCCCTTCCACGGGAAGGGAAGGTGACAGTCAACCGTCAGGGCAATCACTATCTGATTGCCGAATCGATATTGGCGGACGTTGTGAATCGCCCGGCGGCCCGGCTGCGGCTGCGCTACTCTTCCCGGTTCTCTGCCCAAGCCAAGGCAGCCATGCTCTACCTGTTGGGCGCGTTGCTCTTCTTGGGGGTGACAGCGGCCGCCGCCACGGCTCATCTGATCGACCGAAGCGTGGTGCGCCCGATCGCCCACATTGTCTCCGACGTCAACACTATCAGCGCCACCGGGAAAACAGACACGAGGGTTCGCGCAACAGCAAGCGCTGAAATCGGGGACTTGGCAACCCGAATCAACGCCATGCTCGACGCCATCGGGCAGGCCCATCGTCGCTTGCGGGAAAGTGATGCGCGCTATGCAGCCGTCGCCGCGGCCGCTTCGGACAGCATTCTGGTGGTGGAAGAGTCCTCTGGCGGCATCATCGACGTGAATTCCGCGGCGACGGCTCTCCTGGGCTACACACGGGACGAACTGCTGACCATGACTCTGGACCAGGTACTCCTGCCGCCACCGGACAGCCCCGACCCCGTCACTGTATTGGCTCAGGGGGGCGTGCGTACGTGGGTTGGTGACCGGCAATACCACTGCAAGCGCGGCTTCATTGGTGATGCAGAGGTTGGAGTCGCCCCGCTTTCTTTCGCCGACCGCCGCGCCCGTTGCGTGCTCATTCATGACATCACCTACCGCAAGCGAAACGAGAAGCGCCTGCGTCAGGAAACCGCGGAGCGTATGGCCGCGGAACAGCGGCTTCGACGACTCTCCCTGGAGTTGGAGGACCGGGTCCGGGAACGGACGACCGAACTTGAGAGGACGAATGCTGAACTCCGCGAAACGGAGCGGATGCTTCAGCAGTCCGCCACTCAGTTGCGCAGACTAACGGATCACCTGCAGACTTCCCTGGAGGAGGAACGCAACAGAATCGCCCGAGAAGTCCATGACAACCTTGGGTTAGAAATGACTGTACTGAAAATGGACTTGGCGTGGATTCATAGACGATTGTCCGAAGGTCACGCAGGCGAATTCCAGCGCTCTCTGACTGACAAGGTCGCGCAGATGGCGCAATTTGTGGATACCTTGATTGCATCTGTCCAAGAGATCACCGCTCAGCTTCGTCCCGCGGTGCTCGACCACGGCGGACTTGCCGCTGCCGTGGAATGGCAGGCAAGCGAATTCGCGAAGCGGACGGGATTGGAGATTCAGACGGAACTGACCCAGGAGGACCTTCCTGTCCCGCAAGAACAATCCGTCGCAGTGTTTCGGGTTTTCCAGGAAACGCTCACCAACGTTGTCAGACATTCGGAGGCCACATCCGCAGTGGTGAGGCTGGAGGTGTCCGAAGATTCCCTTGTACACCGGTGCCGGGTACAATTTCGCCATCAATGTTCCAGACAACTACGGGACGGTCAACGGCACTTCCCAGATGTGGTTGGAGATGTTTGACCCTGACTGCTACAACAAGTCGGGGGGAGGGGGCAGCCAAAACGATGCCAAGTGGCCGTACCGCGTAGACGAATGGCGAAACCCAACGAGTGCAGTGAACCCCAAGAAACCCTCGGGGTTCAACAAAAAGACGGTGACTCGTTACACTCTCTACGCCCCTGATGATACTCCCAACGACCACTCGGACGACGTGATGGTTGCACAGGCGCAATACGGCGGAACCTCCGCCAGTGATACAGCGGCAGACATGAAATGGGTGACGCCTTCCGGCTTTAGCTTTGATACCAACACTTACGGGTCCGGAGAATACCGACTGGAGGTAAAGGCAATGTCAGGATCCAGCGAAAACGGATTCCTGCTCCGCGCCGGCCCGCCGCGTGTGCCTTCCAGCCTCCCTTTCAACTCCTCCAACGGGACCGACGTGACGGCTACCGGATATCTGCCAATGAACTTCAACCAAAGCGGAACCGTCACCGTCAGCCTGGGAAACGTGCCTGCGGAGGCCGCGGGAGCCAATATGTCCATTCGGAACTTCGACACCGATGTCGGCGCCAAGAGTATCACCTACCGTTGTACGGGTCTCCCCGGGATGTCTTGGAACGGTACCTTGTCGAGCGATGGCACTTGGCGGACCGACGTGATCACGATCCCGGAAAGCTATCCGGGAGGAGTTTGGAGTGCGCAGTATTCGGCAGGCAATCAGGACACTTCCGTGTGGGAGATGAGTTACGAAAGAGTGACGGAAGGACAGCCCGGCAGAGTGCGACTGGTGGAATAGAGGTAAACGACACGCAATACTGAGGCGACATATCGGATGGATGCGATGATTTTGCGTAGAAGGTCTTTTCAGCCGATAACGGCCCTTGCCGGAGTAATCCTGGCAGAATGTTTGGGCGGGTGGGGCGCTCAAGTGTGGGCGAAGAAACCGGATATTCAACGATCTGTCCGCGGCTCGAGTCGACCGTACGAAGAGGTCGAATACCTGGAGCCTCATTACGACGGCCAATCGCGGGGGCTCTTCGGGCCCCGCAAGACATCGCGCCGGAAGGGCGCCATCGGCGCAGGGGGAGAAGGACACATATCCCCCGGAGACCGGCGGCAAGAGAACACTCTATTAGCTTCGGACGCCGAGGCACAAGAAGCAGCGACTGCTGAAGCGCCCGAAGAAGAGACAACCGGTTGGGTTAGTCGATCACTGTTGGCTGGTCTGATGCTGCTATTGTGGTTTGGGTTCGGACTACTGGTTCTCTACGCAGTCTGGGACAAGTACCGTCGCAGGCCGCCGCCAGGCCACCGCATCGTTCGCTGAGAAGGATCGAGTCGCAGGAAGGAAAGATCGTTAAAGATGAAACACAATATGAATGAACAAGGAACGACCGGCAAGGGACAATCACTCATCAAAAGCGGGGAGTTCATCGCAGTCTCGGCTCTGGTCTGCTTCGCCAACCTGTTTGACGCATGGTCCACCTTCTTTGCTTCCAGCTACCTGTCGCTGGAAGGGAACCCGTTCTTTCGGGGAAGCGCCGGGTTTTGGGGAGGAGTAATCGTTGCCAAGGTTGGCATCACCGCCCTCTCCATTTTTACCTACGCTTTCTACATGAAGTATCGTCGTTCCTGTTATCCACAAGAGCGCTGCGGACAGGCTGCGTTCATCCGGTACTTCCTGCTCGGGCGCCACGTGAGCTGGGTGCAACTGCTCTACACCCCCTGCCGCCCGAAGCACGCCCTCTGCTGGGCAGGCGGCGTTCTTGGAATCACAGCCTGCATGTATTACACCATGCTGAGCATCAATAACGTGGCCATCGGACTCTACAACATGACCTTCGACGCCCCGTTGCATTTTGTGGCGCTTCCAAGTTATTTCCTGAACGGAGTGGTCCAGCTTCTGCTGTGCCTGGCGATCTCGTTTGCGTGGATGAACTACTGCCGGTATCGGGAATACCGGCAACTGGACGGAGTTGCACTGGAAAGTGGCGAGTCCTCATCCGTCGGCATCGCTACTATCAGTTATACTCGTTGCGGGTGAAAATGCACATATTGTGTAACCGTTCAGTTGGGACATGAGTCCCGAAACGCCGGGGAAGTCGGCGGTGGGGTATGCTGCACGCATGTCCGGGGAAAGGTTGCGCCGGGGATGCATATCCCCGGCGAACGAAGTACATCCTTTCAGCGTGTGACCATTCTATCCAAACTTGTGTGCATGGAAGTGAGAAAGTATACTAACTGAACGGTTACAACGGGAGAGAGTTCTTTTTAACCGCGAAGCCGCCAAGGCCGCAAAGAGCCTTTGCGTTCTTTGCGTCTTTGCGGTTTATTTTCGGCGGGAGAGGGCGGCCCACCTCCTACCCCGACGCTGTAGAATTCGTCGGGGCCGTGCCTCGATGGGGCGTGATGAAAATCGACCCCGACCGCAGCGCAAAACAAGTACACATAACGCCAATTGGAGGCTTAATAGTAAATGCGGCAGCAACGCGGTGGTCAGGTGCTCGTCATCGTGGCCTTGTGTCTGGTTGTGGTGGTTGGTTTTTTCGGTCTTGTCATTGACTTCGGACGGATTTACATTCTGGAACAGGCTCTTAGCAAGAGCGTGGACGCCGCCAGTCTTGCGGGGGCGCAAGGGCTTCCCACGGTCGCCACGGCGAAGACCTACGCCACCAACTGCTACAACGCGCAGATCGCCGGAGGGAGCGTCACCACCAGCAGTCCCGGCACCGCTCCCTGCAACGGGATCAACACCGGCAATGCTGACACCACGCATTACTCCATTGACGGGAACTGCGTCGCCGTCACCACGCCGCATTCCGATGCGGTAACCATCGCCAAGGGGTACTCGTCGAGCAAAGTCATCAAGGTGAGAGCCTACGCGTCTTTCCAGTACATGATCGGGAGCCTCTTCGGGTTTGGGTCGAAGAAGATCTATGCGACGAGCGTCAGCCTGCAGAAGGGGGGGACGCCCCTTGCTGTTCACTCCCTGACCAAAGCGAATACCCGTAGGGCCCTGATGCTGAAGTCCGGTGCCGCAGTCAACGTTTCCGGGTCAGTTCAAGTGAACTCCACTCATCCCACCCGAGCTCTCTACAAGCGCGGCAACATGACTGCTTCTGGCACGGTGAAGGTACGCGGGGGGGTGTCGGGTGGCGGAACAGTCACGCCCACGCCAGAAACAGGTCAGCCACAAATCGCCGATCCCTTCGCATCCCTGGCCGCGCCCGCGGTGCCAGGCGCCAGCTATGCTGGCTTTACGCTGAACTCGGGTACAAGAACGATGAACCCCGGCCGCTACACAAGCCGGGTCAGGGTCAACGGCGGCATTCTCACCATGAACCCCGGCATCTACTACTTCAACAACGTGGACTTTCGCGTGACGGGTGGTATCGTCAACGGCGCAGGGGTGTTCCTCTTCTTCGCGGGGAACAGCTCGGACATTGTCTTGAGCGGAGGGGTAAGGAATTTGAGCCCACCAACCGGTGGGACCTATAACGGGGTTTTGATCTACAAGCGACGGACTGACACCGGGGGCGTGGTCACCATCTCTGGGGGGACGGGTTCCTTTGCCGGGGCTATTTACTCTGCCAACCGCGCGATCAGGATTACCGCTCCTGTTTTCACGATCTCCAGCACCCAGATTGTTGGGCTGACCATCACGCTCGGCGGCGCGCTCACGATTCAGGGCGCCGACATCGCGGGGGGCGGCGGGGGAGGCGGCAGCCAAAGCGCCCGGCTCATTGAATAGATCGCGCAGACGGAGAAATGATGTTATGCTCACTGTTTTGCGGAGGCAAGTAGTGCATCGTTTTGGAAGTTCCCCCACAAAAGGACGCCGGATCGCTTCAGCGTCCGGTAGCTCACACAGGCAGCTACACGATGGAGGCTACCCTTCTT
>MNXM01000207.1 GCA_001872605.1 Armatimonadetes bacterium CG2_30_59_28 | reverse complement strand
GCCGATAGCGATTGAGGAGGGACTTCGGTTTGCGATTCGCGAAGGGGGTCGCACCGTTGGCGCCGGAGTCGTCACCAAAATCGCTGAGTAGGACGGGTCTCAAAAAAATACATTGACAGATTGCCAGATCATGGGGTAAAATTTGCGTTTTGTGCGGTCGTCGGTCTGTCAGGGTTCGGTCACCGTCGAGGGACACGTCAGACGTAGACAGTTATTGAGGTTATAGGATGCAGACTATCATTACTCTTGCATGTTCGGAATGTAGCTCCCGCAATTACACCACGACCAAGAACAAGCAAAAGAACCGCGACAAGCTTTCCCTGAAAAAGTACTGTTCGAAGTGCGGACGGCATACGGTTCATTCAGAGACGCGTTAGAGGTCCGTCCTGTCCGCCTTACTGGATTGTCCGACGGGTCGGGGACGACACGATGGTCCTTCCGCCAAGCGTGGGGCGCTAGCTCAACTGGCAGAGCATCGGACTCCAAATCCGGAGGTTGGGGGTTCAAGTCCTCCGCGCCCCGCCACCTCGTTGTCAGTTTGGGGACCAATGTGGGTTGATGGGCAAGTGGTGGCGGACATGCTAACGCACTCAGGATGATGGTGAAGAGAAACCCGGACGTCTCGTATGCTGGCCGGGGCCGCGAGGCACGACGCGGGTTGGAGATATCAGACATTCGTAACTAAGAGGGGTTGGAGAGGTTCCTTGAGATCGTCCAGTTCCGCTTCCGGTTGGAGAAGAACGACATCGTTCATATCCGAAGTTGTCACAGAACTTAAGAAGGTGCTGTGGCCAGGCAAAAATGAGGTCGTCACGTATAGTTCCGGCGTTATCGGTGTTGTGTGCGCAATTGCCGCATTGATCTGGGTCCTCGATTGGGCGTTCCGGAACCTGACCACTTACGTTCTGGCACTGTATCCCAAGTAGGTCCCGTCGCCAGGAGATGGCTGAGAGAGACACGATGGACAAACACTGGTACGCCATACATACGTATACCGGGCAAGAAGAGAAGGTAAGGACAAATATCGAGCGACGCATCAAGTCTTCGGGTATTGAGCACAAGATATCCCGAGTGCTCGTGCCGGTGGAAGAGGAGATGAAGATGCGTTCAGGCAAGAAGCGTCTTGTCAAGAGACGCGTCTTTCCCGGATACATCCTCGTTGAGATGGCGATGGACGATGAGACGTGGTATTTCATCCGGGATACGGTGGGGGTTACAGGGTTCGTTGGTCCGAGTACGCGACCGGTTCCCCTGCAGCCGGAAGAAGTGGAGAACCTCCTCAAGAACTTGGGTGAGGACGCGCCCAGGGCCAAGTCTGTCTGGCATAAGGGAGAGGTTGTGCGGGTGGCCTCCGGTCCGTTCACGGACTCGACCGGCAAGATTGAGGAGATTAATGTCAAGTCCGAGAAGTTGACGGTGATGATTTCGATCTTCGGCCGGGATACCCCGGTTGAGTTGAATTTTGCACAGGTGGAGCGGCTGTAGGCGGAGAGAACTGTACAGGATGGAGTTGAGCTGAATTGGCTAAGAAGGTTGTTGCAGTCGTGAAGTTGCAAATTCAGGCCGGGCAGGCGAACCCGGCCCCTCCCGTAGGTCCTGCGTTGGGGCAACATGGGGTCAATATTATGGAGTTCTGCAAGTCTTACAATGAAAAGACAGCTTCCCAGATGGGCACGATCGTGCCCGCTGAAATTACAATTTACGCAGATCGTTCGTTCACCTTTGTGACAAAATCGCCTCCGGCTGCGTCGCTATTGAGGCAGACCGCGGGAATCGACAAAGGGTCTCCTGAACCGAATCGACAGAAAGTAGGGAAAGTAACAGCTGACCAAGTGCGTCAGATTGCCGCTGCAAAGATGACTGACCTGAATGCCGCAGACATCGAGGGAGCGATGCGGATCGTGGAAGGCACTGCGCGCAGCATGGGCATTGAAGTAACTGCTTGATGACCGGGTGGGGAGCGCCCGCGGGCGATCTGGGCACCCGGTCAAGAGAGGTTTTCACCCCTCTCGGCGACCCGCAGGTGAGACTGGGAATGTTGTGATGAGTCAGCACGGCTTTGCGCAGGCCTCTATGACATCGCAGTCGAAAGGACAAAGAGATGGCAATACATGGGAAACGGTATCGTGTAGTAGCGGAAAGCCGCCTTTCTTCTGCGCCAGTTGAGGTTTCAGAGGCGCTGAAAGTTGTCAAGGAGACTGCCACTGCGAAGTTTGACGAATCGGTTGATGTTGTATTCAAGCTGGGGGTTGATCCCCGCAAGAGCGATCAGCAGGTGCGGGGTACCGTCACGCTTCCTCATGGAACCGGCAGAAGCCTGCGCGTCGCAGTGATTGCCAAGGGAGACAAGTCCGTAGAAGGGCAGAACGCGGGGGCAGACACCGTTGGCGCCGAGGACATTGTTGAGAAGATTGATGGAGGGTGGGGCGACTTTGATGTTCTCGTGGCAACCCCGGATATGATGAAATTGGTCGGTAGACTCGGGAAGAAGCTGGGGCCAAGGATGCCGAATGCCAAGTCGGGGACAGTCACCATGGATATCGAGCAGACTGTGCGGGACCTTAAGCGCGGGAAGATCGAGTACCGAACCGGCCGCGGCGCTACGGTCCAAGCTATTATCGGGAAAGCCTCTTTTACCGAGGATCAGTTACGGGAGAACTTCTTGACTCTCCTTGACGCCGTCGTGCGATCCAGACCGGCCGCGGCCAAGGGGCAGTATCTACAGGGCATCGTGATGTCCGCAACGATGGGACCGGGGATCAAGGTCGATCCCCAGAAAGCACTGACTTATCTTAGTCGTTAGGAGTGATTGGCATGGCGCGACCAGAGAAAGCCGCCATCGTGGAAGGACTTCGATCAAACCTCGATGGCGCCGCGGGGCTTGTTCTTGCTGACTATCGAGGCATTACCGCCCAGCAAATGACTGCGCTCCGACGCAGGGCGCGCGACACTGGAGCGAAGTTCCAAGTTGTTAAGAATACTCTTTTTCGGAGAGCGGTGGAGGGTATCGATGCCGAACCGTTGGCGGAGCAGTTGACGGGTCCGCTGGCGGTCGCCTTCGGTTTTGGAGATCCAGTGGAACTCATCCGACTCATGGCGGATCTCGGTAAGGAGTACCCGTCGCTGGAAATACGCTCTGGATTTGTAGATCGGCGGATTGTTGAGCCGACCGCTGTATTGACTATGGCCAAGCTGCCCGGTCGGCAGGATTTGCTTGCGAGCGTGGTAGGCTCGCTGCAAGCGCCGATTTACGGCTTAGTCTCAACCTTGGGCGGAGTGGTCCGGAATCTTGTCTACACGCTGCACGCTGTGAAGGAGCAGAAGCAGTCCGGGTAATGTCACGCGGGGGGGGCGCATTTAGAAAGTCAGCTTAGGGCAGTTTTCAGTCCAATCCATCTATTTGTAAGAAAGGGTGTTGGCGTTCGCGCTGGATAAGCCGCGAGCGCCAGTCTGTGGAGGTGTTTACAGGTGACGAAGGAAGAAATTGTACAGTCGGTCGAAAGCATGACGGTCCTGGAACTCAACGAGCTCGTTGAAGCACTTCAGGAACGCTTCGGCGTTACTGCGGCTCCCGTGGCCGTGGCGGGCGCGGCGGCGCAGGCAGGAGGTGGCGCAGAAGCTGAGGCCGAGGAAAAGACGGAATTTGATGCGGTCCTTACCGCCGTCGGCGCGCAGAAGATTCAGGTGATCAAGGCCGTGCGTGAAGTGACCACCTTGGGTCTGAAGGAAGCTAAGGACTTGGTAGAAGGTGCACCTGCTCCGATCAAAGAGGGCGTCAGCAAGGACGAAGCAGAAAAGGTCAAAGAGGTATTGGAAGCCGCGGGTGCAACGGTCGATATTAGGTAAACGGACTCGATTCTTGCGGGTGCGAGTTCTCTATCCCGGAGCGCGTGAAGACCGTATTTAGGGGTCCGGTATGGGGAAGATCTCGACGCGCCGCCGGGGCGGTTTTGTTCGTCATTTGACGAATGGCGTTCGGGTGTGCGATTGCTTCACGCACAGCGGGATGACTCACGTCGCGGGTCTTCGCGGGCGGCGTGATAGGGGAAAGCGATTTTCAAATCAGAACTGCGGCGCAGGGCCTGAGGGAGAGAGAAGGTAAGTATGGCCAGGAAATCCAGACCTAAATCGGTTCCGAGCAAGGCCAGCCAATGGGTTACTCTTACCCAGATTGAATTGCCGAACCTTGTGGAGTCCCAGCTTCAGTCGTACGAATGGTTTCTCAGTGAAGGACTTAGGGGGCTGTTTGACAGTTTTTCCCCGATTGAGGATTTCACAGGGATTCTGTCGCTTGAGTTCATGGGCTACAGCCTTGGCGAACCAAAGTACGATCCCAAGGAATGCCGGGACCGCGATATGACCTACGAGATGCCTCTCAAGGTGACAGTGCGTCTCGTCAACAAAGAATCGGGTGAAATGAAGGAGTCCGAAGTCTACATGGGAGAAATTCCGTGCATGACCGAACGAGGCACCTTCATCGTTAACGGCGCGGAGCGCGTGGTCGTGAGCCAGCTCACCCGCTCGAGCGGGGTCTACTTCAATGAGTCAATCGAGTACACCGGTCAGTCGCTTTTCAACGGACAGGTCATACCCAGGGAAGGCGCGTGGGTTGATGTTGAGACGGATAGCAACGGGTTATTGTCGGTGAAAGTTGGGCAGGCCCGCCGGTTCCCGATGACGACGCTATTGCGCGCCTTCAGTGCCATGCCCGATTCCCAGTCGGGAGACGACCGGAACGAGCCGATCAAACCCACCGTCGCTCGATTGAGGGATCGCGTGATCGCTGAGACCGTCGTCAATCCTGAGACTGGCGAGATTCTGGCTGAGCCAGGGGTTGTCGTTGATCGTGAGTTGGCCAAGATGTTGTCCGGCATCGAGGGATTGAGTGCCGTGGCGGTGCGAAGGCGCGGGATCTCGTGCGGGTCCACCCGTGAAATTCTGGAGTTGTTTGGGGAGCGAGAAACCCTCTCCAAGCCGCGCCCTGAAGCACTGCTCGGAAAATGGACAACCGAAGACTACTATCTCGAGGACGAGCGTCGTCCTCACGTTCGGGCCTACACGCGTGTCGACGAGGAGACTGCTGACTTTATTGCGCAGTTGAAGAGAGACGAGATCGAGGTGATCTCAGCCCATCGGTACGTGGATGAGTCTCTCGTGCATGACCGAGCCAAGGACGCGGATTCTGCGCTGCTCGAGGTGCACAAGTATCTGCGCCCAGGGGACCCGCCCACGTTGGAGAGCGCCCGGTCGCTGCTCTACTCCTACTGCTTCGATAACAAACGCTACGACCTCGGTCGCGTTGGACGCTTCAAGATCAACAGCAAGCTGGGGTTGTCCCTGCCGCCTGAGTTGAGGACGCTCTGCTTGGAGGATCTCGTTGGCATCATCAACTATCTGATCCGTCTTGACGCTGACGAGGGGGAAATCGACGACATTGATCACCTGCAAAATAAGCGTATTCGCGCCGTGGGCGAGTTGTTACAGGACCACCTGCGGAGCGGATTCCTGCGGATGGAGAGGGTGGCGCGCGAACGGATGACCAGCCTCGAGCGGGACACCATCACCGCGCAGGCAGTTATCAGCATTAAGCCCATCACCGCGGCGGTTCGGAGCTTCTTTGGCAGCGGTCAGTTGTCGCAGTTCATGGACCAGAACAACCCTCTCGCCGAACTGACGCACAAACGTCGTATCAGCGCCCTCGGTCCCGGCGGATTGCGCCGCCAGAGCGCCAAGTTGGAAGTGCGAGACGTCCACCACTCACACTACGGACGTATCTGTCCCATCGAAACTCCAGAAGGACCCAACATCGGTCTCATCGGCTCTATCGCCACTCTGGCGCACGTTAATGCCTTTGGCTTCCTCGAGTCCCCGTACCGCAAAGTTGAGAACGGACACGTCTCCAATGAGACGGTGTACCTGACCGCTCAGGAGGAGACCAATCTGCGGATCGCTCCCGCCAATTCCGAGCTGAACGAACAGAACAGCTTTCCCGGTCCTACCCTGCAGGTGCGTAAGGGCAAGGCTCACCCGATCGTCCCGATCGAGGATGTCGACTACATGGACGTCTCGCCCATGCAGCTCTTTAGCGTGGCGACCAGCCTGATTCCTTTCCTTGAGAACGACGACGCCAATCGCGCGCTTATGGGATCCAACATGCAGCGGCAGGCCGTTCCGCTGGTTCGTCCCTCGGCTCCCCTTGTCAAGACCGGTCTTGAGCAGCGCGTGGCACTGGATTCTGGCGCCATTGTCGTTTCCGAAGTCTCTGGGATTGTCAAGGAGGTCGATGCACGGGAGATCGTCGTGGAGAGTTACGACGGTGGAATCTACACCTATCCCTTGGACACCTTCGTGCGCAGCAATCAGGCCTCCTGCGTCCACCAGAAGGTGCTCGTATCGCAGGGCGAGCGCGTACGTCCAGGAGACCTCCTCGCAGATGGCACAGCCACTGACAAAGGAGAACTGGCTTTGGGGCAGAACCTTCTTATGGCCTTCATGCTGTGGGAAGGCTTTAACTATGAAGACGCCATCATTTTATCCGAACGCGTCGTTCGAGACGATCTACTGAGCTCTATTCACATCGAACGATATGAGTGTGAAGCTCGGGACACTAAGCTGGGTCCTGAGGAAATCACTCGCGATATCCCCAACGTGGGGGAGGAGATGCTCAAGAATCTCGACGTGAATGGTGTCGTTCGTCTTGGTGCCGAGGTTAAGGCGGAGGATATTCTGGTGGGCAAGGTTGTCCCCAAGAGCCAGGGAGAGCTGACGGCCGAGGAGCGCCTCGTCATCGCCATCTTTGGGAAGAAGGCGGAAGAAATGCGGGATGCGTCTCTCCGGGTGCCTCACGGAGCGAGCGGCGTCGTTGTGGACATCAAAGTCTTTTCCCGCCACAAGTATTTCTGCAAGAAATGCGGTCATATGTACGACCTCTTGCACAACCAAGAACGTATGGAATGCGAGAAGTGCGAGGGTTCTCTCGACCGACAGCCGGGCGACGATCTGCGGCCGGGAACTAATTACCTGATCCGTGTCTATGTGGCGCAGCGTCGCAAAGTGATGGAAGGGGATAAGCTCGCGGGACGGCATGGGAACAAGGGCGTCATCTCCCGTATCCTTCCTGACGAAGACATGCCCTTCCTTCCCGACGGGCGGCAGTTGGACCTCATTCTCAACCCCTTGGGGGTGCCCTCCCGTATGAACATCGGGCAGGTATTGGAGACACATCTGGGTCTCGTCGGAGCGGAGCTCGGGCTTTCCTTCGTCAACCCTATTTTCCAGGGAGCGACGGAGGAGGAAATTCTCCAGGGACTGCGTGCGATTGCACAGAAATGGCGGAATCACTCCTTTGCGCGGTGTGTCCAGTCGGAGTTGCAGTTGTGCCTCGACCGGAAGCTGGAAGGTTTGGGCGAAGAAGAGATTGATGAGGAATTACGCGCTGCGCTGCAGCCGTTGACCGACGAGACCATGGATGAGATTTCCGAATCTCTGGGGATTGACCTCGCGCAGTGGAACGAACGCGAAGAGCGAACGGGCAGGATCGATCTGATAGCTTCAGCGGTGAAGAACCGATCCTTCGAGCGAGTCGGATACAATCCAGAGACGGGCAAGGCTACTCTGCGGGACGGCCGAACTGGAGAGACGTTCAATCAGGCAGTAGCCATTGGCGAGATGTACATTATGAAACTCGCTCATCTCGTGGAAGACAAAATCCATGCGCGATCCACGGGACCTTATTCGCTGGTGACGCAGCAGCCTCTTGGGGGCAAGGCCCAGTTCGGGGGGCAGCGATTTGGCGAGATGGAAGTATGGGCCCTGGAGGCGTATGGGGCCGCCCATACGCTTCAGGAGATACTGACCATCAAGTCTGATGATGTTCTGGGACGTGTGAAGACTTACGAGTCCATCGTGAAGGGCGAGAATGTGCTGGAACCGGGAATCCCCGAATCCTTCAAGATTCTGGTCAAGGAATTACAGAGCCTTGGCTTGCAGGTCGAGGTCGAGTCGGACGGCAGGGCGATGGAGTTGCGGGACACCGAAGAGGAAACCGCAGAGTCGGGAATCCCCCGAGATCGGGGTGGGAGGTGACCATTTTTGCCTGAAGGCACCCAGTTTGATATCCTCAGAGTTGGGATCGCGTCTCCACAGGAGATTCGCGCCTGGTCACGAGGAGAGGTCAAGAAGCCGGAGACCATCAATTACCGCACCTTCAAGCCGGAACGGGATGGTCTTTTCTGTGAACGCATCTTTGGTCCTACGAAGGATTGGGAGTGTCACTGTGGCAAGTACAAGAAGGTAAAGTTCAAGGGCATCATCTGCGATCGTTGCGGAGTGGAGGTTACACGATCAAAGGTGCGCCGTCGCCGAATGGGGCATATTGATCTGGCCGCTCCCGTGGCGCATATCTGGTACGTGAAGGGAGTACCAAGCCCCATCGCCCTTCTGTTGGACATGTCCCCGCGGAACGTGGAAAAGGTACTCTATTTCGCTTCCTATGTCGTTACGCGGGCGAATACAGGGGATATCACGCGCAACCTTAAGGATATCCGTCAGGCCGTCGAGGAGGAGATTGAGGAGATCAAACAAGGCGCGCGCGCCAACGTCACCCAGGTCAATCGGGACTTGGTTGAGCTGAATGCACAGCTCGAGGCGGGCGATTCCGAAACGCCGGTGGAAGATCTTGAGGTCCGCCGCAAACGGCTTACAGAAGACGCTTCTGCCGAGGAGTCGCTCGCGGCAGAACGATGTCACGAACTGGAGGAAGCACTGAGCCTTCTGTCCCAGTTGGAGGTGAAGAAGCTCATCAGTGACCCCGAATACCGGGGTCTGCAGAAGCTTATTGAAGCCGCGAACCGGAAAGCCGGGAAAAATTTCGACAGCCTCTTCCGAGTCGGTCTCGGGGCAATTTCCATCAAGGAGTTGTTGGAGCGCATTGACCTCGAGAAGCTCTCTCGAGATCTGAAGAAGACCATTCAGGAGACCGCAGGAGCAAAGCGCGCGCGCGCGATTAAACGACTTGAGGTGGTGGAATCTTTCCGGAAGTCGAAGAATCGACCGGACTGGATGATTCTGGATACCATCCCCGTTATGCCGCCTGAACTGAGGCCGATGGTTCAACTCGACGGTGGCCGCTTCGCCACTTCAGACCTCAATGATTTGTACCGGCGTATCATCAACCGCAACAACCGGCTGAAGCGGATCATGGAGATCAAGGCGCCGGAGTCCATCGTCAACCATGAGAAGCGACTACTGCAGGAAGCCGTCGATGCCCTGATCGACAACAGCCGACGCAGTCGGCCGGTGCAGGGGACCAATGGCCGTCCCTTGAAGTCCCTGAGCGACCTGCTGAAAGGGAAAGAAGGGCGGTTCCGGAAGAACTTGCTGGGGAAACGAGTGGACTACTCGGGGAGATCCGTTATCGTGGTCGGACCGTACCTGCACTTGGACGAATGTGGTCTCCCTAAGGAAATGGCGCTCGAACTGTTTAAGCCCTTCGTCATGAAGCGATTGGTCGAAAAGGGCTATACAACCAACATCAAGACCGCCAAGCGGATGGTGGACCGTCTGAGGACGGAGGTATGGGACGCTCTGGAGGAGGTCATCAAGGACCACCCGGTGCTGCTCAATCGAGCGCCGACACTTCACCGCCTCGGGATCCAAGGGTTCCAGCCCAGGCTCATCGACGGAAAAGCCATTCAGCTACACCCGCTTGTTTGCCCGGCTTTCAACGCGGACTTTGACGGGGATCAGATGGCCGTGCACGTGCCACTGTTCCCACCGGCTCAGGCCGAAGTTCGAGTTCTGATGATGTCCAAGAACAATCTGTTCTCTCCGGCGGATGGGCGTCTCGTCATGAGCCCCGAGTATGATATCGTTTTGGGTTGCTATTACTTAACCCAGGTTTCGGAATCCGAGATGGCCCAGTTGGGGCGTCACCGCGTCTACTTCGGGCCGCAGGAGGCGAAGCTCGCCCATGATTTGGGAGAACTGGATCTGCACGCAATGGTCAAAATCCGGATGGTACGAGGTGAAGAGTACGTTGAGACCACCGTGGGGCGGCTCGTTTTCAACGAGTTGCTGCCGGACGGAATGCCCTATCTCAACGAGACAATGGACAAGTCCACCCTCCGGAAGGTTATCACCGACTGCTATGAGCGTTCCGGCAACGATCGCACGGTACAGTTGCTGGATGACATCAAGAGCGTTGGTTTCCGCTATGCTACCAGGGCGGGGCTCAGCATTTCGTTGACAGATATGGTCATTCCAGGGACGCGCGATGAGATTATCCAGCGCACCGAGGAAGACGTGGAGAAGATTAACCGTGATTTTCACAAAGGCGTCATCAGTGCCCAGGAACGGGAACGAAACGTGGTCCAACACTGGATTCGAGCTTCAGACAGAGTTGGGGATGCCATCCTCGAGAAAATCGATCACTTCAATCCATTGTACATGATGGCAAACTCCGGTGCTCGCGGAAGCATCAAGCAGATTTCACAGATCGCGGGAATGCGCGGTCTGATGACCGAGCCATCGGGGAGATTCATCGAGGATCTGCCAATCAAACACAACTTCCAGGAAGGTCTCACCCTCTTGGAGTACTTCATCTCCACGCACGGCGCCCGGAAGGGGCTTGCAGATACTGCCCTGCGCACTGCAGACGCTGGGTATCTTACTCGGCGTCTTGTGGACGTTTCTCAAGATGTCATCATCCGGGAAGACGACTGCGGAACCACGAACGGCATCGAAGTCTCCAACATCGAAGATGGCCGGGAGGTGATCGAGTATCTCCACAGCCGAATCCACGGGCGCATCGCTCTGGAGAGCATCAAAGACCCGAAGACCGGAAAGGTGCTGGTGAAACGCGGCGAGGAAATTACCGAGAATATGGCTCAGGTCATCGAGGACGCGGGCATCAAGAAGGTCCAGATTCGCAGTGTATTGACCTGCGATTCTACCCAGGGCGTCTGCTCCAAGTGCTATTGTCGGGACCTGTCCACCGGCAGACCTGTGGAAGTCGGTTTGGCCGTTGGAATCATTGCCGCCCAGTCCATTGGAGAGCCAGGCACTCAGCTCACGATGCGCACCTTCCATCTGGGTGGTGTGGCGCAGCAGTATCTGACCGGTGTTGCCGAGGTTAAGAAGCGCAAACAGGAAGCGTTGCGGGGACTCTACAAGGATGTCGAGAAGGGCCTTGTGAGCGTCGGGGGCGAGGAAGTGCAGGAATCTGAGCAAAAGAAAGCTGTTCAGAAGATGCTGAAGGTTCTCGAAGAATCCGTTCGCGGTCTTCTCCGTGTTGTGGAGCTGTTTGAGGCCCGCAAACCGAAAGGGGAGGCGATTATCTCCGATGTGAATGGCACGGTGGCGGCGATTGAGACCAAGGGGATGCGTCAGGTCATTGTCTATTCCGACCCCGTGGAAGTCGATTCAGATATCGTCGGTAAGCGACTCGCTGAAGACGTTGTGAACAAGCGGACACAGAAAATCGTGGCTCCGCGCAGCTCGGAAGTCTCTGAGAAGGTACTTGAGGCGCTGCAGAAGGCCAACGTGAAGAAGGTCGTCATTCGCTACGAGTACCTCGTTCCTTACCGAGGATATCTGAAGGTGGAGGAGGGAGACAGCGTTCGGGCGGGAGACCGACTCACGGAAGGGCCTATCAGTCCTCAACGTGTGCTGGAACTCAAGGGGGTAGCGGGAGTTCAGAACTACCTCGTCACCGAGATTCAGAAGGTATACAAAGGGCAGGGCGTTAATATCAACGATAAGCACGTCGAGGTCTTAGTCCGGCAGATGCTCCGTAAACGTAAGATCATCGAGTCCGGTGACACGGAGTTGCTTCCGGGACAGGTTAGAGACCGTTTTGAGTTTGAACAGGAGAACGCGCGCGTTCGTGAACAGGGCGGACAGGAAGCTACTGCCTCCTATGTGCTGTTGGGAATCACCGAAGCGGCACTGGGAACGGAGAGTTTCCTTTCTGCCGCGTCGTTCCAGAAGACAACAAAGGTACTGACAAACGCTGCGACGAAGGGCAAAGCTGACCATCTCGTTGGTCTCAAGGAAAATGTCATCATCGGTCGTCTGATTCCCGCTGGAACGGGATTCCCGACTCACAGTGACCCCTCCTTCTCCGTGGAGGGTGAGGAATTCGAGGACGACGCTCTTGAGCTATTGACACCTGACGAAGACATACTCCTGATCGATGATGAAGCGATGGACGTCGATGATGTCGCTCCAAAGGAGGACGAAGGCGACATCGAGATCGCAACGGATGAAGGTCTTCCAGAAGTCGATGACGTCGTCGTTGACGAAGAAGTCGCACACGAAGGCGTCGGCGATGCCGAAGTTTGAGGAAAGTTGCCGGATGGATTGACGGGTCTGCGAATCCGTGATACAATTCTGCGCTTGTGGTCACGTATGTGTGCGTAACACGTAACAATGGACGGCGGCAACATGGCAGGAAGTACCGTGCTTCCGGGCGAGGCGTCAAGCTGGAGGGGGTGCGTCGCGTGGCGTTGAGTTGGGTCTAACAGGGAGGACTCTGCAGACCTGATTAGCATTGCGACGACGAAATGTCTTGCCCCTCTGTCGCCCACGGAGGGGCAAAGTTTGTTTGTGCCGGTGAGCCCACAGGTCTGAAACAATCGACGAGTCAGCTTACTTGGGAATGTAGTCAAGGAGTGTCAGTTCCGTGCCAACCATCAGTCAATTAGTGCGTAAGGGACGAAGCAAAGTCCGGAGGAAGTCGAAGACCACGGCCTTCAAGGAGCTATACAACTCCCATACGGGCAGGACAGCCATGAGAAACAGGGCCCCCCAGATGAAGGGCGTGTGCCTGCTGGTAAAGACGGACACTCCGAAAAAACCGAATTCTGCGTTGCGTGCGAAGACCAGGGTTCGCCTGAGTAATCGTAGAGAGGTCACTGCCTACATACCAGGCGAAGGCCACAACCTGCAGGAGCACTCCGTGGTGTTGGTTCGCGGAGGCCGGGTCAAAGACATGCCGGGCATTAAGTACAAGATTGTGCGCGGTGCACTCGATTGTGCTGGGGTGGCCACCCGACAGCAGAGCCGCTCCAAGTATGGAACCAAGAAGGCAAAGGCTTAGGCTATTTAGCAAAAGGATTTCGGAGGATTTTATGCCACGGAAAGGACCAGCGCCAAAACGAGACCCCAAACCCGACCCCATTATGGGCAGTCGCCTTGTGTCGCGATTCGTCAACAAGCTGATGCTTGGCGGGAAGAAGACGGTTGCTCAAGATGTTTTTTATGGTGCCATGCTCGAAATCGCTGATCGTACCAAGCAAAATCCGTTAGATGTGTTTCAGACTGCGGTTCGGAACGTCATTCCCGTCGTGGAAGTGCGGTCCCGGCGCGTGGGGGGCGCAACGTACCAAGTTCCGGTGGAGGTCCGTGCCGACCGGAAAATCGCGTTGGCTTTTCGCTGGCTTATCCGCCACGCCAGAGAACGCGGTGAAAAGACTATGCGTGCACGTTTGGCTAATGAACTGATGGATGCGGCACAGTCACGAGGAGGCGCCGTCAAGCGCAAGGAAGATACACATAGAATGGCCGAGGCAAATAAGGCCTTCGCCCACTATCGGTGGTAAACCGCGCGGGTGGACACTGTCCGCGCAGGTATCTCGATTTCTCTCTTCGTCCCGCTGACCGCGGTGAGACTGCGCAGGGGGAGACTGGAGAGGAGCGTTGTCGATGCATGAGAACATACTAAGAAAAACACGGAATATCGGGATCGCAGCCCACATCGACGCGGGCAAGACCACGACCACTGAGCGGATCCTCTTCTATACGGGCCGACTTCATCGGATGGGCGAGGTGGATGACGGCGCCGCTACGATGGACTGGATGGCTCAGGAACAGGAGCGGGGCATCACCATCACCTCCGCCGCCACATCATGCGAGTGGCGCGATCATCGCATCAACATCATCGACACACCGGGACATGTCGATTTCACGGTCGAGGTGGAACGTTCGCTGCGGGTGCTCGACGGTGTTGTCGCCATTTTCTGCGCGGTCGGCGGCGTACAGCCGCAGTCTGAGACCGTTTGGCGACAGGCCAATCGGTATGGTGTCCCGCGGATTGCGTACATCAATAAGATGGACCGCACCGGCGCAGATTTTCACAATGTCCTGCACCAACTTCGGGATCGCCTCGGTGCCAACGCTCTTGCCGTGCAGATCCCCTTTGGCGCAGAAGATGAGTTCCGAGGCGTCGTAGACCTTATCCAGATGAAGTCGATCGTCTACACCGACGACCTCGGCACCACCAGTGAGGTTGCCGAAATTCCCGATCACCTGCGGGAGATGTCAGAATCCTTCCGCAAGTTCCTGGTGGAGACCGCAGCGGAGTTCGACGACTCGCTTCTCGAGCGGTATCTGGATCAGGGCGATCTTTCTCCCAGTGATCTTGCGGCGGCGCTCCGGAAAGTGACTCTCCAGAACGATCTGGTTCCAGTTATTTGTGGCGCATCCTACCGCAATCGTGGGGTTCAGCCCCTCCTCGATGCCATCGTGGACTATCTGCCATCTCCACTGGATGTTCCCAGCGTGGTTGGCGTTAACCCTCGCAATGATGAGATGGTGAGCCGGACAGCGTCCACAGACGAGCCTTTCTCGGCGCTGGCCTTCAAAATCATGACAGATCCCTACGTCGGAAAGCTGACGTACTTCCGGGTCTACTCCGGGACTGCCCGGCGGGGAGACTATGTGAATAATCCGGCGCGGAAAAGTCGTGAGCGGTTGGGCCGGATACTGAGGATGCACGCCAACCGACGAGAAGAAGTCGCGCAAGTCTTCGCTGGAGACATTGTTGCCGGCGTTGGATTGCGGGAGACCGTCACCGGTGACACGCTGTGCGACGAAAACAATCCGATTGTCCTCGAAGCCATCGACTTTCCAGAGCCGGTCATCTTCGTTGCCATCGAGCCAAAGAGCAAGGCGGACGAAGAGAAGCTCGACAACGCGCTGACAAAGCTCCAGACCGAGGACCCCTCACTGGAAGTTCGCACCGACCCCGAGACCGGCCAGCTCATCGTCGCGGGCATGGGGGAGTTGCATCTCGAGATATTGATCGACCGGATGTTGCGTGAATTCAACGTGGGAGCCACTGTTGGCCGACCTCAAGTCGCTTACAAGGAAACGGTGACCGTATCGGCGCAGGGAGTCGGAAGATTCATCCGTCAGACTGGGGGCAGAGGTCAGTACGGACACGTGGTTCTTATCGTTGAACCGCTGGAGCCGGGCGCTGGTTTTGAGTTTAAGAATGAAATCGTCGGTGGTTCCATTCCCCGGGAGTTCATTCCCGCTGTCATACAGGGAGTGAAGGACGCCCTGCAGGCAGGGGTGGTGGCCGGGCACCCCGTGATTGATGTGCGGACAACCCTGAAGGACGGCTCGTTTCACGAAGTCGACTCCTCGGAGCTTGCGTTTAAGATAGCCGGATCCATGGCAATCAAGGATGCGATGCAGAAGGCCAGCCCGGTTCTGAAGGAACCGATCATGCGGATCGAAGTGGTTACTCCCATAGACTACATGGGCGACGTGATCGGTGACTTGAGCGCGCGCCGTGGCCGCATCGAAAACATGCGTCCGACGGCAGGGAATACGCAGACCATTCGTGCGGTGGTGCCGCTGTCGGATGTCTTCGGATACGCAACGACCTTGCGTTCCCTTTCTCAGGGGCGGGCAACCTACACCATGGAGCCTTCCCATTACGAAGAGGTTCCTCAGAGCCTTGCCCAAACGCTGATTGCTCGAGTTCGAGGAGAGCATACGCCCCTCAGACCCGTCGGACAGCATACGAGCTAAGTCTCTGCATACGTAAAAGATTGAATCAGGAGGAGAGTGGGAAATGTCAAAGGCGAAGTTTCAGCGAACAAAGCCACACATTAATGTGGGAACGATCGGTCATGTAGATCATGGAAAGACGACATTAACGTCGGCGATCACCAAGCACCTGGCGTCGCGCGGGATGGCGGAGCATAAGACGTTTGACGAGATCGATGCGGCTCCGGAGGAGCGCGAGCGTGGGATCACGATAGCGACGGCGCA
>MNXM01000157.1 GCA_001872605.1 Armatimonadetes bacterium CG2_30_59_28 | reverse complement strand
GGCGTCCGGGTTGTAGCGCGAACCTAACATTCCCCCGGAACAAGTCCGGGGGGATTGCCATTACCGAATCAAACTGTCAAATAGCATAACCCCCCCCTACCTTTTCGGGAACTATGGGACAATATTTTTGACCACCTACTTATCTCTCACCTTCCCATAATAGGTCCTCCAGTGGACTGGATCGCTTCGACGACGGGTCGGGAGATGTCTTCTATGAGCGGCACGAGATGCTATCTCGGGGACTCCTTTTGTGTCAGTTGTCGGTGAGGCATATCGCATTATAGCGCATCGGCGGTTAGGGATCAGGTGTCTCGACGACGATCACGAACTGATTCCCATAGTCCAGGGGGGTCAGGATTTTCGGGACATTCGGCAGACGGGCGAGGAAGAGAAAACCCGCAAACGTGGCAAGCGACCCCAGCAGGATGGTGAGGGCATAGGCGATGATGAGGAACGGCATCGTGGAGATGAGGGGTTTGCCGCCGGTGATGAGCGGGTAGTTCAGGACCGTGTAAATGGTAAGCGCCGCGCCGCAAAGGCACCCGGTAACGGCGCCGACGATGGCCCAGAGGCGAACGAACGTCGGTCGCGCGCGGAGGATTTCGTCGACCTCCTTCACGGGGACGGGGCTAAAGACCTGAATCGATCGTGCCGCGGCGCCGCTGGAGGCAAGCTCTCGCAGTCGGATGAGGAACTCGTGCTCGTCGTCAAAACGCATTTCCTGCTTCACGCGTGCTCCTCCTTCAACTCGGTGACCGACAGAACGGGCAAGGCTTTGACAAACAGTAGAAACAACATGAACAACATCCCGAAGCTGCCGACGGTGATGCCAATCTCCACGTAGGTTGGGCGGTACAGCCCCCAGTTGTACGGATCGAAGTCCCGCGCCAGCGAGGTGACGATAATGACGAAGCGCTCCAGCCACATGCCGACATTCACGAACAAGGACAGCACAAAGAGGTAGGGAATGCTCGTCCGCAGCTTCCGGAGAAAGAGGGTCAACGGCAGGACCGAGTTGCAGAACAACATCATCCAGGCGAGGTAGCGGTAGTCGCCGAAGAACCGGTAAGTGAAGTGGCTGATCTCAAACTTGTCTCCGGTATAGAATGCCAGGCAGAACTCCACGATGTATGCGTACGTGACAATGAGGGAGGTCAGCAGCAGAACCTGCGCCAGGCTCTCAAAGTGCTTGACAGTGATGTAGTTCTCCAGGCCGAAGATCTTCCGCATCAGCACCACGAGGGTGATCACCATCCCACACCCGGAGAAGATCGCCCCGGCAACGAAGTACGGGGCGAAGATGGTCGTGTGCCAGCCGGGGATGATGCTCATCGCGAAGTCCCAGGACACGATGGAGTGAACGGAAACCACCAGGGGAGTCGCGAAGCAGGCCAACAGACCGTAGAGCTTGTTATAGTGCCTCCACTGGTCTGCCGACCCGGTCCAACCGAGGGAAAAGATGCGGTAGGCCCACCGGCGGATACCGGTCGCATGTTGGCGGGCGCTCGCGAGGTCGGGAATCAACCCCACATAGAAGAACACCGCGCTGACGGTGAAATAAGTGCTCACGGCGAAAACGTCCCACAGTAAGGGAGAACGGAAGTTGACCCACAATTGCCGTTGATTGGGATAAGGCATCAGGGTGTAGGCGAGCCACACGCGCCCCAGGTGCAGCAGTGGGAACAACCCGGCGACCATGATGGCGAAAACCGTCATCGCCTCTGCCGACCGGTTAAAGCGGTTGCGGAACTTTGCCCGAAAGAGAAAAAGTATCGCGGAGATGAGGGTTCCGGAGTGGGCGATGCCTACCCAGAATACGAAGTCCGTGATCAGCACCGCCCAACCGACGGGATGGTTGAGTCCGAGGACTCCCATGCCCTGGAAGATGATCTTAGACCAGAGGAACAGCAGCATGAGAAACCCACCGGCGGATAACCCCAGAGCCGCCCAGTAGATCGGGCCCGGTCGGCGCATCATGACATGGAAGATGTCTCGTTCTACCTGGTTTTTATGCTCGATACCCTGCACGGCTCAGACCTCGTTCTTCTTTCTTCGTCCACCCAAATAGTACACCGCCGGTTCGGTGCCCAGCTCGTCGAAAACCTGATAGGACCGGTCGGAATGGATCGCCTCGCTGACGGCGGAGTTCTCGTCGCGGGCGTTGCCAAACACGATTGCCTTTGAGGGACAGCTCTGCGCGCACGCGGGCGTCACTTCGCCATCCTGGACCAGCCGCGATTCGTCTTTGGCGTGATCTTTACCGGCACGCACCCGCTGAATGCAGAAGGTGCATTTCTCCATCACGCCCCGTCCCCGCTTAGACATCTCGGGATTCACCATCTTGTCGAGGGGACCCTTCCATTGATGGTCGAACCAGTTAAACCGGCGCACCTTGTAGGGGCAGTTGTTGGAACAGTAGCGGGTTCCCACGCAACGGTTGTACACCTGGACGTTAAGCCCTTCAGGGCTGTGATAGGTGGCGTAGACGGGACACACCGACTCGCAGGGCGCGCGGTCGCACTGCTGGCACAGCATCGGGATGAAGTCCGCGCCCGGCGCTGCATCATAAAAAGGCTCGATGCGAATCCACGACATCTCGCGCCCCAGAACGTGCTGGTCTTCGCCGACGAGCGGGACATTGTTTTCGACGTAACACGCGGCGACGCAGGCGGAACAGCCGGTACACTTGTCCAGGTCAATCGCCATCGCCCACCGGTAGTGTTCGTATTCCTGTTCTTCATACAGGGAAGGGCGTCGTTCCGGAGCGCCTTGTGGGTCTGGCGACTTTTGCTCTTTCAGGTGTTCCGGGTTGGGAATGATCCCGCGACCTTGCTGAGAGAGAGAACCAGACATGATGGGCAGGGCAATCCGCTGCCCGGTGCGGGTGATATTTACTCCGGCAACGGAGGCATACACGCCACCGGTCCGCTGGTCCATGGCGACTGGGGGGTTGGAGAGTATTCCGTGCTGGACGACGACCACCTTGTCAGAGAGACGAGGCTGTATCTTCACTGGTAACCGCGCGCTCCAACTTCCGGTCGCGACTTGCACCTCATCACCCTCCGCGAGGCGCATCGCCTGGGCGCTGCCTTCGGACACGGAGACCCACTCGCCATAAGTGATAGTTGTCACCGGATCAGGGACCTCGCTCAACAACCCGAGGGAGCGGCTGCGACCATCGAAGCCGCGGAGCGATGGGGCCACGATCAGGATGGGCGTCGCGGATGCCGGTTTGAACTGCGCCGTGGCAAGGCATGCCGCCGTCGAGGCAGCATTGAGCTGCACGGACACCGGCGGCACCGAAGCCTCATGGTAGCCACGCTCCAACATGCCTGCCAGCGCGCCTATCCCATGGGTCTGCGCCCAACGCTGGTGCAGATAGGCTTGGTAGCTCGCGGCAGGAGTGGGTTTCCCCGCAAGCCGCAGCAGGTCGAGGAGGATGTCGCCTTCGGTCTTCGTATCGAACAGCCGCTCGCGAGTCGGCTGCATAAACGTCCGCAGGCCGCGCCGCGGCTCCGCATCGCCCCACGCCTCCAGCGAGTGCGACAGCGGTAGGATCAGGTCGCACTCTCGCATCGTCGCGTCCAGGATGTCGGTGAGCCCAATTCGCAGGTTTGCTTTCTTCAGATTCTCTCCGAAGCTGAACGCAGCGGGGAGGGTTGCGACCGGGTCGGTGCGAGTCATTATTATCACCCCAACCGTGCCGGATTGGAGGGAGTGGTTCAGGTCATCCACATCTTTCAACGTTCCAACATTGTCGTAGTTCTCCGCGTGAACGAAGTCGACGCGCTGATCGGTCATGCCGCTCAACCACTGAATCAATCCGGCGAGCACCGCCGTCTCCAGCCCCGTCGGTTGTGCGAGGGAAACGCCTCCGGCGATGAGCATGGGTTTCTTCGCGGCGCGCAACGGGGTAATCAATTGGTTGATCTGTTTCGCGGACAACCCGGTCTGGTTGGCGGCTTCAGTCATCGAGGGGCTGGGTAACAAGCTCCGCACCGGAGTGGGGAGCTTTCTGGAATACCAGCCCTCGGCGACCATGCAGTTGAGCAGGAACGCCAACAGCAACGCCTCGCTACCCGGATGAACACGCAAGGGCATGTCGGCTTTCAGCCCGGCGAGGGAAACGTGTGGCTCCACGTGCGCCCAGCGGAAGGCGGGGTTGTTTTTCGCCTGTGACAACGCGTTCGCATGGGCGACCGGACTGACAAACGTCTCGAAGATGTCGGCGCCGATGGTGAACAGGAAATCCGTGGTTCCGATCCCGCTTGCGAAGTTGGGCACTTCCCGGCGACCAAACAGGATCCGGTTGACCTCACGCAGCGTGGCATGGTCAAAGACCTCGTACTCCGGCACTTGCTGGAAGCCAACCTGGCTGCAAAAGTCGCCGATCAGACCGACAATAGACCCTGTCGTCCTCCCGGAGAAGTAGAGGTTACGGAGATGTTGTTCCCGCGCGGTCGCGAGACTCTCCTGGATCTTCTGATACACCTGCGCCCAGGTGACCGGCCGAAACTTCCCCCCGGTGTCCCGTATCATCGGACCCCGCACCCGTTGCGGATTGTAGAGCCGTGTGATGGAAGCTTGGCCTCGGACGCACAGCGATCCGTCGTTGATGGGATGTCGCGCGATGCCTTCCAGCTTCTTCGTGTCGCCGTCCAGCACCTTGGCCTTGACCCCGCAGAAAGCCGGACATTCGGCGCAGGTGGTATTTACGAAATGCGCAACACCGGGGATGATGCCTTTCGCCGGATAGTCGAGGGGCGCGATGATTTTCTGTTCGCCTTTCTCGACGCAACCGCCGAGGAGCGTTCCGCTGGTGGCGACTCCAATCGTTTTCAGAAAGTCACGACGTTTCATAGTGGTCCTTCACTTGTGACACGTGGCACAATCGGTGGATGCCTGGTGCAGACGGTGGCAGGAAATGCACCATCCCATCGTCAGCGACCGGACGCGCCGCATCTTCATCATCGCGCCAACCTGACCGTGGCAGGTCTCACAGGCAACGCCTTTCTTCATGTGGCGTTTGTGCGAAAAGTAGACGAAGTCAGGCAGCTTGTGTACCTGGGCCCATTGGATGGGCCTCTTCTCTTTCCAGTACCCCGTTAGCTTCTGAATCTCCGGGCGATCTGTCGCCACGGCTTTGTGACACGACATACACCTGGACACCGGCGGCACGGTGGCGTGAATCGACTTGTCCGCATTGCTGTGGCAGAAAAAACACTTCAGCCCTACCTTGGTGACGTGAATTTGATGGGGAAAGTTGATCGGCTGGTCCGGCGGCGCCTTATACTTGTTCCAGTAGGCGCGCAACCCGCCGATGACGACGATGATGACTCCAAAGTATGCATAGATAAGTGATACGGTCAGGAGCTTTTTCATTTCTTCTTTCCAGCCCCATTCTGGTAGGTCTGCAAGAGGTACATCGCCACAGACTGCACCTCGCCGCTGCGAAGCCCGAGCTGAGGCATCGGCGGGTACTCCGGGTTCTTCTTCGAAGGTTGGCGGATGAACGCCTCCAACTGGTCCTGATGCCCCACGTATTGGGGCAGCGTCTGATCATAGGGCGGTCCCACCACCTTTCGGTCGAACCGGTGGCACGTGGCGCACACTTTTTTGAAAACTTGTTCTCCCTCCGCGACGCTCCCTTTTGCCGGCGCGGCGGCTTCGCGCTTCGCCTCGCGTTCGAGCTTGGCCGTTTGGGCTGCGGACAACAGGACGCTGGTATGGTCGCTGATGGCATTTTCATGGGCGATGCTGTCTGCGACATTGAGGAGCGCCAGAGTGACAAGGATTGTGATGAAGATGCCTGCGCCCGGCGTTCTGGCCGGGGAGACCAGCGCGCCGAAGGCTTTCCCGGCCGCGCACGCCAGGAGTGCCACAAGGATGATGCAGGTTCCGTACAAACTCAGCGACAAGGCAACATTGGGGAGGGTGATGAGGTTCCACACCACGAAGACCGGCAGAACCGCGCACGCCCCGAGGGTCAAGCCGCCGCCAACGTAGCGCACGAATCGCGAATACTGCTCGTCCTCCAATTTCTCTCCCTCGGGCCAATTGAAGTAGAAGAACAGAACGGCGCTGCCCGTGACGGCAAAGGCCATGATCGGGAAGCGGAGAAACCGAATCATATTGTTCCAGGAGAACATGAAGAAGTTGTATGGATTCGTGATGAACGGCCACTTCTCCGGGTCCATGCTCAGACTGACGCCGCTCAGAATGATGAAGTAGGCGACGGTCAGGACGCCAAGTCCGAGGACTCCGGGCGCGAGGTGCAGGAGGAAGCTCTTCTCCCGTAGACCCCAGCTCGCCTTGTACCGAAACAGGAGACAGAACCCCGCCACAACAAGTGGCAGGGCCACTACGAACGCCAGCGCCGTAAGCTCCGAAGTCTGATACATGTTCTGAGCGTACAGCAAGGCAACAACTGGTATGGGAACGATGCCCACAAAGAAGACAAGCCCGCGGTGGACCATCCCCAGATCGATGAGGTACTTCGCAAACCGGCGCAGGTTAGCGTTGGGTGTGTCACGGTCGACCACGTTGAGGAAAAGGGAGATCATTGAGGCTCCGACGGCGAACCCGATGTAAGCGAAATGCACCACCAGCGTGACCACCAGAAGGAATCTGGCAACCAGCAAGTGTCCCTCGGACGGAGGGAAGATCAGTTGATTGATATAGTCCATGGTCCTATCAGCCTATCCAACGAAAGCAACAGCATCACCAACAGCGCGTACGTATTGATACTGCGAAAGACGAAGAAGGTGGTCTGCTCCCCCCGCGGTCGGAACAAGCGGGTTGCACACCAGACGAGCCACGCGGTGGATGCCAGGAGCAGGATAAGAGTTACCTGCGAGCTCACCAGACCGAACACGGGCATAAGCAGGCAACTGGCCGCGGTCGCCAGAATCCAAATGAAAGTGACGCGCAGCAACTGGTCGGTCGTGAAAACCGAAGTCAGCGAAGACAGTTGGGCTCGCTCGTATTCGCGCCCGTAGCGGAACAGGAGCAACCAGAAATGCGGCACCTGCCAGATGAAGAAGAAGAAAGCAATCGCCACGATGCCCGGTTCACAGAGCCCTCCGCCTGCGGCAACCCATCCGATCATCGGAGGGATGGCCCCGATCAGCGCGCCTGGAACAACGGCAAAGGCAGTCCACCGTTTCAGAGGCGTGTAGACTCCGTTGTACCAGGCGATGGCAAACAGACCAAGCGACACCGCCACCAGACCGGCCCCGAACCCGAGAACTGCCAGCCCGGCGATGATTAGAGACAACGCAACGCACAACCCATCCCGCGGACTCATTCTTCCCGCGGCCAGAGGACGGTGTTGTGTGCGAGGCATCAGGGCATCCACGTCTCGCTCCTGATACCCATTGAGGGCCAGAGCGCCGCACGCCAACAGCAGCACCCCTATCACGGGGATCCCCAACCGACTCGAAAGCGCCCCTGCCCGCACGGCGAATCCCGAGGCAGCCGATAGCGTAGCCACGGCGGCCACGCGGAACTTCGTGAGTTGCAGGAGCAGCGCCAGGTGTTGCTTCATTGCTCCGCCTTCCCTCCCTTGAGTCCGGCGATGTGGGCAATCAGGGACTCGGCCTCCTCGTCGGTCAGGAGACCTTTCTGCGACGGCATGATGTTCAGGTGGCCTTTCACCACATCGGCTCCCGGCTCCAATATGGAGCGCCGGAGGTAAGCGTCATCGGCGGTCACGGTGCGCGTTTTGCCCCGGGTGGCAACGGTCACCATGCTCCCGTACAATCCCTTGAAGCTCGGCCCCACCTTCTTCGAGCCATCCGCGGAATGGCAGGTTGTGCAACCTTTGAGCTGTACGAGCTGCGCTCCGCGCGCGGCCAATTGGGCCGTGCGACTCGCGCCGGGCTTCACCTTGGGCAGTTCCTTGGGTTTGTTCTTCGCGTACCAGTCGAAGAAAGCCTGCTTCGGCATGACCTCGACTTTGGAGAGCATATAGGCGTGTCGCAGTCCACAGAACTCGGCGCACATGACGTCATAGGAGCCGACTCTGTAGGCTTTGAAGTACAGGTGGTTTTCGCGACCCGGCACCGCGTCCTGCTTGATGCGGAAGGCCGGGATGAAGAAGCTGTGCAGGACGTCCTGAGAGGAGATGACGGTCTTGATGGTCGTATCCACCGGGATTTTGAGTGTGTCCGACTGAATCCCGTTCTTGTACGTGAACAACCACGACCACATCCGTCCGGTGACATGAACCTGAAACGCATTCGCCGGTCCCACGCGCATCACTCTAAAACCGGCGACCCCGTAGTAGAACATGATCAGCACCAGAATCGTGGGGATGACCGTCCATATTACCTCCAGCGCGGCATTCCCCTTGATGTTCACGACCTGTGTGTGGCGGGAGTGGTGGTACTTGATCACAAACGCGATCATGAGGCACGTGATCAACGCCAAGAGGGCCACGCAGGTGATGAAGATGAACAGGAAGGCCGAGTTAACGGCTTCTGCTGTGTTGGAGGCGCCGTACCGCATTCTGGTGTCTCACCTGAAAGGGAAATCTGCAAAAGTCAGGGCGATGAAAACGGCCAGTGTCGCCACACCCACGGCCAACGCTATCTTGAAGATGCGCTCCTCATACATCAGGTGCATGAAGATGTACAATACCAGCAGCGTCTTGAGCGTGGCCACACACGCGGCGGTGACGACACCCACGACGTGCAGTTGCAGCCCCGACGCGGCCACCGTCAGGGCAGTGAGCATGAGCAGCGCCAACCAGACGCCGACGAATTTGCCGTAGCTGATCGCTGGGTGTTCGTGATGCTGATGGTCCGCGTTCATGTCGTCTCTCTTCATGTAATCAAGTAGAACAATGGAAAAAGGAATATCCAGATAATGTCCACGAGGTGCCAGTATAAACCGCAGTTCTCCAGGGCCACGTAGTCCTGCGGTCGCATCCTCCCCTCAGAGGGTCGGTAGTTGACTACAACGCTGACTGAATCAATTAATTCGCCGATCCCTTCACTGGTCCACATTTCATGTCCCGTCGCATCCGTCAGTGTTAGGCGTCTCACACCGGCAGGGCCGGGGGAGGCCGCGCCGAAGACGTGTACGTCGCACGGTTTCCTGCGGATGACATTGACCATGATCGAGAGCAGGACAACTCCCGCGACGACGTGTACACCGTGCAGCCCGGTCATCACATAGTAGAGACCGAAGAATAGGATCTCCCCTTGCGGGAACCGCAGCATCTCCGCCGAGTTCGGATAGATCCCGTGATGTATCTTGGCGGTCCATTCAAAGTATTTGTTTACCAGGAAGATAATGCCCAGAAGGATCGTCGTCAGCAGCAGCCAGACAGCGGCCTGGCGCTGCCCCTTCTGGAGGGTCGCGATCGACAGAGCCATGGTCAAACTGCTGGTCAGCAGAATGCAGGTGTTGACCGTGCCGATGAAGACATTGAGGTCCTGTGCGGCGTTGTGAAAATCCGCGGGGTGCATGTAGCGGTAGACGGCGTACACGAGGAACAGACCGCCAAAGAGCAGCATCTCCGTGACGAGGAAGATCCACATCCCGAGCTTCGAGCCGGTGTAGTCGTGGTGCGTTTCTTGCGTCATGTGGCGGGTGGGTTGCGAAAAGGTCAGGTTGGCAGCGTTGCTCATCGTGGCGCCTGTCCTTCGAATCCATCGTAGGGCCCTTGCGTGATCACCGGAATCTGCTCGAAGTTCTCCAGCGGCGGCGGGGAGGGGATCTTCCAGTCGAGAGTAACGCCGCCCCACGGATTGTCCTCCGCGCGTGCGCCTTTCAGCGCCGCATGCAGGAAATTGCCGACCATGAGCAGGATGCCAGTGACGAGAATCCACGAACCAACAGTGGACAGCATCTCCAGCGATGCGAACTGCGGGAAGCTGTAGGTGTAGTAGCGCCGCGGCATGCCGAGCCAACCGAGAATCAGGAAAGGGAAATAAAGCGTGTTGAAGCCCACGAACAGGATCCCCCATGCAAGGCGCGCGACTTTGTCGCTGTAGCTCCGGCCGAACATCTTCGGGAACCAGTAGTGCAGAGCGGCGAAGAAGCCAAAGCCGGTTCCTCCGAACATCACGTAATGGAAGTGGCCGACGATAAAGGCAGTGTCGTGCAAATGCACGTCAACAGCCAGAGCGCCCTGCATCAGGCCGGTCAGCCCACCAATGGAGAACAAGAAGATGAATGACAGCGCATACAACATCGGCGCCTCGAGCACGATGGAGCCTTTGTAGAGAGTCGCCGTCCAGTTGAAGACTTTGACGGCGCTGGGGATCGCCACCAGGAAAGTCAGCAACGAGAATGTGATATCGGCGACATCGCTCTGGCCGCTCACGAACATGTGATGCCCCCACACCAGAGACCCAAGAAGGGCAATCGCCATACTCGACATAGCGATAGCCTTGTAGCCAAAAATGGTCCGGTGCGAAAAGGTCGGGATGATTTCCGTGATTGCTCCCATGGCCGGCAGGATCATGATATACACCGCGGGGTGCGAGTAGATCCAGAACAGGTGCTGGTACAGAATCGGGTCCCCGCCTTTGGCCGGGTCGAAGATGCCGACGCCCGCGAGTCGCTCGACCACGACGAGCGCCAGAGTGATCCCAAGAATCGGCGTCGCCAGCACCTGAATCCACGCGGTCGCGTACAACGCCCACACAAATAACGGCATCCGGAACCACGACATACCGGGCGCGCGCAGGCGGTGTACGGTCGTGATGAAATTGAGTCCCGTGAGGATGGAGGAGAACCCGATGATGAACACCCCGGTCAGCCCCATGACGACATTGGTGCTCGTGCGGATACTGTAGGGAACGTAGAACGTCCAGCCCGTATCCGGCGGCCCGTTGCCGGTGAAGAGGGACATGAGGGCCACCACCGCGCCGATCATGAACAGATACCAGGACATCAGGTTGAGCTTCGGGAACGACACATCCTTGGCCCCAATCAGGATCGGGAGGAAGAAATTCCCGAAGGAGGCCGAGAGACTGGGGATCACGAAAAGGAAGATCATGATTACCCCGTGCAGAGTGAAGAGGGCGTTGTAGACCTGCGGCTGGACGAGGTGGTTGTCGGGCCGCATGAGCTGCAGGCGCATTGTGACGCCGAGACTCGCCCCCACCAGGAAGAAGACCGCCTGGGCGATGAGATACATGACGCCGATGCGTTTGTGATCCAGTGAGAAAATCCATCCCAGGATACCGCTGTACCGACCCCGGTATGCGAGATAGCTCGGCTCGCGCGGCGCGGCCGCGATGACCGCTGCGGTCATGATGGCCTCCCTTCCACCGGGTCAACGCCGCGCGGCTTCTTTCCCGCGAAGCCCACGATCAAGACAAATACCAGCACCAGCAGTACCGTGACGGCCGCGGCGATGCGCGTGGTATTCATCACGTACTTGTGGCTGGATGGGTCGTAGCTGAAGCACGTCAGGACAAGTCGGTTGTTGGTGGGGAACACGCGCCCCTTCGAAGCCTCAGTTAATGCCGTTTTCAGATCGAGTGGAAGGAAAGTCGTTCCATAGAGATACCTGACAATCTTTCCATCCGGCGCGAGCACGTAGATGGCCGCAGTGTGGACGAACTGGTCATCGCGCTTCACGAACTTGAAGCCCACCGCGTCCGTGAGCCTGCGGATTGTTGCCCTTGTCTCCCGTAAGAAAGCGCCACGCAGTCGGGGAGAAAGGCTTGCCGACCGCTTTCAGGTAGGTGGCTTTCTTTCCGGATGCTAACTTCGGACTGTCTGCCTCATTGAAGCTGACGGTCATGACATCGTAGTCCTTGCCGGGCTGCAGCGGCAGCTTGCGGAACACCGCCGTCATCCCTTCCAGCACCGGGGTACACAGTCCGGGACACTCGAAGTAGACCAGCGACAGCACCGTGGGTCGTTTGATCAGGGAGCGCAGGGTTACTTTCTTTCCATCTTCATCACGGAAAGTCGCCTCCGGAGGAACATAGCTGCCGAGGTGCTCGACAATGCCTACCTCTTCCCGCGCGCCCGCGGGACCGACGAACGCAGGCATCAGGAACCAGGCGGTGACGAGGGTTATTGCAGTGTGCTTCAATCGGGACATTTCGCTGCTCCTACTCCATCGAGTCTGAGGGCCAAGTCGAGAGACGAAACCTGCGGATTCCTGGCCAGGGAAGTAGCCACCACCCACAGCATCATACCGGCGCACAGCACCGGGATGCACCATGCCAGAGGAGTAAGCCCCGCCAGACGGTGCGGGCTGAATGCCGGCACAACCATCATCCACCGCTGCACCCACATGGAGAACAGCACGAGCACCGCAATCGGACACAGACGGCGCGGGCTCCCCTTCACCTCCTCGAACTGGAGCACAAAGAAGGGAATCAGGAAGCAGGCCACGAGCAGAAACCACGCGACTGCCCTCCACGGGTACTGGTAGACACGCGGGATGAGATACACGACCTCCCCCGGCAGGTTGCCGTACCAGATGGTCAGGTTGTGGGCAAAGACGAGACCCGTGTAGAAGATGTTGAAGCCCAGCATCAGATTGCCCAGGTCGATGAACTGTCGCTTCCCCAGATAGTCCGTCAACCCCAACGGCTCGCGGACGACAGCGGCAACAAGGATAAGGAGGGCGACGCCGGCATACAGGTTCCCAACGAAGAAAAGGCCGCCGAAGAGCGTGCTGGTCCAGTGCGGTTCCAGAGACATCACCATGTCGAAGGCGATCAGGCTGTAGAGGACCGCGTAGAGGATCACGAGTAGCGTCGCCAGTTTGTTCGCGCGACTGTGCGCCCGGTGGAGGTCGCCTTCCCCGGTCTGCAGCGCCGCCTCTCCCTTGCGGTACCACGCCACCAGCAGGTAACTCAACGCGGTCATCAGCGCCAACGCCATGCCGTCGCGCAGAAAGAAGAACGGCGCATTCAGCCATGCCGCTTTCTCGGGGACCGGATGGCGAAGCCAGGTCAGCCAGTGATGGCGGCCGACGTAGAGCACCGCGTACAGAAGCAGAGAGAAGGGCAGGAAGCCGACAAAAGCATGTGCCAGACGATTGACCCCGGCGGCCCAAGTCGCCTGTGCGGTCCGGAGGATGGCTGCCCAGATAAAAGCGCCTTGCGCGACGCCCGTCCAGAAGAGGAAGTTGACGAGCAGCATCCACCATATCTCGTCCGAGCGACCAGTCACCAATCCTATCGCGGTTCCGAGTAGACCGACAGCGATGGCCCCGCAAGCAACCGACTTAACCCACGCCGGCAAGACGCGCGAACTCGTTACTTGGGACTTTATTGCAGATTCACGCATAGGATTGCATCCCGACTCCGCACTACAAGTTGACAGCGCCGCCCCCGCGTGTGAAGTGTAGAATCAAGATTCGTTAGGAACCGTTCACTTAGTTCGGGCACATTATATGTCCTTCCGCCCTTGCCTACAAGGAGTTGGGAGAGATGTTTTCGGGAGTTCTTTGGGGAGGAAATTTGGATCGAGCGTGTAGATTTGCAGTAATGAGCTGTAGTTTGGCAAATTTTGGTGAACACCAAATGTAGTAGGCGTCTCCAGACATCGAACTCACAGAGTTCGCGATCGAACTCACAGAGTTCGCCGTCTGGAGACGCCTCCTACCCACCGGAAATGCAGATTCGCCAAACTACAGTAATGAGGTGGCAGGATGACGGTAGGAATCGCAGCAACCCTGGAAGTAGCATGGGAAATCGGCCGAAGCAGTGTCCGCAGTCGAGCAGAGTCCACCGATAGAACTGCCGGAGGGACTCTTCCCATAGGGGAGGATCGCTGGCAAGGAACGCCGCGAGAGGAGATCGTCGCCGATGGAGAGTCGAGCTTGAATCACTTTCCCCGAGCGCAACGTGTGCAATTCGTCGTCGCCTCAGTCCAAGCGAGGGATGCTTGCTTGCTTGCCTTGACCCGTTCCCGCGCTAGGAGTATCATGCTGTTCAAGTTCGATCCGTTCAATTGACTTCTGGTGAACCGTGAAAATTTTCGAGAGAAAAGGACATGCCGTAATCTGGGGAGACGCAACAGAGGCGCTGCGTCAACACGTTCCTGACAATTCCGTTGATCTGATATTTGCGGATCCTCCTTACAATATCGGCAAAGACTTCAACGGAAACAAAGACAGGTGGCAATCAGAAGAGGAGTACCTTAAGTGGTGTTATGAATGGCTTGACCTGTGCGTGGCGAAGCTGAAACCCAACGGCTCTCTCTACATAATGGCGGCGACCCAGAACATGCCGTACTTCGACCTCTACCTCAGAAAGCGGCTCCACATACTTTCCCGAATTGTGTGGGCATACGACAGTTCTGGTGTCCAGGCGCGAAAATACTTCGGCTCTCTGTATGAACCCATCTTGTTCTGCGTCAAGGACAAGGAGGGCTACACGTTCAATGCCGAGGACATCCTCGTTGAGGCTCGCACGGGCGCAACACGCAAGCTCATTGACTATCGGAAGCCAGTCCCTTCGATGTACAACACCAAGAAGGTTCCCGGAAACGTGTGGAACATCCCGAGGGTCCGGTATCGGATGCCGGAATATGAGAACCACCCCACTCAGAAGCCAGTTGCGCTCCTGGAACGCGTTATCAGGGCAAGCTCAAATCCGGCTGACATTGTACTTGACCCGTTCTCAGGGACTTTCACCACCTCGTATGTCGCGAAGAGGCTCGGCAGGAGGTCGGTTGGGATTGAGATTGAGGAGGAATACGTGAAGATCGGTCTTCGCCGTCTGGAAATCCAGGACACTTACAGCGGTGAAGTGCTGCGCCGCCCCGCGAAAAGCTACGAGCGTCAGGTTTCCCTCGCACAACAGCAATTCGCACTCTTTGAGGAGAAGGAAAGATGGAACACGAGTTCACGCCGGTGATACTTCGCGCGCTGAAGAACCACTTCGGCGACGAAGCTCTGGACTTGTTTGACAAAAGCCCTCTGCTTCAATACCTGAACCTCAAAACGGTGTCGGCGACGCGTGGATCGAAGGCGCGCAGCAGTTTTGCAAATCTGTATGCCGTGTATGTGTTGGTAGAGGATTACATCGAGCATGGCTTCCATGAGAAGGGAGACTACTCGCAGTATGAGGGAGTCCGGTTCTCCAATTTGTTCCGGCGTCAGCGACAGTTGCCCTTTGGCAGCAAGCTCCAGAACCACGCTTTGAACCATCGTATGAACGAGGAGTTCCGCAAGTATTTCCCTCAGGTGGATATGCAGCCCATCCTGCGGGTTGTGGAAACGCAACGCTACTGGATCAACGAGAAGCTCCTGACGCCGTCCCTCGGTAGACGGCATTACAATCTTGCTCACGCTATCATTGAGATCATCGACACCTACGTGAAAACCAAGCAGAAGTCCTTTGAGGGCTTCATCCGGACTTGCGACAAGCTGAAGCGGATCACGGGCACGAAAGGACGAGATGTTGAGGACTTCATCGTGGGGCTGCTCGCCCCGAATGTCGATGCCCGCATTTTCGAGATCGTCAGTTACGCGATTCTGAAATACTTCTATCGCGACCAGACAGTCTATTTCGGATATGAGTTGGACCAGCTTGAGGAGTCGCCTCTCAAGCTCTACAAGACCGGACGCACCAATGCCAATGATGGCGGTATCGACTTCGTCATGCGTCCGCTGGGCAGGTTCTTCCAAGTCACTGAGACTCTCGATGTTTACAAGTATTTCCTCGACATCGACAAGATCGAACGGTACCCGATTTCATTCGTGATCAAATCCGAGGACTCCGTCGGGGCACTTACAGCAAAACTCCGCCAAGGAGCCGAGCGGAAATATGCGGTCAGGGCGATCGTAGAAAAGTACATGGGGTGTATCGAGGAAGTGATCAACATCCCCATCCTCCGTGAGCGTCTCAAATCCGTCGTCCAGCAAGGATGCCTGACGAACGTCCTCGAGGAAATCGTGAAGCAGAGCAAGTTGGAGTTCAACTATGAGGAGCCGGAGAATGACGGGGAGGACAACGGTTGAGCTGACTGGGGCGATGCGGTGACGAAGCATTCTCTGGCGTGGTGACGCTGGAGATGGTCGGAGGTAGGGTCACCTCTTTGATCTTTAATATAGGTCTGATTTACGTGATTGATGGTGATAAGAGCCAATCCTAATGAGCTTTAGTTTGGCAAATTTTGGTGAACACCAAATGTAGGAGGCGTCTCCAGACGGCGAACTCACAGAGTTCGCCGTCTGGAGACGC
>MNXM01000007.1 GCA_001872605.1 Armatimonadetes bacterium CG2_30_59_28 | reverse complement strand
CTACACGATGGAGGCTACCCTCCTTTTCTTGGCGCTCGGTAGTCAGTTGTGTGAGCTACCGGACGCTGAAGCGATCCGGCGTCCTTTTGTGGGGGAACTTCCAAAACGATGCACTAGGATCGGTGGCAGATTGAGTTGTTTCTCAAGGCGCTGAAACAGAACCTGACATTCCCAACCTTTGTCGGCACCAGCGCCAACGCCTTGAAGACGCAAATCTGGACAGCACTGACTTCGATTATGAGATCGAGCGGACGGACAATATTGGTCGGAAGAAAGTCCCTTCTCAACGATCCAGTCCCGTGACGCACGACACAACATACCCGTCGCCAACATTGACCAGATACTTGTAGCCAGCGTCGAAGTCTTTGGGATTACTGAAGCCAGCGATGAGGGTGATGTCACCGGTGGAGATAGCGTTGCCCCGGATGCCTTTGATCTCGTAGCTGGTATCTTCCGGCAGGTTGTTCTGGAAATGAATCGTCTGCCCGACCATCTCCGCGCCTCCCGGCAAGGGGGGATCGAGAACGGCGAGGTTGTTCGCCGGGTCGGTTACGTCAATGGCTTTGACCTTTCCGATGTAGGCCGCAGTCTTCGATGTCAGCTTCATCTGACCTGCCTGCAATAACGTTCCCCGGACCAGTCGCATCGTCTTCACCTGTCCATTCAGCAGACGAACCATACCGAACTGACCGTTGAAGGTTACGCCACCTTCAACGGTAACCTGCGTAGGTTCTTCGCAATTAATCAGGATGTCGGTAAATCCGTTGGCCAGTTCGACCGCTACCGCCGCCACTGAGTTGGGGTCCGCCTGATGCTCAACTTTCAGTCGTCGCACGGATTTGATGAACGGTGTTTTGTCGTAAGGTTCCAGCACCGTCACAAATTGGCTCTCCACGTTGTTCCCGAGGCGGCTCTGGATCAGGTAACGCAGGCGACGAGGATTGCCGAAGTGGTTTTGCGGCGGGTCGCCACTGGCAAGCGTCACTTCATCACAAGGAGTCAGCGCGTGCAGGCGCAGATGCGGCTCTTTGCTCTCCTTGATGCGCCCGCGCAGGTCCTCGCATTTCCAGTCAACGGTGTAAGGCTGTTCCACCTTCTGTCCCGACCGGGCCACATCGTAAAGATAGGAGAAGCCACTGGTGTTCCCGGTGGTCTCGCCTTTGCCGACAAGCTGGGTGAATTCCACATCGGGTCCGGCGAAGGTTCCTTTCTCCTGAGGGGTCAGCGTCACCCCCGCGAGTTGCGCGGTCTGCGCGGGACCACAGGTGATAAGCCGATGGTTCTTCCCGCCGCGAGCGCGGAAAACGTCGAGCACGTAGCTATCGTCATCCGACACATCCACCAGAGCCACTGTACGATGGTAGGTTTCTAACCCCGGATACGCGGTCGGAGAGCTGACGTCCATGACGCGCACAGGCGGAGCGACCGCGAAGAGGTTGAGCTTTCCGCCGGGACTGTAACCCGACCGCTGGTCATTGACCAGCAGCGTGTTGTGGCTCGAGGTATTGGAGGTCCATGCAATGCGTTGCGGCCAACCGCCGGTGAACTCCGGGTAGCCGTGGTCGGGTAGCATGTCCACGTTTTTAGCGTGCAAACCGATGGTCAGGCAGTCGCTGTGCGAGTGCCCTTTGCTATATCCGTAATGAATCCACAGCGCACGACCGTTCTCTGGCTTCTCAGTTTGGACGTAGGCTTGCCCATATCGTCCCAGGTGGTCGCAACGAAGTTTGATGGGTTCCTGCTTCGCCACGGTAGCGATCTCTGTGGTCAGCGCGTCGGGGTCTTTCTCGAAGATGTCATCGCTGAGACGCAGGGCTTTGGCGTCGCCGTTGGCATAACGCCACGCCAGAGCTGCCAGCCGCGGGTCTTTGAGCAGCCGATAGCCTTGAGCGAAGGACCGACCGTCACCCATGCGTCCCCACGATCCACAGGCGCCCGTGTCGCCGATGTTCGGCATCACCGCGTCCAGGCAGTTGAGTCTCGGTTGGATGAGGAAGCATTGTCTCAGCTTCGGGTATTCCTTCACCATGTTGTGCCGGGTGTAGGCCGGGTAGCCTGACAGAATCTCCGCAAGACTAATCATGCCCCGGCTCCATATCAGTCCGTAGCCGCCGCACTCGCCGCCCATTCCGTTCCGGTCGAGTCCCTCGACCATCGCCCAGGGCACGGGGTCTTTTGTGCGTGGGTAGTTGGGGTTGGTGACCGGGTAGTTCGGGTCAAAGAGCCAGTCCAGCCACTCGTCAGTAACGCTGGGGCGGTCGAGGGCGATGGCCGTCGTCGCCAGGCAGATATGGGTCATTCCGGTGTTGCCATCGGCACGCCCATCTTTCACCGACTTCAGGAACTCCAGCAACAGGTGGTCCTCAACGTGCTTGCAGATCGCCTCCACGTTGCTCTTGTCGCCGAGGCGATACTTCGCGCTTTGGGCGGAAGAGAACCGGATCAGGTCATCATCCTTCTGGAGACCTTCGAAGATCAGGTCATAAGCCCGGCTGAAACAAACGGCGGTGTTGGTCTCCCAGATTGTGCCCTGAATGCGGCCTTGCAGTGTGCCGCCGTGGGAGTGCTGAAAGCCGAGCTTGCCGAGGGGATAATAATCCATCTCGGGGTAGACATCGGCGATGCGGTCGAGCAGCGCCGCGGCCTTGTGAGCATACTTTGGATCGGAGGTGAGGGCATACGCCCAACTCAGCGCCTGCGCGCCGTTCATGATGCTGGTCCATTGGGCGTGGTGGTTGTAGTAAGCGATCACATGATGCACGTTGCCTTTGGCGTCGGTCAATCCATAGCCGTCGTCCACCCACCGCTTATGCTTGGGGTCATCGGGGTCGGGGTGCTCTGTGTTGAACAACAGCGACTTGTCGCCGCGGCCGCGACGGAAGAAGCCGTGCTCATCGAGGCAGGTCTTGTAGTAGGCCCAGAAATCGTTCTTGGGGAATTTCTCTTTGCAGCTCGGGCAGCCCACCTTCCAGTCGTGGTTCCAGAAGCTCATCTGGCCCGAGTAGCCGATGGGCTTGCCGCAGTTGGGGCAGGCGTCCGGCTTGCCCTCATACAGGATCCCGGCGGCCATGTAGCAGGCGCGGGGCAACTCCTGAGACGTGACGAAGCTCCACAGCTCCTCATCGCTCAGCTTGACCCACGGCGCGGCGGCAGCAACCGCGGCTTGCTGCTGACTCTTCGCCCAGCCGAATTTCTTCGCGTTCTCCATGGCGTTCTGCCGCATCCCAGCAGTGACGAGTCTACTGCACTGCTTCGAGTGCGCGGCTGACGCCGCAACTATTGTGGCCATCACCATGCCTGCCTTCCAGTGGAACCGCATGAGGTCCTCCTTCTCCACATTATTTCACAGCCACCATCTGCTCCAGCGCGGCCGTCAGTTCGTGCAAATCAAATATGTACCCAAACATCGTCGTCGTTTTCCAGTAGGCGTATTCCAGGTTCGACTCCGTGTCTGCGGACTCGCGATTCTCGATGGCGACGCAGCCCCCGCGCACGGTAGAACAGAGGTAGCCCTTGCGCTGCATGTCCGACATCCCGCACGGTGAGAACCAGAGACACCAGTTCAACGCCCAGCCGCTGTAAATTAGATGGGTAATGCCCCGGCTCTTCATCAACCGGTGCAGTTGCCACGATTCGGCGACCACAAGATCGTTGCTTTGCGGACGCAGTACTTCGGGAAGTCCGTTCGTGGTATGGTCGGGCGAACCGGGTGGTCGCGAGAAATTCGTGCCGAATACATCGAGTGTGTGCCGCTCAGACACTTTCGGGCCGGGGGTGATACGGTCTTCATCGGGCGGTGGGGGCGAACCGACTTCGGCAAGCGACCGTGCCGAGCACGGCTCTTTTGGATCACCAATTCCGCCATAGACATGTACCACCTGCACCCCCGCCTTGCGAGCCTCAGTCACCAACGGAGGCAGCCGATGCGTGCAAAGCTCCATCGTCCGCGGCACCCACTCCACCGTGCCGAGCAGGTCAGGACGTGGCGAATTCGGGCCCCATTCCGAGTCCGGCGTCAGTCCAGCATCCGGCAGGTGCATCAGCAGCAAGGCGGTCTTGTTGATATCCATTTCACGGACTTCACTCGCCCACCCCTTGAACCCCTTCGCCGCCCGGGACCAAGCCGTGAAGTCGGCGGGATAGTGCTGGTAGAAGTGCCAGGGAAGCTTGACGATTTTCTTCGTCTTACTTACAGCCACCGCTTTGTCTCCTCCCTTTTCCTGAGCGAACGCTGTCGCTCCGACAAGCAACAACAGCGCCACTATTGATTTCGCTATAGACATGGCGTGTCCCTCCCAAAGCCACAGTCCGGGCTATCCTTCCCGCCGGCGTCCTGCCGCTCTGTGACACATTTCAACCGTTTGATACACACGGCGGCAAACCTCAACTCCAGTCTGCGTTGATGTGCCCCCTCCGACTGCGCTGAGAAATGCGCGGACCGATTCCCTGACCCCCACAAACCCACAGACAGGTTGCGCGGCCTGGTGGATTGCGCCTGTCACGGATTCGTCGCCTACTCGGCGTTGGCGGAGGCGTCCCGTGAGCAGATCGGCTTGCATCTCCCCCTCCATTCCTGCCAGGCGAACGCCGATCCGAAGATCGTGCGGACTCACGATATTGAAGGCGAACTGCCCCAGGATGCCGTCCGGGTACTCCAACAGCGCCCAGCCATGATCCATCAGATCACCGTTATTGGCATGTCCACCGAGAACCTCGGCGCTGGTGCACTCTCGTCCGATGCACGCGTCGAGTAGATCGAGATACCAACTGCCTGCCCAGGAAAAGAAGCCTTCCTCCGCCGCGTATCCCACGTCGCCGCCCTGCCCCCAGTTGCTCGACAACTCGACTTGCGCCATCAGCAATTTCCCGATGGCGCCTTCCTGTAAAGCCCGCTGCATGGCTGCCACGACAGGAGCATACCGGAGCTCGTAGTCGGCATGAAAGACTCGATCGCTCCGTTCCGCCAATTCAAGGGCATGGTGGACTTCGCCCCCACTCATGCCCACCGGAGGTTCGAGGAAGACGTGCTTGTTTGCCTTGAGGGCATCCTCGATACATTGAGCATGAAGAGCGCTCGGCGCAGCGATGATCACAGCCTCGACGCGGTCGTCGGCAATCAGGTCATGTGCGGCGGCATAGGTGGTCGTTTTGGGAAAGTGTTCCAGTGCAGTGGCGCGACTCGCTTCGCTGCGCGCTGCCACTGCGATAACTTCCGCCATCGGCAAGTCCTTGATGGCAGGCACCAGAGCCTCACGCGCCCAATTTCCCATGCCGATCATGCCCATCCTTACCGGATTCACCTTGCTTCCCATCCGACTAACTCCTCTCCATCAACTGTCAATCCCGGAAAGAGACACGATGCTCCGCGTTCCTTCAGCAAGCGCGAGAGTTCGTCTATTGCTTCACGAAGAGGTGAGCTGTCGGGCACGATAATCCGGCAGGTTTTCAACGCAATGCCCTGAGGCTGCCGGGGAGATTCCATGAGAGGCACGGCAGAGCCAATCCTGCCAATCAGACATGCAAAGATAGAGAGAAGGATGATGTGTCGCGGACGCGTCTTCATTGCATGTCGTACTTTCGCCACGGGGACAACCGCTTCCTCCAAGGGTCGCTTGGCATTGCACTCGGCGACTCAGGCAATCATGGGAGGTGTCCGGGTATGTCGTTCATAACGGAAGTGCCATCATCAACTATCCTTGGCTTCCCCCTAAGATTGCGTGTAGCCGCTACGTCTCGACCATCGCCTTCGTGCATTCAACCGCAACGCGTCACGGGCATCAGCGGAAAGTTGGAGAGTGCGGGTGTTCCGGGTTGGTCACGACGTCTGCGGAGAGCGCTGCCTTCAGCGCATCCGTGACCTGACGTACGTAGTTGTCGCGAGAGTGTGTCTATCGGTCCTTGTGCGCCTCCCGAACGGCGCAACTCTCGGTGACGTCGTATGGCGCGTTGCGGCGGTTGGACTATGTGGCAGGTTCGACAGAGGGGAGATTGGAGGTGAGCTTTCTCTTTGCGCTCCGCTTGGGTACCTCTGCACGGCCCCCTCTCTTGGGGGAAAGACGAACGACCTCGTGTCCTGAGACGGTCTGAATAGTGCGTAAGTCGGCACAGATTGCAGCGAGGTCTCCCCCGAACTTCTGGGTATGTTCCGTGCGGTGCTTCCGCACTTCTTCAACAATCGGGTCTTTCATGGTTTCACCTCTAACAACTCTTCAGGCGAGCAGATTTCTGGACATGCGTAACCTTCGCTCTCCACAACCTCCCTCACCCTCGCGCGTGTGAAGGGATTGTTCAAGTGAGCAAAGTTCCATGTGATGATCACTTCAATCCCGTTCACGGCAGCGACAGCAACGTGCAAAGCGTCCTCCGGGTATCTCTTCGGTATGCTTTTGGCGAGGAGGATTCTTTCAGCCACGCGCTCCGCCTCGTGGTCAATGTCAAGCATGCGGAACGGCTTTAAAGTATCCAGTCGCATCGCAGCTTGTCCAGCATCGCCCCTTCCCGCTTCTTCGTATACCAAGGCGGAAACGTAAGACTCATACTCGAATGCCAGCTTGGGCCAAAGCTCGCGAGTCGCCTCCTGGTGGCCAGCCACCAACACGTCGCGGCTTGGTCTGGCAGTAAAGTAACTCACCACTGTGGTTTCGATGTATATGCGTCTCATCGCACGGATATAGTAACAGCATTCGGGTCCGTTGGGAAGATTGCTGAAGCCTTACGGAGGCCCTGAGGCTGCCGGGGAGATTCCATGAGAGGCACGGCAGAGCCAATCCTGCCAATCAGACATGCAAAGATAGAGATAAGGATGAGGTGTCGCGGACGCGTCTTCATTGCATGTCGTACTTTCGCCACGGGGACAACCGCTTCCTCCACGGCCCGCTTGACAGTCCGCCCGGTATCTTTTCAGGCTCATGGTGACTTTCGCGCGGCGATCAGGACCGCATCTTTGATCTGCCATCTTGCATCAGGAACCATGGAGCTACGGACATTCTGCGGTCATCTTGTCACGTCCTGTCTGTTCGCGTGCCACAGCAACCTTCCTGGCGGAAGTAATACCGACGCGTCTCTCTGTTGCCAGGATCTCTTCTAACAGGGTAGCAGGTTCGACGCGCTCGAGCTCTTCCGGTGAAACGGGGTAGGCGTGGATCGGCTGCCACAGGTTCATCCGGGCCCGACTCAGAAGACGACGACGCTCCAAGTCCTCCAGTGACGCGAAGTCCGAGGAAACAATCAGCAGGTCAATGTCGCTGTCCTCGTGGGCTTCGTCACGAACGTGTGACCCAAACAGGATAACCTGCTGGACATCAACACCGATTTGCTTCAGGTGCTCACAAAACTCTCCGATGATCCTTGCAGTCTGTGATCTTCGCGAATCCACGCGATCAACTTGCGCCAACCAGTTTTCGGTTGCCTTGAGCATTTTAGCTATGAATCCTCGTCGGTTCGCCGCCCCTATTCACTGTAACCGGGATTATACCCAGCTCTGCAAGGCAGGTCAAACCTACACTGTGAAGTTGTGAATTTCCCTCGTCCGTCAACTTCTCCTCAATGCGTCAAAATTGTACGCTGGCTCAACCAAGTGTTTCTCCGTCGCTGGTGCAGTCTCCTCCTGCTGGACGAAGTTTCTTGGGGGGATGCACAAGAGCTGATTCTTCCCGGCACAGGACTCACGCCCACGTGCGCCAGCCTCGCATCGTCAGTACTCCAGTCATGAAAATGATGAGTCTATGCAAGGCCTTCCTCCCCCATCTCCTTATGATTGCGTAGAGTCACCTTCCCAGCCGGTAGACGTGTGTCGCCAGAGGCCCAAACGTGTCGGTGAATGAAACCTGATTGCCTTTGCGTTCCAGCGGCACGACACGCTGTGCTCCGAGTTTGAAGCAGCCTTCGGCATCTTCATCAAGCGCCATCGCCACAGAGCCTTTCGGCAGGTTCAGCTTGTCCAACGTGAACGTCACGCTTCCCAGCCCTTCAGGTTCCATCGCGGCATTCTGGGTTGGATTGACGGCAATGAGCAGGGTATGGGCCGGATCTTTCGGAGTCTTCTGAACCCATCGGAGAAGTGACTCAACGTATTGGTTGCTGACGGAGTAATCTGTGCGAGCATCGGAGGGACCGAGGAGGTCGGGCAGAACGGGGTCGGGGAGGGGGTCGCAAAGACCTCGGGGAACTCCCTCTCCCAGTCGAACGCGTTGATGCGGTAGACTTCATCCTCGTCGAGGGCGAGGGTTTGCTGCCATCTCTCATCACCACTCCCATCTTCCCGGATTCGTGTTCATGCCTATCATGCGGCGGCCTGTTGCTGATACAGGTACTTCTGGAAACTTACGAACACCTGGCCTATCTCTGCTGGCTTGCCGAGGTCGGCCACGGCGTCTGTAATCGAATCGTGGTACTTGAGGCGCAGCAGCGGGGTCAGCTTCTCCTGATCGAGTTCCTCCACGCCGACGCTGACGTAGTGGGAGAGCACGAAATCGAGGAACACCTGCAGTTTGCTGTTGAAGTGGGTGCTGATGAGGACCTTCGCCTTGGCGGCGCGCTCTTCGCGGGTAAGCGGGGGGAGCGCGTAGGCCACGTGCGCCAGCACATCGAAGAGGTCGCTCTTCTCGGCTTCGATGATCTTCTGCATCTCGGTCAACTGCTCCCTGCCGAAGCCTTTCTCGGCGAGTCCCTCCAGCAGTTTCCTGCGCGTATCGGGAACGCTCCACAACTCGCGAAGTTCCTCCTCGTCCCTGAAGAAATCCGGCAGCTTGCCAAAGAGCGCCTCCATGAACTGCTGCGCGGACATGGGTGTGCCGTCGGGGTGCCAGAAGCTGGTGGACATAATATGCTGAATCCTCCGCTCCTTCCCATCGGCGAGTTTAACCTTCACCATCTTGCTGCATACGCACGGGCGCTGCCCGCATTTCGGGCAAGGCTCCTTCTCACATTCGCAAGGCTGTTTGCCACACACGGGGCAAGGTTGCGGAGTTTTAGGCGGTCGCCTCTCACATTCGCAAGGGTAGCAGCCGCATTTCAGACACGTTTCCGGGTCAATCGGCTCGCCGTCCCAGTCGGCATCGTTGAAGCGCAGGCGGGCTTGCACGAAGTCGTAGATCGTGAAGTAATCCTTGCCGTCGTAAAGCCGCGTGCCGCGTCCGATGATCTGCTTGAACTCGATCATGGAGTTGATCGGGCGCATCAAGACGATGTTGCGGATGTTGCGGGCGTCCACGCCGGTGGAGAGCTTCTGCGAGGAGGTCAGGATGGTCGGGATGGTCTTCTCGTTGTCCTGGAACTCGCGCAGGTGCTGGTCGCCGAGGTCGCCGTCGTTGGCCGTGACCCGGTGGCAGTAGTTCGGGTCGGCGCTGGTCTTCATCTGGTTGATGAGGTCGCGCACAGCCAGGGCGTGGTCTTGCGTGGCGCAGAAGACCAGCGTCTTCTCCTGCTGGTGAATCTGCTCCATGAAGATGGCGACGCGCTTTCTCTCGCGTTCCCTGATCTCGATGATCTTGTTGAAGTCCGGTTCCGAGTAACGCTTGCCGGTCTCAATCTCGCCCTCGACCACCGTGTCATCGGGTGTGTAGACATAATCGTCCAGCGTGGTGGAAATCTGCTTCACCCGAAACGGCGTCAGAAAGCCGTCGTTGATGCCCTCCTTGAGCGAGTAGATATAGACCGGATCGCCGAAATACCGGTAGGTGTCGACGTTGTCGTCGCGTTTGGGCGTGGCCGTAAGACCGAGTTGCACCGCCGGGGCGAAGTAGTCCATGATGCCGCGCCAATTGCTTTCGTCGTTGGCGCCACCGCGATGGCATTCGTCGATGATGATGAGGTCGAAGAAGTCCGGGGAATACTCGCCGAAGTAGGGCGACGGCTTCCCGTCTTGCGGCGGGCCGCTCATGAAGGTCTGGAAGATCGTGAAGAAGATATTGCCGTTCGTCGGGACTCTGCCTTTTTGTCGGACGGAATCGGGCGCAATCCGAACCAGGGCGTCCTCGGGAAAGGATGAATACTCATTGTAAGCCTGATTGGCGAGGATGTTCCGATCGGCGAGGAACAGGATGCGGGGACGACGGGACGGCTCCCGGCTGAGGTTCCAGCGACTGTGGAAGAGTTTCCATGAGACCTGAAACGCGATGAACGTCTTGCCGGTGCCGGTGGCGAGGGTGAGCAGGATGCGCGGTTGGTTCGCGGCGATGGCGTCCATGACGCGCTCGACGGCGATGTCCTGATAATATCGGGTCGGATGCGAGCCGCCCTTGTCCTCGAACGGCACGGTGGCGAAGCGGTCACGCCACGCGTCCTGTCTGGCAAACGTCATCTGCCGGAGCTCCTCCGGCGTGGGGTAGGCGGCGATTTCGCCTTCCCTGCCAGTCTGCATGTCAATGCAGTAGATGCCCTGGCCGTTGGTGGCGTAGGCGAAGCGTAGGGTCATCTTCCCCGCGTAGTGCTTCGCCTGCCCGACGCCTTCGGTGAGCGGTTTGTCCCACGCCTTGGCTTCCACCACTGCCAGCTTGTGATTGCGATAGACCAGCACGTAGTCGGCAATCTCGGCGTTGCCGCGCCGCCCATGGCCTTCGATGCGACCGGGTGTAATGGGATACTCGCGCAGGATGCGGCTGCCCTCGATTACGCCCCAACCGGCGGCCGCCAAAGCGGGATCAATGTATTCGGCTCGGGTTTCGGCTTCGTTCAACAACAACCCTCATCTGAATGCCTGAACTTCAGACGCTAACGAAAGACCGCGTCAGAACGTTTGATGAATGTGACGAAGTTGATGCAAGGGACAGCAACCTCAGGCATGGCGCAGACTGCCGGGATCTTTCTCTTGGATGACTTGTCAGGAAGCCTGAATTGCACCCCTTCATCAGATACTAATTCCGCTCTATGCGCGCGCGCCGTAGCGAGGATCAGGATGTCGTTCTCCCCTACGCCTTTCGGGTGGTAGTTGTCATCCACAATCCCAAGCAAGCCTTTGATGCGCATGGCGTCTTGCGTAATCGCGTTGGTGATCTCAAGTAGCTCCAGGTTGTGGTCTTTAAGCCAGTCAGCGCAGTCCGGCGATTCCTTTGCCACTTCTTCTACAAACGCCACGCTCGGCATTTTGAGGTTCTTCTCCTCAATCTGTGCTGCGATCCACTGCCACAAGCCTGGGAACTGACGCACAGGGTAGTGATTCCAAGCATAGATCATGGAGGATGCATCAAAGACCTGCACAGTGGCGCTCCAACTTTTGCAGATCATTTATCTTCAGGTTGTCAAGGTAGCTGCTCGCCTTGGCGAGTGTGATGTGGCGGGCATTCAGCGCGTCCAGCACCGTACGCACGAAGGTGTCGCCGAATACATGCTTGGGTTCACGATGGCGGTAAAGCCGACTCCCGCGATCCCTTTGCGGGATGGCCGACCGCGCCCGCCAATGCCGATAGGCGGCGTATTGGCTTTGTTGCAGGCGACCGGAATCCAGAAGCCTTAGCAGAATCACCTCACCGCTCACGCCCCACGCCCGGCGCGTCTCTGCAAGCCAGTCGTCGTAGAGAGATGCGTCGTCCGGACGTTGCGCATCGTTGATGTGGCGGAGGAAAGCATCGGGAACCAATAGATGACCCGCAAAAGCATTGGCATTTCGTTCCCCGCCTTGGTGGGACTGCATGTCCTGTTCGTCATCAATCGAGCTGGTCTTGTGCAACAGCAAATGTGCAAGCTCGTGCATGAGCGTGAACGATTGCCGGGACTCCGAAGTCTCCTTCTTGACGAGAATCACGGGGCAAGTTGGGTTGTAAAGTGCGAAACCGAGGATCGGGTTCTGCTTGGCAATCTGCCACTTCCCGCTGTAGCCGTTGCTGCGAAACACCAGCACTCCCCGCGCTTCGACCGCCTCACGGTAGGTGTCGAAGGAGTTCTGCTCACTCAGGCCGAGCCACTGACGGGCAATTCCGGCAGCCTCGCGCGGGTCGTGCTGAGGCAGCGCCGGAGGGTTGAACAATGGGCGGCCATTGTCTTCCAAGTCTTCACACAGGCTCAGATAGATTTCGCGCTGCTTCTCCACGCGTTCGATCAGCGATTTGAGCTTGGGAGACAATTCCGGCTTCTGATTGGCGAGGGTGCGGAACTGCAGCGTGTGCACCAGCGCCTCATCGACAGGCCCCTGCTCGAGGAAGAACAACACACCCCGTCCAAAGTACTCCGCGACTTTCCGCAACTGATTGAACGTCATGCCATCCTGACCTGCCATGACGCGCTCCATGCTGCCCGCTGCAATGTCCAGTTGAGACGCAAGATCACCTGGAGAGATCCCATTGTCGGCGCAGCACCACGCGATGCGTTGAGGGTTGATCGATTGAATTCGTTCCATTTCGGGCTACATTATATCAGATTGAGTTGCGCTTTTTCCTGCTTCGAGGGCCTTCTTACAACGCACCGGAAAAGGCCTGGTGCAGCAGCGACTTCTTCAACTCCTCCAGCGCGGCGAGCTTGCGCTGGTAGAGGGATTCGAGGCGCTCCGTTTCTTCGCGGACAGAGTCCATCGTCGAAACAATGCGCTGCTGTTCATCGAGACTCGGTAACGCAATCTCCAGGTCCTTTATCATTCCCAATTTCAGAAACTTCGTCCCAGCACCGACCGACTGCGCTTTGAATGCCTTCAAGCTCTTGAGCATCTCGAAATAGAGAAACCGGTAGAGCACGCGCTTCCTCTCGTTCACCGTGATTACGTATGTGCGTTGGTAAGCATTAAACTTCCCGTTGTAATGCTTCACATTGAAATCTCCGACGGCGTTGTTGCCAGCTAAGAGGATCGCTTCGCAATCAAAGGCGAATGTGTCGATCGCAAATATGTCCCTGGAACAAGTGAAGAACGGATATTGCCCACCCTCCACCGCAGCATTCGCATCCAATTTTCCGGTCTTGATATTCACCAAATCCCCGAGGAACGCTTTGTCGGCATGTTCACTGTGCAGATGGCTTTCGAACAGGGCGCGGGCGTTTTGGAGGTTCTTTTCGGCGTTGGCTTTGGCGGTGGCGAGGCTCGCAAACGCTTCGTCGAGGATGCGGACGATGCGCTGCTGTTCGGGGAGGGGAGGAACGGGAATCGGGATCTCGCGAAGGCTACCTTGATTGAGCTTTGGGACTGTCAGACCTGATACGAACTCCGAGAGATCGGAATGACTCAGGTAATAGATCAGCCAATTGTCCTGGACTGCACTTCTATGCGGTCGGAGCACGTGGGCATGATTGTTTACCCAACATTTCCCTTCCACCGCGAAAGCCGTGTTTTCGCCTGATCCCCACTTCGCACCGTCTTCACCAACCAGCACAAGCTTCTCGTCAAATAGGTAACCTGCGACGTGGTCGAGGACGCCTGTCGCGCCGTAGTATGGGTATTCACCGGTGACTCGATCCCGCTTGGTGATCGGCTTGCGCTTGTGGTCGAGCACATCGCATAGGTCACCGAGCTTCTTCGTCTGCCACCCCTTCTTCACAGCAGCGCCTTGATGTTCCTCAGCACTTCCGCGCCGGGCGGTCCCGTGGGAGTTATGCGACGGATGGGAGTCATTTTTCGCATTCGTCTCAAAGGTCGCATTATTGGGAAAGCTCATGGCTTGCCTCCGGGGTTGCTGGGTGGCGGCCTATGGGAATCATGGGACGGCGGGAAGTCAGGGGATGCTAATTTTCGGGGGAGGGGCCCAGCACTCCCCTTTGTCCCCTTGTTGCGGTAATCAAGCCGTGCGCGGGTCATGCGCTCGCGCAGGCCGCCTTCTTTCAGAAAATCCTGCTCCAGCCGACGAAGCTGCTGGTCGATGAGGTAGTTCGCTTGGTGGATCAGGCAGATGGCGATGTTGGCGACGATTTCAGGGGGGCGGGTCTCCACATACGTCCGGTAGATCTCATAGGTCTGATTGGGCTGGCTGCCCAGCTTCCGCACAAACAGCGCCTGTCTGGAATCCTTGTCCCATATCTTGAGGTCGCGGGCGCGGAGGTAATCCCTGTAGTCGTCGAGCAGTTCCTCCAGGCTGGCACGAGCCACGCCCGTCAGTTTGATCTCCATTTCCTTCGAGGTCAGCGCGGCTTTGCTCCCCTCCAGGATGTTCTTCTTTCCGGAGCGGGCAGCCTGCACCATCTGGTCAATGGTGCGGTCGCCCTTGACGAGGAACTTGTGACAGAATCGGAAGGTGATGTCATAGACGACTTCAGCCTTCTGGAACGACAGTAACGTCTGGTAGTCGCCGCGGGGAGGGAGAATAGGATGAGAGTCATGGGAGGAATGGGGAGTATGCTTCCCATCCGTCTCATTCTTCCCACAGTTCCCATTCATCCCCTCTCTCCTATCGTCGCTCACAGCAGCCCCCTGATCTTCCCCAGCACCTCCGCGCTCTCGGCGTCCAGAGCGGCGATTTCGTCCATGATCTCCTGCGGGTTGCGGTGCGTCACTTCCTCACCGCCGTTCGGGTTCTTCACAGAAAGGTCGAAGGTCGTTGAATCAATGGTCTCGGCGTCCACAGTCCACGACTTGGGCGAGTCGGCGAAGGTCTTTTGCAGCTTCACGAACTCGGCGAGGTCGTCATCGTTGAGCGGGTTGGTCTTGCCGAGGCTGCGACCGGGATCGAGTTGGTAAAACCAGACGTTGCGGGTGGGCGCGCCTTTCTCGAAGAACAGCACGACGGTCTTCACGCCCGCGCCCTGGAACGTGCCGCCGGGACAATCGAGCACGGTGTGCAGGCTGCAGCTTTCCAGCAGCAGCTTGCGGAGGCTGACGGAGGCGTTGTCGGTGTTGGAGAGGAAGGTATTCTTGATGACCACGCCCGCCCTGCCACCGGCCTTGAGTATCTTGATGAAATGCTGGAGGAACAGGAACGCCGTCTCGCCGGTGCGGATGGGGAAGTTCTGCTGCACTTCCTTGCGTTCCTTGCCACCGAAGGGCGGATTGGCCAGCACCACGTCGTAGCGATCCCTCTCCTGAATGTCGGCGAGGTTCTCTGAGAGCGTGTTGGTGTGGAGGATGTTCGGCGCTTCGATCCCGTGCAGGATCATGTTCATGATCGCGATGACGTAGGCGAGGGACTTCTTCTCCTTGCCGTAGAAGGTGCTCGTTTGGAGGATATCGACATCCTTGGTAGTGAGGTGGGATGTATGGGAAGGATGGGAAGAATGCGACGTATTCTTCCCATCCTTCCCATACATCCCATTCCTCAAATACTCAAACGACTCGCACAGGAAACCCGCCGAGCCGCACGCGCCGTCGTAGATGCGGTCGCCAATCTTCGGCTTGACGACCTGGATGATGGCGCGGATGAGCGGGCGCGGGGTGTAATACTCGCCGCCGTTGCGCCCGGCGTTGCCCATGTTTTTGATCTTGGCCTCGTAGAGGTGGGAAAGCTCGTGCTTCTCGGTCTGGGAGCGGAAGCGGAGTTCGTCAATGTGGTCAATGATCTCCCGCAGGTTGTAGCCGCTCTGAATCTTGTTCTTAATTTCGCCGAAGATTTCGCCGATCTTGTATTCAATGGTGTCCGGACCGGTGGCGCGTTGCTTGAACCCGTTGAGGTAGGGGAAGAGTTTGCCGTTGACGAAATCGCGGAGGTCGTCGCCGGTCATGGCCTTGTTGTGGTCGAGCTTGCCGTCCCTGCCCTTGGGCGCGGCCCACGATTCCCAGCGGCAGGGCTTGTCGAGGATGAAGGAGGGTTTCTTCCCATCCAATTCCGCCTCCATCGCCCGATCCTGTTCCAGCCCGTCAAGGTATTTGAGGAACAACAGCCAGGAAGTCTGCTCGGTGTAATCGAGTTCCGTGGTGCAGCCGGCTTCTTTCCGGAGCACGTCGTCAATGTTTCTAAAGGCTTGTTCAAACATAGGCACCTATCCTTTGCTCCCACGCCCAGCCGCCAGCGCAAAAAGACCGCCGCTCAATCGGTCGTCACACCCACTTGAGTCGGACCTTTGAAAGGATGTGATCAGTGCGATGCCGCAGAGTATACCAGAAACCTGCGAGAGGAAGCAATGCGAAACGGTCTCCGAGCCTGCCTGCGGCCTGACGTTCACCGCATGAATGAGGAGAGTGTGTCACATCGTCTTTCCCGGCAGATAGACGTGTGTCGCCAGAGGTCCAAACATATCGGTGCGTGTCGGGACCGGTTCATTACGACGCTCTTACCGGATCGTTGTTCTCCTCCTGCCATGCCGCCAGCGTGGACCGGAGTCGTTGGATGATCGCCTCTACCTCCGCGGGCCGCACGGCGGGTTCGTAGGCCGGGTTGAAGACCGGATGAGCGCCAGCGAATGAGTTATTCGGCGGCGCAGAGCGGCCCGGATCAGGGTCGGGAGGGCATGATTGCTGCGTTGGCGAAAGGCTTGGAGGAACGCAGCGCGACTCCGGATGGCTGCGCCATGAAGTCATCCGATCATTGGTCTCGTCGGGGT
>MNXM01000005.1 GCA_001872605.1 Armatimonadetes bacterium CG2_30_59_28 | reverse complement strand
GGATAAAGCTCCAGCTTTGTCTCCCGGTGAGGCGAGTGGGTGTCAGTCAGATTTGTGAGAATCCACCCCAGCCGGAACCATAGGCGCCTGTAGCCTGAAACCCGACAGTGATTGTGTAACGGAGTTCGCGGTTCGTCGGTCCTGAGTGAGTTCATGCAACAACCCCCATCCTCGAACCCAAAGGGTTCGCACCTTCCCAACCTTTCGTTTATGCCTGCCCGGCCCCAGGGGGCTGACTACCACCACGCGTCACAAATTTTACTTACACCCGAAGCGAGTCTGCTGATTGACAAAGCTGGAGCTTTATCCTACGGCAGGTGCATGTTGGGGCAGGGCAGCGTCCAATCAGATTCCGCAGGGCGATACCTCAACCTTAACGCGTATACTGAAAAGAGGTTTTCCCCTGCAGAACACGCGGAACACGTGGCAGCTTCAGCACAGGTTCTGCGTATCTTGCGGGAGATGTGGCCTTTTCAGTGGACTCATTGGTGAGCGATGAGTGCGATGCGCGTCCGCGTCGCCCTAACCCAACTTCCGCAGTTATACTCGTTACGGTTGAAAACACCCCCTCACCCCGACCCTCTTTCTCGAAGCGAAGAGGGCAGGGCGAGAGGGAAAGGTGAATTTTCACCTCAATGAGTCTCAGGTTGTGCTCGAAAGAGTACGGCAAGTTGGCGAGTTGTGGCACGCTTTCACCAACTCCCTTTTACCCGTACCTCTGTCGGCTCTCGCCTCGTAGAATCTTCGCCAATGGTGACGCACACAACCTCTGCATCGCGGTCGTATGACCACTCCCTCTTGTTCGGCTCCACGTCGTTGATTGACACTCCCGCGGGTGTGGTGGCCGCGTGTATGGTGACATTCCACGATCGACGTTCGGGCATACCATCATACATTCCGGCGCGCGGGCCAATAGTGAGCGTGACTTCTGCATCTGCCGCCTGGCAGGTGATGTGCGTCGTGGCGACCTTCCCGTCGAGGTAGGCACATGTGATTCCGTCGTCTTCGTAAAGCGTGAACTCACTGTGATCGTGAGGAAAGACTTCGAGGCCGACCGTGTTCAGGGGAACCTGGCCGATGAAATCCATTTCCGGCCAGGTGGGAATGATGGCTCCGGACTTCACATACAATGGTCCTCCGCGGTTTGCAGGCGGCCGGCACTGAATTTCCTTCGCCCCTTCGTGCGATTCCCTGGTCCAGTAATCGATCCACCGACCGGCAGGCAGGTGAATGGCATCGGTGAACGCACACGTAAGGAAGCTGTCGCCCAACATGTACTGCAGGAGCAATTCGTCGCTGCGGGGATCGTCGGGAGCGACGAGTGGCATTGCGCGCATCATGGGCATGCCGGTGCGCGCCGCCACGTGGGCCATCGAGTAGAGATAGGGAAGCAGACGATAGCGGAGTCGGGCATAGTAGCGGAACACTCGGTACACGTCCTCCGGCAGGAACCACGGCTGGTTGTACTGGTGCCAACTCAGGATTTGCGGCCAGGGCTGCAGGAACCCGAAGTGAATCCCCTGAGCGTTCCACACCTGCATATCGCAACTGGTGTTGGAGTGTCCCGAAAGCCCGTGATTAAGCAGCGAGATCAAGGGTTTCTCATTGCCACCCGTGTCGCCTGCCCAAGTTGCAGCGTACTGCTGGATACCCGCGTAGCCTCCGGCGGTGTAGATCATTGCGCGGCGACTAGTATAGTCTTGGAAACCCTGGCTCATCTGCTTAGCAAGCAGGACTGGATAGAGATTGTGCATCTCCTCGTCGTCCATCCCGTTGCGCCATTTGCGGTCGGGGTGGAAACAGACCTGGTTGGCCCCGTCCATCTTGAACGCAGCGGCGCCGTTGTCGACGAACTTCTTCAAGTGCTCGAACCACGGCTCTCCCGGTTTGGTGAGCTTGTCCTGATAGGAGGGGAGGAAGTGCGGGTCGCGGATGACGTCTTCGCCGTAACGGTCCGAGTTGGTGGGAGGCTCAGAAGATGCGGTGTCGGCGTTTGCCGCGTCGCTCCGCAACTGGGCTTCCTCATATTCGCTCAGGTCGTAGTCACAACACAGCCATAGGCTCATCTTGAAGCCCATGTTCTTCAGACCCGCGGTGAACCCGCCGGGGTCTTGGTGCGGCTTCCACACCGGCTGGTGAAAACGTTCTTCACTCCATTTCTTATCGACGGAGAAGTCGTACCTTTCCTCCATCCAGCCCGGCTCCAGGCCGATCACGTCACACGGGATACCTTCCCGCCGAAAAGTGTGCGCGTCGTATAGGACATCCCGACCGCGCACGCCGCGCTCGTCGCACACGAAAGTCAGCCCGTAAGCCCAAATAGGCAGAAGAGCGGGACGGCCCGCTATTTCCGTATGGCGATCAAGCAACTCCGGAAGCGATTCACCGGCAATCAGGTAGTAATCCAACTCGCCGCTCCGCGAGGAGTAGACGAGTCGGTCAGGATCCGTGGCACCCGCGTCCACATGATGGAATCACGTGCTATTCAGGAAGATCGCCCAGCCATCGGTGCTCATGAGGAAGGGGATCGGGACATAGCTGACCACGTTCCGCAGGACCATCGGCGTCTCGTGTCCGCGCTTCTGGAGGCAGTCGCGAGTTTCGTCGCCAAGGCCATACAGACGCTCTCCGTCCTTTAGGAAGAACGCCGCGTCAAATCCACCTTCAGGTGCCGAGTGTGGAGGCGCAGCGTTCTCGATCAACACCTTCCCCGAGGCGTCTGAAAACGTGATGCTACCATCCGCCCGGTTCACGTTCAGGCGAGTGCTGCCAGTCTCGAACACGACGGCGCTGTCGCTCTGTGTAACCTCAATTGCCACTTCCGGCCAGTCAGTCTTCACAATGCCATACCGCACCAGGCCTGGTTCGCGGAACTTCCCGTCCGAACGAAGTCGCACTCGAAAAACGTGTGGCGTGATGGGCGTGACTCTCAAGATCGCTCCATCGTTCAGGGATAGGTCTAACTGGTGATTCAAACGATTGGACATAAGCGTGCTCTCCTCGTCGGTATACTCGTTAAGGTTGAAAAGCCCTCGTTCGCGAGGTGCGGCTAACGGTGGATTTTCAGCCTAAACGAGTATATGACAGTTGCGTACAGGAGGGTGATTGGGCACGTCTTCCTGCATCTCGTCCTCACCCGAAACAATACCACCGTATACGGAAGAAGGGAAGGCTCGAGGAATGGGTGAGTGGAGGGGCCGATGTCGATATCCGCAATCTTCCGTTCTTCCGGACTTCCAAGTGTCACCGCCCCGGGGCGTCCAGTTCCGCCAGTCGACGTCGGCTCGCCTCGGCGAGGGGGCCCGTGGGGTGGCAATCCAGAAGGCGCTGGTAGGCAACGAGGGCCGAGGACGCGTTGTTAAGGTGCTCATACGTCCGGGCCAGGTGATACAGGGCCGTGGCCTCGGGTGGTTTCGTCCGCTCCACACTCCGCTTTCCGGATTTCGCACCCCCCTTCCTCACTTCCGCACTCCGAATCAGACAGCTCCACACCGCATATTGGTTGAGGTATTGCGCGGCCTTCTCCCATTCGTCCCGCTCGAAGTGGTATTCTCCCAGCCACCGACTCGCCTCCGCCGCAGCAAACGTCCCCGGCCACTTCTCCACCACCTCCCGGAGGATGTCGGATGTGGGATGGCGAATGGCGGATTCCGCCGCCTCGCCTCCTGCCTTTTGCCCCCTGCCTTCTACCTTCTCTTCCATCCCGGCCTCACGCAGCCGCGCCCAGGCCAGGTCCTCAATCATCTGCGGGTCGGGGGCGACGGTGAGCGTGCGGGGCAGATCGGAAGCGGGTTGGTGGGTGGGGTTGAACAGGATTTCCGTGCTGAGCGTAACGTTGGCCGGTCGCTTACCGGGATCGTTCGCCACCACGATGTACTGCTTCTGCATGTAGACCCGCTGATCCTTGAACATGGCGTTGACAGTGAACTCGTGCATCCCGTCCGGGTATTTCGTGGTGTCCCATTCCAGCACGATAGGAGTCACATTGCTCACCTTCGTGCCGAAAGGCTTGTGGTCGATCAGCATGTCCACAATCCAGATTCCCTTCTGTTGCGGAAGAGCGATGCCGATCTTCACCTTGTCGGCCACGGTAAAGTACCCGCGGGCCTCCTGCTCCTGCGCTGCAAGGGGAGCCAACAGCCCGACCGCGGCCAGCACCGCCGCGCAGACGAGCCCTTGCCACCAAGAGGAAGTTTTTTTCACTGACTGAAAAGTGTAACTCATGGCCTCAACCGAAAAAACAAGATCGACGAAGTGAATACTTATACTCGTGAAGGAGGAAAACACACCCTTTTCCCCGCACCAAGCCTTGGGGGATGGCAAGAGGAGGTCAGTTTTCGGCCTTAACGAGTATACAACGACCCCCATCCGCAGTTGGCTGGTCATGAGCACGAAGGAGGAGTGTGAGGGACGCGGGTCACTCGCCACTCCTCACCCGTGAGTTGCTATGACGACGGCGGCGGGATCGGCGTATTCAGAGTGCTGCCGCTCGTGCTGCCACCGCCGTGGTGGTCGGGGAGCTGCTTGCGCGGCGCCACTTCCGCCTCAACGGAATCCACGCCGAACTGGCCCTCGATGGCGGGCAGTACGTGGCTGGCGAAGTCGTTCACCCCGGCAGCCAGCGCGTCCAACGCGCGATCTGAGAACATCAACGTGTTCGCCGCGCTTGTCCGCGCGCTAATTCCGCTGTCCAAACCCCCGCGCATGGACTCCACATCCGCTTTGCCCTTGTTGTGGATCTTGAAGTCAGGCGGGAACTTGTCCCAGAGCACAATCAGCTCGTCCAGGTAAGTCCTCCAGTCTTCGGGTTTTCTCTCAGCCATTTCTTTACCTCCTTTCCGAATTTTGCCGTACGGGATTGCGGATTTACCGCCCACCCCTACCGAGGGTCGCCGAAGGCTTCCCAAGGCCCGGCGGAATCGTCTCCCACTCCCGCAGAATCATTCCGCAGCCTCGGGGAGTGATTCCGACGGTCTTCTGAATCATTCCACCGAGATCAAGAGGATTCCGAACCCTCTCAAAATCGTTTCCACTCATCGCTGAATCGTTCCCTCCTGGAGCGGAATGGCTCCGCTGACTGGCGGAACCATTTCGTTGACCACAGGAATCGTCTTTGCCGTTCCAAAATGATTAAGCCGCCCGACAGAATCATTCCGCGCTCCCGCTGAATCCTTCAGTAGACTCTTGGAATCATTCCGACGCTCTGCGGAATCATTCCGGCAACTTCAAAATGGTTCCGAAGCCTTTCTGAATCATTCAGCATCTCCCTTGAACGATCCCCCCAACGCTGCGGAATCATCCCGAATGTCCCTCGGAATCATTTAGACTCAGACGGGGACAGAGCACCTGCCCCACTGTAACTGCCACCTCAACCTCCCGACGCATCGGGATCTCCACGGCGTTCCGACCTGACACCGACACCCTCATTCCACCAGCGCCGTGATAGGCACGGTCAGCGTCTCCTCGCCGGGCACGTCAGTGGAAATCGTCACTTTCGCATCGACGAACCGCTTCTCCGAAGTGTTGACGGTGAGGGTGAAATCGTAAATTCCCTCTTTCGGGCGTCCGCCGATCGCCATGTCTACGACTTTCGGATCGGGAGCCAAGACTTTCGTCACCTTGAACATGCTGCCGGATCGAGAGGTGAGCCGGATTGTGCGCGTGGCCTTATCCCCCACCTTCAGAAACCCGAAGAACGCCGACTTGGGTGACACCTCCAGGTCGCCGCGGATGGAGGCAGTGACGGGAATCGTGATGGTCGGGCGCTCGGGGTGCGTGGTATTGATGGTCACGGTCGCTTTCCACTCCCCCACCGGCGCCTTCTCACCAACCGCCACCTGCAGCTTCCACGATTTCCCCGCTGCCGGCTCAATCTTCCCCTTCACCTCATCTCCTTTTTCGGGTGTCAGCGTCACCTTGACGGCCGTGTTGTCGCACGTCGTCTGGGTCACGTCCATCGTGGGAGGACCGAGTATGGTCACAACCTTCTCCGCCACAGCCCCTTTGTCCACCACAAACGTAAGCGACGCGGGCGACACCCGCAAATCCCGCGGTACGGTGCCACGCAGCGTCAGATAGACGATGGGACGGTAGGGATCATTCGTCTTGAGCGTAACCGTCTGCTGCACCGCTCCCGCCGACTGCACCTGGAAGGTCACCCGGACGGACGTCGATCCCTTCGGTGGAACCGTGATCTCGTTCTTTTCCCCACCGTCGACCAACAGCGCCGTCGTACACCCGCAACTCGACCCCGCCACCGAAACCGTCAAATCCTTCTGCCCACTGTTGGTGAAATGGTATTCGTGTTGGATTGTCTGACCAACGCCGGAGACGCCAAAGTGGAAATCGGTTTCGTCGAAGTGCATCTGCGGTGAGACATTGGGGGACTCTTCCCGTGCAAAGAGGTTGTCACGGTGGAACCGACCCTCTTCCACTTTTCGAAGTATGGATTGACAAAATCCGTTGGGAGCGAAAATGGAATGCTCAGCAGTTCGCGGGTCATGCAACAAAGCTGTATAAGGGATACTTTGAGTAGATGATTCTTCCCTCAGTGACCCCCCCGGAATTCTGCCCAAGACACGTTCCGCAAAACTACCTCGACACAAGGATTCGGGAACAAACGGCACAAAGAAGAAAAGTAAGAACTGCCACGGCCGCATAGCTCGGCCGATTATGACCACACGATCGAATTCTCGTCGGAGTAGCACTTGATCCCCTCCTCTTCGTGAAAGGTCACGGCATAGTAACATTCAGCCGCACTGGTGTTGACTATTGCCGATTCTGCTTGAGATAGGGTGGACCACGCGTAAGCTGAAGCTGTGTGTGCCGGCGCGGCAGATACGTTCATTACTCATTGCCTTTATTCTCAACATGGCCATCCGCGGGCGAAGTTTCCACATCTGACCACATTACGATGAACTCCTTTTCGCGGAAGCGGTCACTCACGATTGTTCCTAGTGGAAAACTAATATCAAAGATTGAAGGGGGCACTTCATTCCCAATGACAATCCTGTTGACCGTAACTGCGATGGTGGCACTCCCCAGGTTGTCACCTGTTTCGCGATTCCAGAAAGTTACTCTTGTCGATACCTTGCTTGGCAACCATTTACCCTCACCTCCAACAATGGAATGTACTGCGAAATCTTCAAGAGTTCTTTCTCGATTCCCCAAGTATTCACACTCCAGTGCTTTCCTGATCATAAAGCCGTGCTCCATGTCGATCCACATGATCGATCTTCTTCCTGGAGTCCTTTGCACCTCAATGACGACACACTTCGCTCCATCGAATTCCTCGGTGCGTAGGATCTTGGTGGTTGGTCGCGACAATGCCAATAGTTCGCCCAAGAACTTATCTCCACGGAAATATCCATAGTACCTGGGATCTTTCATGGACTCGCTCTTTGGCAACTCTTCTTCCATAAATTCCTGGGCAGGTCCGTATACGCCGGTCAACAACGGCGACCGCTTGGGATCATCTGGAAAACGGTATTCTCGCCATGCCATGAACTTATCACCGTTGCGCACCATTACGTGGCGCGAGAGTCGCTTGCCACCCACCAGCTTAGGGTTTCCGGGAGCCATGGAAAGAAACAAGTTGGGCGAATCAATATACCAGAAATAGGTCCACGCCTCCGTCGCCTCAATACCTCCCCCTGTCTGCGCGTTGAGCACGTCAAGCAGCTTCGGTTCGACGCTCTGGTTGAGGCTTATTACTCCGCTTGCCCGGTCGATATTCTCAAAATGATGCCTTATTCCCGCTATGACAAAGTCTATGGGCGGAAGACTGTCTGCGGACCAGACTGAGTCCGGTAGCTGGGATGCCAAAGGCAGGAGAAGCATCATTACCAAAATGTGTCCTAGTTTTGTGTGTGCTGTTGTTGTTAGTTGGAGTTGAAACATCTCTGGTCTCCTTCGCACATTCAATCTGGCAATTCACTTGTATCGACGCGATGACAATTCCAGACTGACTCAATACCGGATGGGCGCTTGAAAGGATTGATCCTTGATGGATGCTCCGGCGATGAGCCATGCTGGCTCATCGCCGGATTTTCAGTTTGCCTTCAAAACGGCTAGCCGGGAGGAGGGTTTCCTGTTGGGCACTGTGTCGCTGTCTGAAAACAACGATTACCCCTATAGTCTGCGCTCACCGCCATGGTTCCACAGCTAGAATCGGGATACGTGTACTTCGTGCCGCAGATCACATCTTCTGTGCAACAATGGTGTTCCCAGTTGCTGGAGGGCTTGCATAGACGAATGAACTCTCCATTTGCGACAACCTTCCAAGACCCGTATTGGCCAATGGGTTCGCATGACTTGCGGCAGTCCCACTGAACTGTCCAATCGCAGTATTGTTTTGGATGGTCACCGACTCCAAGAGTAGGTGCTGATAGAATCGCCACCATGGTTGCAGCAAGCATCATGCTTGAGATGATCCTGTACATTTCTTCACCTCCCTTCCTTTCATCGACTACCTTCCCAAACCAGATAATTGCTACCGGGGCTAACTACAGGTTGTCCGTCAGGACACGATCGCATAAAAAGGTATCGAAAGGTTCGATCCGTCGCGATTGTCAGTCAGAACTTGTATTTGCCCTACGATGCTATTACGCTCTCCCTGACGAGTGGTTAACGTGGCGGTTATAATGTGGGAGTTTCTCTCCTTTGGTGGAGAAATGTCCACCATAGCGTCAATTGCCGGATGATTGGTCTTGATCTCAACAATCTGGAAGGGCTCAGATCCCAGAACCTCAATAGCACGCTGGTGTCTTTCTCCAGCGGAGACAAATCCCCACCAAATGACCTTCGGTCTGCAAAAAAAGACACTCAATGGCCTTTCGTAATGCAGGCGTATGGTTGCTGATGCACGTGGAATTGACTCGCTTCGGATTGTCAGCATTCCATCGAGATCGGCTTCAGTGGGACTGGATGCCAAAGCAATACATAGCTCATGCTCCCAATATATGCCTCTATTCTTCATCTCCACCAACTCAGCATGAAACAACGGAGTGTTGGTCGACAAAGTCAGTTGGCTTGATTGGTACGTTCGGACCACAAGGCTACGTACCGGTTGAGATGGACTGAATGCAATAGAATCCGTCGATGTGTAAATAGGGCAATCCGAAAAGAAGCCAACCCAGAATAAGCGAGCGTGACTCAACGCAACCTGTTCCTCAATCCCTTCGCCTGGCCAGTGCTCTCTCAATTCTGTATACGCGCGCAAGCATTCACGACTCGCAATCGCCGCGTCTTTCCATTGTCCCGCCAAGAAGCTTGTGAGCCCGAGTCTCGATAACATGACGATTCTAACCTGATCAGCGCCCGCGCCGAGCACTGGCGAAGAGAGGAGTGCTTTTGCAGATGTGTAATCTCCCCGGTCAATCAGGAATGAAGCTTTCTCGGAAATCGCCATCCCCGTCATCCACCCATTCCCATACTGCGCCACTTGCTCGTAGAGCTCGTTGGCCTTCTTCTCATCTCCCAACCTCATGTAAAGCCGCGCGGATTCGATGAGTCCTCCCGCCCGCGAGGTTCCGTCGGTATCCAGGTTTGCCAGCTTCTCGTACCATTCCGCCCCTTGTCTGAAGTCTCCGACGGCGGCGTGGTTCTGGCCGAGGAGGTAGTAAATGTTGCCCAATTGCCGATTGTGAGTGGTTGGGTTGTCGGACCATTTTTCGGTAGTTAGAGGCAGCAGGAGGTCGAGGGCGGGTTGGTTCCGTCCGGCGAAGGTGTAGAGGTCGGCCAGCATGTAGCGGGCCTGTCCCGACTGGAACGTCGGGGCCTGAGGGGAGGCGGTGGAAGCCCCTGCGAGGTCGATATTCAGGTCGCGCTCGAGGGTGGTCAGCAGGTGGGAGAGGAGGTCGACCCGCTTGTTGAAGTGGGGTGTGGCGTACTTCAACTGACTCCACAACCCCGTGATGTCTTCGAGCTTGAAGTCGGCATCTTGGAGAGTTTTCGCGACACCGGGCCAGTCCTGTTTAACCATCTTCGCCCCGGTGAGCAGCCACCAGGCTTTTCTTGCCTGACCTGCGGCGGGGTAATCGTCGATGACCTGGGTGGCGTATTTCTCACACTCCGCGACGTGTTCCTGCTTCAGGTGCGCGTCGGCCAGTTGGCAGAGAATCTCCGGGCGCTGTTCGTGTCCGGGGAACTTCTGCAGGAATTCCTCGCAGGTCTTCACGGCCTTGTCGTACTGCCGGTCGGCGATCTGAGCCAAGACGAGGTGAAGGTGTTCGATCGGTGTCAGGTTCTGCGACTCGGCCAGAGCAGGGCCCATAAACCGCAAAGACGCAAAGACCGCGAAGAAAAGCACAACAGCTCTTATCCGGACCGGTCGTCGATTTCCGACGACGCCTTCAATACGTGCCGAGTGATGGTGAGCGGTTTTCATACCCTCTTCGCGTCCTTTGCGCCTTTGCGGTTCGCCTATTGTCCCAGCTTCCTCTTGGCGGCGGCGGCTTCGGGGCGGTCGCCGAAGTTCTTCACCGTCTTCTCGTAGGCGGCTTTCGCTTCCGCTGCTTTTCCCAGGCGTTCGTAGCTGAGTCCGATGCGATACTGGGCCGTGGCGGCCTTGGGATGGGCGGCCATGCGTTTCAACAGGGCGTCGTAGTACGTGATCGCCTGATCGTACTTTTCGGTTCCGAAGTAGTAATCGCCCAGATAGAGGGCGGCGTCGGCGAAGAGCCGGTGGTCGGGGTAGCGTTCGATCAGCGCCGTGTACAGCTTGATCGCATTGGCAGCGTCTCCCCGGTCGGCGCACACCTTGGCCAATCGGGCGCAGGTTTCAGGGGCGTTGGCGCTGCCGGGACACTTTTCCAGCAACTGGTTGCACGCTTCCAGGGCCTTGTCCATCTGGCCCTGCTTCTCGTAGATACGGGTTTGCACCACGTACATCCAGTGCAGCTCCCGCGCTGTGGGATAGGTGGCGATAACGTAGTCTGTCATCGCCAACGCCCGTTTCGGGTCGCCCGATTCTTCGACCTTTCCGGCAAGGGTGGGATACTGCCCCACGATGCCATCCCAGTTGGATTTCTGGTCCTCGAACTTCTTCGCGCCTTCCTTGATCTTCGCTTCGGCGGCGTCGAACTGCTTGCCCTGAATGAGTCCCTGGATCGCCAGGATACACACCTGGGCCGGCAGATGGGGCCCCGCCGCTTTGCCTTCGACTTCGGCCAACAGTTTGTTGCCCTCCTCCACCTTCCCCTGGGCGAAGAGGTATTTGGCGAACTCCATCTGCAGCTTCAGCAGGGCGTCCTGCCGCACCGGCGGTCGGGCGGCCTTGAGCTTCTCGATCAACTCGGTCACTTTCTCGGGGTGTCCGTCGCCGATGTAGTAGTTCTGGAGAATCTGCACCGCTTCATCGCAGGCGAGGTCCTGGGGAAGCTGCTGCAGCATGGCCAGAAGCGTCTGTTCCAGTTGCTCGCCGTTGTTCTGATCCCGGTAGACCTTGGCGACCCCGAGCAGCGCCTGACCGACTTCGGGAATGTTGTGGTACGTCCCCGAAACGTATTGATACGCTTTCACCGCCTCGTCAGGCTTTTTGAGGAGGAGCAGCAGGTCGCCGACCCGAACCAGCGCGCGGGCCGAACGGGCATCCTCAGGATAATCGTCGGCAACGCGTTGATACACGGCGATGGCCCCCGCGTAATCCCGCGCGGTCTCCTTCTCTGCGGCCTGTTTGTACAGATCATCGACCGTGGCGGCAAAGGCGAGGGAGCAGGAGAGGAGGATGAAACAGAGGGTGGGCAGGTGGGCGTATGATTGAAGGCGCCTGTGTGTGCGGGCGCGACCGTAGGCGAATGGACACCCCAAGGAACGCTGAGGGGAAGCAAGTACGGCCTTCCCAAAAGAACGACTCCGATCTAACATCACTCATCACCTCATTGCGAATCAGCGACGAACGTTGCTGCGACGAACTGTTACAGACGTTGCGGCAGAAATTGAAAACGCCATAAGTATAACCGCTCAATCAACCTGTGCAAACAATCGCCCGGAGTTTTTTTCGACGAAGGGCGACATGAACAGGGGTTGCAGTGTCAGTGGCCTGGCAAAGCAACAAACATCGGGCGAAATCCCACTCAACCCGCTGTCACCCGAAACACAATCATCGTATGATACCGAAACGGCGGAGTTTTCACCACCGCGTTTCCCTTTTCCATCGTTGGTTTCAGTACGCTTTGCACCGTCTGCTGTTCTTCCTCGAAGTCATACGGTCGCGCGGCCCACACGTCTCGCAGTTTCTGTTTCCCCAGATTAGCTCGCACGGACACAGTCAGCGGTTTCGGTTCGTCGAGCCAGTCAACGTCCCACTTGTCCGTTGGCGGTATCCGGATAAGGTGGACGATAAGATCATACCCATCATCGGTCTTGAATGTGTAGACAAGCCGCTTCCACCACAACTCCTCCGGCGGAGAGACGCTCACCAGCTTCTCTGCGTTAGGCACCACCTTCATATCCGGCGCCCAGAGGTAGCGAGAGTAACGAGTCTGGAATTGCAGCCACGGCCGCATACTCGGCACGAAGCCGCCCGCGAAATGCTGTTGGGTGGCGATGAGCTGCGCGCCGAAGTAGTTTAGCGTCGGCCATCCCCAGCGATTGGCGCCGGGCTTTTCCGGCTCGGGCCACGGGAACTGGTAGCCAATGATCATGTTGGCGCCGTACTTCTGCATCATGTGGTCTCGGTTGTCGCAGAGCGTCTGAAGGTGGTAGCGCGGTGAGCACCACTTCGACTCTGTCTTGCGAAAGGTGTCCTGGATCTCCATGAGGAACACGGAGTTGTTCACGGCCGCGGCGCGAAGGGTGTCGTCTCCCACATCGCCTTTTGCGCCACTGCCCAGATAGCTTTTCTGTCCCATGGCCAGCATGTAGTCGGTGTAACCGTAAGCCCAGTTGTACCAGGTACCGAAGTTAGGGTCGTCCTTCTTCAGTATCTCCGAGAAGACGCGATGGTTGCGCGCGTTCAGTTTCATAAACTCCACCGGATCACTCGTAGACACGTTGGGTTTTCCGTCGTGTCCGTATCCACTGAAGACGCCCAGGTTGCCGTCCACGTAAACGCCGTTGAAGCCGAGGTGTTTGGAGTATTCTTTCACCGTATTGGCTTCGTACTCGATCACGTCGAGGTTCGCGGTGTTCACAATCCCATGTCCCCACGGAGTCACCTTCCGGTCGAGATACGGCTTCGTGACTTTCCGCTTCGGACCGATCTCGATAGGAGAGGCGATTTCCATCGGGTTCGGGTAGCCGCCGTAGATGGGATCGACGGCAAACTGGCCGTTAGCGTCGTACAAAGCGAACTCCGGATGTTTCCTGATTACTTCATAGCCCATGTTGCCGGAGTAACTGATGTTCTGGTAGATGGTTGTGCGGACGCCCATGTTGTTGTAATGTGCGATGAGGCTCTTCCGGTAAGGCATGTTCATGTGATATCCGGCCTGGGGCGACAGATATTCATCAAACTCATCCGCGTGGACGCCGAAGTCAGTTGGCTCCCCGGCGAACCAGTGGGACTGATTCAAGTAGGTGACCCAGGAATCGGTCTTGAAGTTCTTCGACCAAGCCGCGCCTGCGTGGTGCTGGACTCGGAACCACTCCGCCGCCACCACGTAATACTCCTGGAACCTGTCGAGCGACTTGCCGGTCGCGTCGAGAAACTCCACCTCGACCGCGCGGCCGTAGGTTTCCGGCCCGACGCTGTAGGCGAAGCTCCACTTGCTCTCACCGGGGTTGAGTGTCATGGACTTGCGGGCGATTTCACGCGACTCATCCAATCCGAGAATCATGTTGGCAACCACCGTTCCCTGCACCGTCGCGTTCGTCGCGTTCACCAGTGTGGTCACGGTGGTCGCAGTCTCGTTCTCGTCATAGCGGACCTTGTTCGAGCGCACGTCGGTGACGGTGACGGCGTTCGGCTTCGCGGCGCGCTCCCCGGGCTTGTAGCCGACACCGCTCGCGACCGCTTCGAGTTTGATTGCCACTGTGGGGACTGGGGTCTCCCCTGCGAGTCGCTTCATCACCCGCGTCAAGGTTACCATTTCATTGTAGTAGTCCGCGAGAACCGACATCTTCCCCTCACCACGAAGGCAGGGCCCAAGAGCTGCGGCTTTCTTCTCAGCGGACTCAAGCATCGCCTTGTCGATCTTCGCCTGATTCCTGCGGAGTTCCTGCCGTGCGGCGTCGTATTCATCGAGGCGTGACTTGCAGGCGTCGTCAACCTTCACCGCCTGCACGTCCGGGTCCTCGATAAGCACCCCGGTGCCATATAACCCGACCATCTCGCGCACCATCTCGACCTCGATGGGGTCAGCGGGGATAAACGCGACCTCATCCACCTCGACCGGCCCCTTGCCGGCCAGGAAAAGGTTGATGCCGGTGACCGCCGGGTTCTTGTTGGGATAGACGCCGCGATACTCCGTCCACTTGTCACAGGCGATGTCCCGTTCGACGAAGATCGCCCCGCCGATCTGGCCGTCCTCGCCAAACTCGTAGCAGCCGAACCAAGCCCTGCCCTTCCCCCGTACCCGCAGGCTCGCAACGTATGGTTTGCCCTGCTCCGGCCTGCCGAAATAGGAAGCGATATGCCCGCCGCCATCCAGCCGGACGAAGGCGCTCCCTTTCCATCCGCCCTGGCGCACGAACTCCAGCGTACCGCCGGGCGTGTTCGCGTTGGGTCCCCAGTCGCTCGGCAAAACCAGGTCTTGAGGCAGCTTCCACTGCGCTTTGGCCAGGTCCGACAGCTCCGGCGCGTCGGCGCGCAGCGTCCTGCTCGCGTTGAACGCGCCATTGCGGACGGAGCCGTAGGTGACGTCAGTGGCGCAGCAGTTCGAAAACGTCGCCAGGATTAGCACCGCCAACCAGAGCATTCCATTTGCCATCCTACTCACCTCTTTCACGAGTTAGCCACCTATCGCATATTCAACCAAGCAAAGATGCTCCTCACCAACGGGAACCAGCCGTCCCACTTCCACCACTCCGTCTCGCCCGGCGCACCCTCGCCGGTCGGGCTGAGGGTGAGAACGGCCACTTTGCCTTTGCCGTAGCGACCGAGGACAAGCGCAGGCTGGTCGCCAGCCTTCAACACGACCATCGCATCCTTCCTCGGCGTCACGAAGTGGTGCCAGAAGACCCGAGGGTTCTGAGCGAACGAAACGCCGTTGAGGACGGGATGGCTTGCTCCGGCTGGCGCGGCGAGCGGCCAGGACTTACCCTTTCCCGCCCACGTCAGGTCGAAGGGACCAGAGAGCGTCACGGGCAACACGTCGAGAAACCGCGTTCCCTCGAACTCGCCATTCCCGAGGGCATACGGGCCGCCGGTGACGAGAAGATTCCCACCCTGTTCGATGTAGTCACAGAGCATCTCAAACCCTATGTCACCGATGGCTTTGTAGTTGGCGTCACTCAGCACAACCGTGTTGTAAGAGAAGAGTTCGAGATATGTTCCCGGAAAGGTCTCGATGGCGTTCGGAGGGCAGTTTGCCCAGGTGAACTCAGAAGAGAACTGTCCCTTGTGTTTCCAGCCGGCAAGAGCGTCGTCGATGTTCAGGATGTGCGTGTAGAGTCCAAAGACTGAGCACCGCCCTCCCTGAGAAGGCTCGAATGTCAACGACATGAACGCGTTCCCGATGATGACGCGTGCCTTCCCCTCCAGGGATTCTGTGCGAGAACGGAGCTCCGCGGCGCGCGAAGCAGACACAGGCATCCACAACAACGCCAGCAGTGTACGCACGGCATATCTTCTACCGAAAGATTGCCCCATGGCATGACCCCTCCAATCGAGCGCCATCGGTCCAGATTCCGTTGCTCTTCACGCTCATTCCATCTCCGCGGCGCGTGGGTGCTGGGTGGGCAAAGGCGGATGAACGACTCTCTCGGCCCACAGGATCAGTCGCGTGAGTAGACGACCTTCCCCGTGCGCTTGATCTCGCCGAGGAAGTCGAGGGGCGTCGCGGCTTCGTATTCTTCGGTGGAGTAGATGTGAGGCTCTATGATAGTATCCACTTCCGTTGTGGCGGAAGCGGCCCGTGCGGAACATCGCGTCCGCCGTCTCCATGTCGTAATCGGCAATATCCAGCCAGTGTTCGGTTTGCGGTATCATCTCAGCTCCGCGGCAAGGAATTATACCAACTGCTTAGCGGGAATTCAACGGTCCGCGTTACATCGGGTGTAAGTAAGATTTGTGACGCGCGGAGGTAATCAGCGTCCTGGGCCCGGGCAGGCGTAAACGAAAGGTTGGGGAAACCTACGCGAGTGAAAGGGGACAGTAACAACCCCCATCCGGTCTTCGACCACCTTCCCCCGTTATCGAACCGAAACGGTTCGCACAGGGGAAGGCAATAACTACTTCTTTCGGTGTTCTGTTACTATCAATCTGTTCACCCAACTTACGTCAACGGCCCTTCCCCTGTG
>MNXM01000112.1 GCA_001872605.1 Armatimonadetes bacterium CG2_30_59_28 | reverse complement strand
TGCCTGTGTGAGCTACCGGACGCTGAAGCGATCCGGTGTCCTTTTGTAGGGGAACTTCCAGAGGGTAGCCTCCATCGTGTAGCTGCCTGTGTGAGCTACCGGACGCTGAAGCGATCCGGCGTCCTTTTGTGGGGGAACTTCAAAAACGATGCACTACGAATCCTGAGCAATGCTGGGGGCGTCCCTGTATACGCGGCATGCGCATTCGCGTGACAGACATCATGGACTTCTATGCAGCCGGTCTGACGGACCGTGAGATACTTGAGGAGATGCCAGACCTTGAGCGAGAGGATCTGATTGCCACCATGAAATACGCCACCCGAAAACTCCACCACGCGGTGTTGGCGGCATGAGAATCCGGATTGACGCACAGATCTCCCCTGCTATTGCAAAATGGATCACAAGGAGCTTTGAAGTAACCGCAACTCCCCTGCGGGACCTCGGCTTGCGCGATGCGCGCGACTCGGAAATCTTTTGCGAAGCGCGATCCGCCTCATCGAGTCGGGCGAGAAAGTTGTGGCGATTGCAGATGATTGACCGAAGAACTACAGCAGGAGAGTGACAATACTCATGTCCAAGCCCAACCTATCCGTCATGCTCTTTCCCTTCCACGCGGCCCTCAACGAGGGTACGCTGGATCCGGGGCAGTTCGCAGAGAAACTGCACACGGCAGGCATCACAGGACTGGAGCCTATGCCCCTCCTTCGCCAGGACCAGCCGAATTGGTGGGAGGCGTTGTATCGGTCCGCGACCGATCTCGGAATGGAGTGCGCCTGCGCGGACGTCTGCCTGAACCTGATCGGGGAAACGGAGGCAAAACGTCGCGACGCGCTGGATCGTGTGGCGTGGGGGGTGGAGTGGTGTGTGAAGCACAACTGCCGCATCGCTCTGCACGCGGGGAGTCTGCCACCGGAAGGCATGTCTTGCGAGGAGGGTCGGAAAGCGCTTGCCGGGCTTCTCGCCCGGGCTGCCGCGGAAGCGGAAGGATCCGGCGTGACACTCACCATCGAGGACTACGGAATGGACCCCAGGTTTGCGTGCAGCGTCCATCACGTATTGCAGGTGCTGGAGGATACGGGGCGACCCGATGTGAAGCTCACCTTTGACAACGGCAACTTCCTGTACGCCGACGAGAAGCCGACAACATGCTTTCCTTTGGTCAAAGACCGGATAGTCCATGTGCACTTCAAAGACGTCGTGACCATCGACGACCCGTCATCGACGGGACTGCGTTCGCTTTCAGGCAAGCGACTCGCAGGTGCGCCGATTGGCGCTGGGGAGGGCGAAGTTGCGGAGTGCATCTGGCTCATCAAGGCGAACGACTATACCGGCTGGGCGTCGCTGGAAGTCTGTGTCGCGCCACCTCTACCGGAGACTATTCGCGCCGCGGAGTATCTTCGAGAGGTCTGGAGTAGTAGTCGCGATGCTTGAGACCAGACGGCCGTAGGATAGAGCTCCAGCTCTGTCACTCACACGGAAGGAGTAAAGCGAACCATGCACAAGCCTACACCTCTTTTTCTGCTTCTACTTGCCTGCATACTTTCTGCACCCAGAGCCGCGCGTGCTGAGGTAGCGAAACCTGCCAACCTTCTGACAGATGCCAGCTTCGAGCAGGTGAGAGAAGTTGTCGTCGCGTGCGAACCGTACATCTACAACGCTATCGTGAAGGAAGGGATCAACCTCGGCAACGACGGCGCGCCGGTGGTCGTGCTCCCTGCGGCGCTCAGTCAGTTCTCCGGATGCAAGAAGCTGCAAGTCGTGGAAGGCGACGCCGGCAAGGAGGTCCACTCCGGAAAACGCGCGATTCTCGTCAACGGCAGCATCTATCTCAATGCCCGTAGCGACGCAACGACAGGAGATGCCTTCAAGGCTCGTGTCTACGTGAAGGGCAAAGGCAAGTTCCGGGTGATCCTGCACCTGACGAACGCGGGAAACCAATACTTCGGTCAGTCCGTGCCGAATCAGATGCCGGTGGACGCTTCGGACTGGACCCTCGTGGAGCAGACTCTCACCACCGACGACAAACCCAACCTGAAGACCGTGTGGGCGCGCATCGAGACGGTGGGAGATCTGTATCTCGATGATTTTGAATTGGTGAAGGAACAGAAATGAACCGCATCCTTTCGTTCTGCATTCCACTGCTCCTGTCAATCGGTCTCATTGGAGTCCCAGTCCGTTCGGTCGCAGCAGCCCCCTCCATCTTCGCCTTCGCATGTCCGGCTGAGGACGCGATTGCGGTGGATGGACAGGCGACCGAGTCGGTCTGGCAGCGCGCAATGCCGATGACGGACCTCGCCGCCTATATCGACAATTCACGGTCGGCGGATGTCCAAACCATCTTCAAGATCGCGTATGATACGACAAACCTCTACCTCGCCGTCCTCGCGGACGAACCGGCAATGGACACAGTCATTGTCGAAGAGGCCGATCACGACACCTGGCCGCCCGGCTCCAAGATCGAGGTGTTCCTCGACCCGCAGCGGGATCGGTACACTTACTACCAGTTGGCCGCCAACCTCGCAGGGACCCGGTATGATTCTTACAGGAAGGACAAGGACGCCTGGAACCCAGACTGGAAGGCGGCCACCCGGCTCGGCGACAAGGGGTGGACGATGGAGATGGTCATCCCGCTGAAAGACTTCTGCGACGCGCAACCTCGAGAAGGGAGTGTGTGGGGGCTGAACCTCTGCCGCAACCGGGAGGGTGGCCTGCAGAATTCCAGCACCTGGGCACGGGTGGGGTACGACTTCCACAACCCCGGCAAGTTTAACAGCCTCATCTTCGGCGGGCCGCAGGATTTCATCGACAGCGAACTCGCGCACGGCAAGTGGGTCAGCGAAACGACCACGCAGAACCTCGTGAAGGTTCCCCGATTTTCCGCCGCGATTCAGAGGCAGCTTGGCCGTGCGGACCAGGTGAGAAAGAATTTCGCCGCGACATCCGCGGCCTTCGCGCCCGGCGACCTCGACAGCTTCAGGGATATCTACGTTCTGGCCCAGTCGGTTCGCAAATGCTGTGACGCCATCGTTCAAGAGATGGAAGTGTTGCTTGCGCTCTCCGCGACGCAGGGAAGAGGAGACCGGAAATGAAACCATCGCTATTGAGAGTGTTATCTTTCACAATGGCTGTCAGTGGGTTGCTCGCAGCGCGTTCCGTCGGCCAGTGCGCGGATTTCGGGCCGGATCAGCCCTACGACAAGCTGTCACGCGCGCTGGTGACGCCGCACACGCCATTCGCGAATCCACTCGCAGGCGGGCCGATCAAGGTGCTTGTGATCGCGCCCACGGGGACGCAGCGGGAGACCATCGAATTGGCGCAGCGGCTGGAGATCGACTTCGCGGCGCTGATGACGGAGGGTTTTGATTCGTTCGGTCCCTACGACCGCGGCTACAATCGAGAAACGTATTTGGAGATCGAGCCGGCCCAGTTCCGCCAAGTGGTGGACAAACGCCTTGCGGAGGATGCGGAGTACGACGTCATCATCATCGGCAAGATGCCGTGGAGCGCGTTCCCCGCGGCGGTACAGACGCGCATCATGGACAAAGTGAAGTCTGGAGCGGGACTGGTTTACATCAACCCCACCGCCTTGAGCGACGAACTCAAAGGCGCGCTTGCGAACAACGACGCCAGTTCCATCATCGCGCGCGGGGTACCCATCTCATCCGTTCCAGCGCTGACCGGTGTGACCATTCACCAGGGACAGCTCGGCAAAGGCCAAGTTGTGACTGTTACGTATCCTGGAGATCTCGACCCGAAGAACCCGGAGATCAAGGGGATGCTGGAGTGCCTCACTCCCGGCGCGGCGCCGGATGACCTGCTCCACTATGACTATTGCCAGGCGCTGGTGGCGAGAGCATGTATCGCGGCAGCCAACAGGCAACCGCAAACCCTGATCGCCAACGTCGTTCTTCTCTCCACCGCCATTGACCGCGCACAACTGACATCGGCCAAAGTAACGGTTTCTCTCACCGGCCCACTAACGAACTGCGAACTGGAATACGCTGTCCGCGACCGACAGGGACGGCAGGAGGCGAGTCGCACACTGAAAGTCGCGGGCAACAGCGCGACACTGCCTCCGCCGCTCATGAAGAGCGGAGAAAAGATGCTTAACCTGTCGCTGAAGTCGGGCGGCAAGATCGTCGACTGGTATTCCGTTCCGTTCTCGGTTGTTGCACCGGTGAGCATTCAGCAGGTGGAACTGGTGAAAGATACTCTCCCCAAAGGAGAAGCAATCAGCGGACGCATTGTCCTGTCGCAATCTCTCGGCGCGGGGCGATCTCTCCGAGTCGACGCTGTGGACAACCACGGGAGGCTGGTGGCGACGGCGGGGCTGACGGTCGCCGGAACAGAAGGGCGGTTCGCCCTGCCAATCCCGCGTCCGCTCACCAAAGCGCACAGGCTTGTTGCTACGCTCAGCGAGAAGAGCGGTGTCATCGACCAGCGGGAAGTACCCTTCTACATCAACACCACCGATCCCACCAAAGTGGACGATTTCTCGTTCTTCGCCTGGGGCGGCGCCAAAGGCGCAAGCCGCAGCGCGGTGACATTCCTCAACCAGTTCGCTCGTTCGGGCATAGACACTCTCTACAATACTTCCTCGCTGTGGGACACCGTCGAGCAGACACGGGAGATCGGGCAGAGAGCCTGCCGGGCGAATCTGCAAGTGGCGCCGTATGCGACGCGTCTGTTCCTTGTCTCGAGTGGGTACGAGCACACAAAGTCGGTTGCGGGACCGGACGGACCCTGCATCCGCAACTGCACCCTTTCGGTCACGCCGGAAGAACGGGCGCAAGAGTCTGGCATCGTCCACATGAAAGACCTTGCGACGGCCCTCGGTCCTCTGGGTCCGGCCTACTACAGCCTCGGCGATGAGAACGCTCTTGCCTGGCCGGGGGAGGAGGTCTGCTTCTGCGACGAATGCCGGGAGAGCTTTCAGAAGTATGTGAAGGGAATCTACGGAACGCTGGACGCTCTCAACAAGGAATGGGGGAGCGACTACAAAGACTGGACGGAGATCAAGCGTATCTCCCTGCCGGACGCGTGGAAGCAAAAACGGTATCCGCAGTGGGTCGATCACAGGATGCACATGGACAAACTCTTCGCCGACCTGCACGCCGACTACGCAAAAGCCATTCAGGCGGTGGACCCCGTCGCGCGTGTCGGCATGGAAGGTCCCGTGTATCCAAGTCATTCGTACACCGGGTTCGACTTGTACGAGATGCTCAAGACCTTCAAGTACTTCAACCCTTACAACCATCTGCCCGAAGTGAAAACGATCTGCTTCCTGCCGAAGGACTCCATCACCGGCATCTGGTTCGGGAGTTACGTCGCCAACACCAGCGAGGGACTCGTGCGTTACACCCCGTGGCATTGTTTGTTCGAAGGCATGACTGCCGTCGGCTGGTGGACGGTTGGCGGAGGCAACCGCGGTCTCGGGGGCCCGGCGGCGTACGCGCCGGACTACTCTCCACTCTCCTTCTTCCAGTGGGCGTGTGACGAAGTCGCCGAAATCAAGTCGGGGATCGGTAAGCTGCTGGTCTCATCGGAACGAACGATCCATCCCATCGCCGTCTACTACTCCAACGCCTGCCGCCACGCCTCCACCATCAGTTTCAAGGAGAGCACTTGGGAGAAGTCGCTGCAGGACTTCCACTACGTTCTCCGTGACGGCGGATTCGAGTATCGCTATCTCCCCCCGGAAGAGGTGCAGAAGGGCGGTCTCGACCGGTACAGGGTGCTGCTGCTTCCGTACGCGCAGGCCGTCTCGGATGATGATGTCAACCGCATCCGGGAGTTCGTCAGGAAAGGCGGCCTGCTGATTGCCGACTTCTCTCCCGCGCTGATGGACGAACACGGAAAGCGACGTGACCAGAGCGCGCTGACCGATGTCTTCGGCAAATTCGAACGCATGAACATCAACGCTTTCGGCAAGGGGAAAGCCGTGTATCTTGGGGATTATGCGAAGGGCTACGCCGACAAGCGCGAGGCCGGGGAAGGGAAAGGCATCGCCGCGGGCGTCTCACACCTGCTGTCCGAGTTGGCAGGCGTTCGCCCGTTTGCGGAAGTGACGGACGCGTCATCGCAACTGCGCCCTGATATTGAGGTGTCGCAGTTCACCAATGGCGACGCCACGTATCTGTGCCTCCTGCGCGGCGTGGCCGCCGCCAAGTCAACTGCCGCCGGGGCCGAAGGCGCGATAGTGACGGGAGTGGACAGCTCCGGTTCATCCGAAATTCTGGTGAAACTGCCTGCCGCGGCGCATGTCTACGACGTGCGCGAGGGCAAGTACCTCGGCAAAGCCTCCGAGCTGAAGATCACCTTGCAGCCGTCGCAGGCCAAAGTGTTGGCCTGCCTGCCAGTGAAACCGGAGCGGCTGACACTCAAGCTGAACTCAGCCAGCCACACCCAGGGAACCCAAGTTCCTGTCACTGCGACGGTTTCTCCCAGCCCCGGCAAGCGCACCGGTCTCGCCGTGCGCTTCGATGTCTTCGGGCCGGACGGGAAACTGCTGCCCCACTACACACAGAAAGTCGTCTTCTCCACCGGCACGTTCCGAGCAACCATCCCACTCAGTCTCAACGAACAGCCCGGCTCCTACCGCGTGACGGCGACGGAGATTGCCACCGGCGTAGCAGCGAACGCGAGCTTTAGAGTGAGCGGGAAATAGTCGGAGCAATCAGTGAAACACCTATCGCTGTTCATCCTACAGCGGCAGAGCCGCAACCAAGAAATGGAGGCGTTCTCCTGATACAATGGTAGTCCATTGAAATCTCACCATCGACAGGAGAACGCCATGCAAGAGTTTTTGAGCCGGCACGCATCCAAAATCACGGGCGTGCTTTCCTGTTTTGATCGAGTCGTTTTTCATGGTCACTTACCCTTGGGCTATCCGCATGCCATGGAACGATACCTCAACGCGCGAGGGTGTTTACTGAAGGATTTCAAAACCTTCGTGACGCAACAGAGCGAGCGTCTCAAGACGCACGCTCAAGCAGTCGCGGCGCAGGCGAACCGTCCGTATATCTACCTGGAAGGCTATACGCGCAAGGAAGACCTCGTTCAGGACCTTGTGCGCAAGGAAGGCCTCACCGTAGGTCTGGTTTGTGTCTTGGCAGCCGTAGAACCGTGTCAGTCGTTTAAGCTCTGCTACGGAAAGCGGCGACCGACTCTCAAATCCGCCAAGTGTAAGTGCCTCCATTTCTACTTCTACTTCTACTTCCTTGACCGGGAATACGGGTTCATGCACGTGCGGGTGCAGAGTTGGTTCCCGTTCCAGATTCAGGTCTGTCTCAACGGCCATGACTGGCTGGCGCACAAGCTGGACCGGCATGGCGTGGCGTATTGCCGACAGGACAATGCCTTCCTCGCCATCGAAGGTCCACCACGCGCACAGAAGTTTGCGGACCAGATGGTGAATAAGAACTGGCCTCGCATCCTCACCGCCTTTGCCCGCAAGGTGAATCCTCTGCTCCAGAATATTCTGGCGGAAAGCCAATACTACTGGGTGACCGACCAGGCCGAATATGCGACCGATGTGATCTTCCAAGACCCCGCTGCTCTCCACAGCCTGTATCAGAAATTGCTGCGGCACGCCGTCGTGTGCTTCAGCGCCGAGGATGTCATGACCTTCCTTGGGAGAAAACTACACGGGCTTTTCAAGGGTGAACTTGTGAACGATTACAAACACCGTCTTCCCGGTGCCCGGATCAAGCATCGGATGAAAAAGAACTGGATTAAAATGTACGACAAGTTTGGGAGCGTACTACGCATCGAGACAGTGATCAATCATCCGTACGAGTTCAAGGTTCGCCGCACCGGCAAGCGCAAGGGACACATCGTCACGGACTGGTTCCCCATGCCCAAGGGAGTCGCGCATCTGTATCGCTATGCGGAGGTTTCCCTCCAGGCGAATCGGCGATATCTGGATGCATTGGCAGCCGTAGAAGACCCCGCCCAATCCTACCACCTCCTCGATCGAGTCTGTCAACCGGCCACGTTTAACGGGCGCAAGGTGGGGGCTTCAATCCTCTCGCACACCAGGACGCGGAACTCTTCGCCACCGTGATCCGCGGCGAGCACGCGGTGAGAGGTTTCCGCAACGCAGACATTCGCCGTCACATCTATCCGCACAAGCCTTCCGATCCCGCCGCAATCTGCCGACACACTGCCCGTGTCAGCCGTCTACTCCAACGACTGCGCGTCCACGGATTGATCGCAAAAATCCCTCGCTGCCGACGCTATCGCGTCACTTCCCTCGGCTATTCCCTGATGGCGGCCGCCGTACACTTACGACAGGAAGGGACTCTTCTTGCACTCGCATCCCAACCCCCTTGACCATCTACAAACATCTACGCGGAACGCGCATGTGTTGGAGATAAAGAATCTATGTCCCGTTCAGGCCGTATCTCTCTCTGAATCTGCGGCACGCCGCCGGAACGCCACCGACTCAAGTCGAACGTAAGTTGGCGAGCAAGCGATTCTGGCAGAGGAACCCGGTTAGCGAGGGCTTCGGACTTTGCCTCGTCGAACTCGAACTTCTGACCCATGACGATCTGGAACCAGCGCTCGCGGTCACGGACGACGCGGAACATCTTCTCATCCGCGCTGCCGGCGATGAACGGCTCGTAGACAAGGATGGGCCGCCGGCAGACCTCCGCCTTGCAGCGGATGCGGTCGAGACGACCCGTCCGCTGTTCCAGCGTGCTCGGGTTCCAGCAGAGGTCGTGGTGGATGACGTAGCGGCAGAAGCGGTGCAAATCCACGCCCTCACCCATCACGGAACTGCTGACGAGGACCTCGGGGAACAGCGGGCTGTTGAACGCAAGCATCAAGCGGTCCCGGATCTCCGTCTTCGTGTCGCCGTAGACCAGGCGGACCAATGGCATGACGCGGTAGCTGCCATCGTCTGCTTCGTCCTCGATGTCGTCCTCGTCGGCATGTTCTGCGCGCCTCGGCTTGGAGTAGACACTGACCGCGAACAGGTACTCCCGCAGCGGATCTTCTGACTCGTCCGAGACCTCGTCCTCCTTGAGCGCCAGACTGCGCTCGGCTCGCTCCGCGAGTTCAACGGCGAAGTCGAGGAACTGGGCCACGCGACCCATGCAGGTCTGGTTGGAGGTATCCCTCTCCTCCAGGACGGCGTGCCGCAGAGCACTCACACCCCGAGCGATGACCTCACGGCGTGACTCGCGTTCCTCCAGGGCATCGCGGACGAGTGGGTCGTCAAGCGGCAGGTAGCGCGCGACGAATGACGGCGAGCGGAAGTATGCCATCAGAACGCCCAGGAGTTGCCCTTGGTAAGGCTGCAAGATCGTGTAACGCGGCTCCGCAAATGGCACGTCGAGCAGCGTCTTCATCTCGCGATAGAATGGGCTTTCCTCATCGGTCAAGCGCCGGGTGATGCGGGCCAGCCAGCTCTGGATTTCCTCCCCGCGCTTCTGCGAATCGAGGCCGAGCTTCTCCCCTGCGACGTCGATGATCCTCTGGTTCACTTCCTCGCGAATGTGCTCATAGAGCGCGTGCGCTGTCTGGATGTAGAAGCAGAAGACGAGGACCTTCTCGCCTCGAAGCCAAAGGTCGACCGCTCTCTCCACTGTGGCCGAGATCTTGGGGTGCTGCAACCGCGCGGTCCGTGGGTCTTCACGGGACGGGATAAGGCGGGCAATCTGCTCCTCGTACCACCGCGTCGGGACCACCCATGCTCCGCTCTCCTCCACGGCGTCAAGCCCGTCGTCAGAGTCTTTCGCCTTGCGGCGAGCATCGCGTGTGTGATGGAACGCCTCGTACGAGCTGGCCAGGCCCTCGGCGAAAAACGCCCTCGTACCCGGGCACTGGGCTAGCTGGCCCTGCGCCCTGGCCGTAATGAGGAAGGGGAGCAGTGCACGTTCGTCAATCGGCAGGCCCTCGACAGCCTGACCGGGAAGAGCGCCCTCAGGGGCAGTAATGGCCTTGCCAACCATCACGCTCCGACGCGGGACATTCGTCGTCCCGTCCTCGCAGGGCAGATTTGGCGACCTGTTGTGACGGATGAGCCATGGCCTGAGGAGTTGCTCGGCTTGCTCCCTCGTGTCCGCGCAATCCTTGTAGGTTTGGACGAGCTCTCGCTCCCAAGCATCCGACGGTCTTGTTCTCAGCCGTTCCCACCACTCGTGAACGAGCTCGGTTTCGTCTTTCTCGCCGCCAGGGTCCACGGCGAGCATCTCGCTACGCAGCTTGCCCCAAAGCCGGTCGAAGCGCCTGCCGGCCAGGCGGTTCTGGTCAAGCGCATGCTCAAGCTCGGTCATCCTGTCTGAGAAGTCGTCGCGCGTCCCGTCAGGCGCCTCCTTCGAAGACCATCGCACGGCCGCGAAGCTCCGGAGGACGCGGATCAGTTCCTGATGCCCAAGCTGGAAGGGAGTGGCGGTGAGGAAGAGCGTGCGGTCGAACTTGTCCTTCAGGAGCGCGACCTCACTCTCGCTCTCCTGGCGGAAGAGCCTGGCCAGGCGCGCGGAATCGTTCTTGGCGTGATGGGCCTCATCCAATATTAGGAGCGGAGAGCGCCAGCAAACGAGGTTCAGCCACTGCTCGTAGATCAAGCGGCAGGCGTCATTGAAGTTCTGGAGAACCTCATTCCGAGTCGATTTCTTGACATGTACTGGCCGCCGACTGGGCAGGTCATGTCGAATGAGATTGCACAGGGACTCCCAGTCAATGCGATGGTTTTCCTTGGGTAGGAGGTCTGGAACAGGATGATCATCAGCTTCTGTCAGAATCCCTTCCTCTACCAAGATGCGTTTCCAGTGAAGCACGTCCGCATGCATCAGCCGTCGGACAACCTCATCCGTGAGCCTGCGGTTGGACAACTGCCGGACAAGGACCGCTGCCCAACGGTAGAGCCGACGCTTCCGTGTGTCCGAGAGTCTCGTATGGCCACGGGCAAGACGGATCATCGCCAGCTTAACCCATGGGTCGTACAGACCACGGGAGAAACAACCTGTCGTGATGAAGATGAGGTGGGCGCGTTCCCGGACATCGTCGTCCAGTAGCTTGAAGAACTCCGTTGGGGTGTGGGCGTACTCATCCCGCACCCACTCCAGGGCGCCAGGCCGCACGCAGTGTGCCTTGAACTGATCCCAGTCGCGCTGCCACTTCTGCCGTAAGCCCGGCGGCACCATCACTACGACTGGACAGTGCATTGGGCGCGTCGCGACGATGACCGAGGCGGCAACGGCCATCGCGACGTAGGTTTTTCCCATCCCGACCTCATCTGCCAGGAGCACGCCCGGACGGGTGCGAAGGTCCGCTAGGATGCTCGCCGCTGTCTCTGCCTGGCGCCGAGCATCGTCGGCGCCGAGCTGCTTCTTGGCGACGCCGCCAAGTTCGATGATGCTCTCAAGGAATGTCCACTCGACTGGCATTCGCTATCCCTCCTCGCGGGCGCCCAGGAGCTGCACGTTCTCGGCAAAGGCTGCCTCGAGGTAAGACCGCAGACCTTCGGGCGTTGTTCCCGCCCGCTCCCGCAAGCGCTGGACTACTGCGTGTAGCTTCTTCCCGGCTTCCTGGAAGAGCGGGATGAGCCACTTGCCGTCACGCCCGACCGCACGCCGGACCTGGCGCCCGATGTGGCCAAGGCACAGAACCATCTCGGCGAGAACATAGAGCCGATAGGCCAGCTCCAACGGCGTGGCCTCGTCGTTACGCCCATCTTCCTCCCCGCACAGGGCTTCTGCCAAGTGAACGGGCCCCAGCGGGTCGCGGAGGAGCCGGTAACGGATGGCGTCGGACGTCGGGGCGGTTCTACCGAGGCGTTCCGCCATCGCTGCCAGTGCGCGGCCAAAGCGTCGAACGCGATACAGCAGGTAGGTCGAGGTGTCCACCGCCCGCAGGGATTCGATGGCGGCGTCAGTGCTGGGTGTCCTTTGGCGGCGTGTGCCTTGCCGCTCAAGCCATTCGGCAGGGTCTCTGCCGCTGAGCAGGCATTCGATGATGCTGTCCACCGTCAAGTTGCGGAACTCCTCGGGCGGCAGGAGATCCGCTTCCCTGTCTTCGACGGACATAGCGAGGAAGCTGTCGTGCCGCGCTCCATCCTTGTCCTCCCAATCCACGTGAAGGGCGACAAGGTGAGCGCCGCGGGCTTTCTCGTCCAGGGTGAAGCATAGGGTTGACGCTTCTGCTGGCGCCGCGGCCCGCGTGAACAACGGCGGAGCCTGCTCGACTGACTGCCCTGCAAGGCTAACAGTCCACTGCGGCGGCTCCCACTGGTCTCGGTCCAAGCCCACCTTGATCTCGCCCGTCACTTGGGAGTAACAGGCCCACGCGAAGAACGCCGGTAGCAGAGGCTTACCCGAAGGGGCGTCGTCGGGCAACTCGACCGGCTGTTGCCAGACGACCTCGTCCACGCCCAGCGCGCTCTCCCGCCGCACGGGAAGCCCAAGACGGTCCGCCAGTGCCAATCCCTCCTGCTTAGCTTTGGCCCAGTCCTCGAACGCAAGGTTGGCTTCGCAGTTGAACACACCGACACCCATCCCGTGCGGGGTGAAATTGCTGGACCCGATCATCAGGAGCTCGTGCTGGTCACCCTGGAAGAGCACGGCCTTGGCGTGCAGATCGCGGTTCCCATCGTCCACGCCCTCGACATATCGTGGCACGGGGAGCACGTAGGCCCGATCTCCCCGTCCGAACCGCCTCTTCCAGTCCTGGCCAAAGCGCTCTGGCAAGCGAACGATGCGGTGATCGCTCCCCTCGGCGGCTGGCTCCTCGGGAGTAACCAGCCAGCCTTCGGCATCCCGCGCCATCGGCAGACTCCACACGCGCGACACGACAGGGTCTTTCCCCTGCTCCGCTTGTCCCACGAATGGGGTCATCACCGTGAGGCGAACCACTCGGCGCGGAAGCCAAAGGCCAAGGAGTTGGTCCAGGACGGAGCGAGCGGCGACCTCTTCGCTGTGCGGATGCCCAACGATGAGGCTCACCCGTGGCCTCTCCCTCGGGGTGAAGTCCTGCGGCGCATTCAACCAGCCTCGCATCTGCGACCGCACCAGGTCAACTGTCCCGCGCACGCGCTCTGTTGCCGCGGGCAGCGCTCGCGACCAGGTGGACAGGTTCTCGGTGAAGTCGAGGACATGGCCCAGGGGCTTCAGGGGCACAGAGTCCGCCCCGTCGAAGAAGTCCAGGGCGGCGAACACTTCGCGGTTCCGTCGGTAGCCTTGGCGTGTAAGATTCGCCGAGGCAACGATAAGCCGGATGAGGCGCTGCCAGACGAGGAGCGTCAACTTCGCGTGCTGGATGCCTCCCGGCACCTGGATCGGAAGCTGCTCCCACTGAAGGGTCGTCTGGCCGGGGTCGAACTTCGAGATGTCCACGAGCACAGCGGCGCGGGTCTTCGCCAGGGCATCCTCTCGCTCGAGGATGAATGTGCGCTCGTTCTCTGTGTGATCGAAGCGAAGGCCAAGGAAACGTGGCAGCAGCTCCGCCTCGAAGAAGCCGGCGTCGAATTCGAACGTCGTCCCCAGGCAGGCGCAGGGTTCGCCGACGCCGCCCTCCAAGTGGGTGTCGCTCGGAGGCTTCCAGTAGTCGGACAGGTATTGCCCTTCGTCTTTCCTACGCCTCCCCATCGGGCACCTCCATTCCTGCCAGGCCCAGCTCTCCCAGGAAGCTGTAGGCGTTCGGCACGCGGAACGTGTGCAGGTAGACGACCTCCGGCTTAGGTGGAGCGTCTGCCGCCCACCCGAAGCCCGGCAGCAGCGTCCAGCGCTCGCCCAGCTCGATCCACATCCCCTTCCGCTTCGGGTTCTGGACGTCGCGGTGCCGGCTGATCACCGTTTCGATCAGGCGCGCGGGGCTTTCCGCCGCGCTCAACGCCTGAGACGCCAGACCGTCCAGGGGCGGAATGGGATTCAGGTCCTGCACTTGAGGAACGCTGGGAATCTTCACGACCAGGTATTGGAGGCGGCGTGCCGATGGTGGCAACTGCTGGCAGATCGAACGGAACACCGGCAGCAGGTGCACGTCCGCCTCGAGTTCCGCAGGCTCCGCTTGGCCGCCACGGTGAGTCAGTCCCCAGAGCAGCCCATTGAACGCTGCCTCCAGGAGACTTGCCACCTCTTCGTATGCGTCCGCCAAGTGGACGGTCAGCTCGATGACTCTGTCTTCCTTATGTTCGCCCACAAACAGCGAGGGAAGGATGCCTTCGAGCAACACGGTGCGATCTTGATTGCCTCGCCCACCACTGTCCCTGGCCGAGCGGAACAGCGACACGACCTGCGGTTCACACAGAAGTTCCAGGCACCTGGCGCGGATGGCATCACCATTCAGTAGGTTCCGAAGCACGCGGCGTTCCTCCCTGCCGACCTTGTCGGGACGCAGTCGTCCCGCCAAGTCCTGCCAACCCGACCAGCCGGGACGCATCCATCGGGCCTCAGCAACATGGCTGGCGGTTGTCTGGACGAAGCGGTCCAGCCACTGCCTTCCTGGCGACCCGCCTTTGTCCTCGTCGAGCAGCCCAGGCAGTCCTTCATCCACGGCCCACGCGAGGAGCAACTCCTCCCCGCTACGACCGAGACGGTCATCCTCATCCACGATGTTCAGGTGCCGAGCGAGACGGGCGAGGACGCCGTAGGGACCGTTGACCGCCTGGCCCTTGAGGAAGTTGCTGCGGCCAAGCGGCTCGTCGCCGGCACGTAGCGCCCGACGCGCAAGCGAACTTCCCGGCAACCTCCGCGTCGCTCGCCCCCGCTCCGCCGGCTGGCTCAGTTGCTGCCGCACGACAGCCGACACAAACAGGCGTTCAAAGCCCAACCGAGCCGCCTGCCAGGCGTTTTCCTGCACGCCCTGTGCCTGTGGGGGAAGACGCTCTGCTACCACCGACGCCATCGCGGCAAACGTGAGTAGTCGAGGCCGCCACATGCGGGCGGTGAGCCCTGGGAACAGCACCTCGGCAATACGCTCAGCACCCCCGAGTGTCCCAAGCGGGTCAATGCTGCCGGGAGGATCCTCGGAAGGATCGTAGGTTGTTGGCACTGGCAGATGACGAGCTTGCAGTCCCACGGCAATAACTTTCTTGGGCTCAAAGTTGTGCAAACGTCAAGCGAAGGAGAGTGCGGAGCGACCATGGAGATTTTCCGCCTGCCCCTTTCGTAAACGCCGAATATCCTAACAACCGCAGGCGACTGTTGTCAACAGAGGCCCTGTCTTTCCGTTCACATTAACAGATACACCTCCACCGGACACGATATCGCCAAAGCGTGTTGCAAGGGATCCAACGAGATAGAGATTGTGGCTGCCCCAGAATCGGGCGCTCCCTTTCAGGTCAGAAAGGTCACTCTGACTCTGGGCGAAGGGGTCGGTCCCAACGACTGGATCATCTTTGGTTTGCTGGCCATGGCGATTCTTCTCGCGTGCCGCTGGGTTTGGTTCGAGCTATTCCGGGGAGTCTTTCACGCCAACCCTATCGCCGCGACCCGCGTCGCCATCATCCTGACCGCGCTTCTGGTGTTCTTGGCGTACCTCTCTATTCCTTCGGGTCGCTGGCTTCCGCGGTGGTGACAGTCGTCGTGGGGGCGGGGATTCTGCTGGTGGCGCTGATGTTTGTCCTGCGATGACTTGTGCGACTCTACAGCAGTCCTCCAAGTATTAGATGAGTTGGCAACGATCTACTCTTTCCCCCTTCCCTCGCGTCCTGTTATAGTCAACCCGTCAGTTGGAAGGAAGTGACACGTCGTGGATTCACCAATTACCGTCTACCTCAAGAAAGAAGAAGAGGGCTTTGCCGCTGCCCTTGAGGAACTGAACCTGGAGAGCTTCGGAGATACTAAATGGGAGGAGATTGAGAAACTCGCGGAGGCAGCAACGGAATACTGGTTGCACCTGCGAGATGACCGGGAAATGCGATCCGTGTCGCCCTGCAAGGAACATCACCAGTATTTCAAGACCAGATTGATCCCCGCCATTTCGTCCTACTGCAAGGCGACGAGAAGAGATGATGTCACCATCGAGCCGACACTCATGGCCATCTTCGCGTACAGGAGTCCCACGCTTTGGCAAAGTCACCTCAGTACCGCCCCGCAGATGTCGCCCGCTGCCTGACGCGGCTCGGCTTCGTCGAGAAGCAGCACCGTGGCAAGGGAGACCATCGCATGTATACTCGGTACGGGTGAAAACACCCCCTCACCCTCGAACCCTTTGGGTTCGCGTCCTCTCCCCCGGATGGGGGTTGTTGCATGAACTCATTCAGGACCGACGAACCGCGAACTCCGTTACACAATTACTGTCGGGTTTCAGGCTACAGGCGCCTATGGTTCCGGCTGGGGTGGATTCTCACAAATCTGACTTACACCCCGTGAGTAGATACGAGACCCGCAATTCCAGCAGAAGACGAGACGCCCACGATTTCATATAGGGGG
>MNXM01000064.1 GCA_001872605.1 Armatimonadetes bacterium CG2_30_59_28 | reverse complement strand
TCCCTCCGTTTCACCCACTCCTCTCTCTCTAATCTCTACTTCCTTCATCTTCTCCATCGTTCCTTTCCTCCTTGTCTGCTACACTAATTACAGCATAGGAGGTGTCCCAACCATTATAGGCACAAAGGGATCCGGTGTCTAATGTTGTGTGAGCTACCGGACGCTGAAGCGATCCGGTGTCCTATGTCGGAGGATTTCCGAAAGGATGTACAAGATGGATGGCAAGGACAGACCGAGACAATGACAAGATTGCTTCCTGTTGTTGCAGTTGCCGTGGCACTCCTTTCACCCGGACGGTGCCAGGAACGGACCGCGACCCACGTCACCGTCACCGACCACGGCTCGAGCGTTTATGATCCGCCTGACAATCGTGTTGTTCACACACGGGAGATCGCGTTCACAAGCGGACAGACCAGCTATTCTCTCTCCTTCGCAGAGACACACATCAAAGACGATGCGGGTAAGGAAACCATCCAGGGCGCAACGGTGGGCATCGAATGCAGGACAGGTGGCAAAGGTCAGGGCTGGTATCCCGGCGACACCTTTCGTGTCTTAGCAGACGGAATGGATTTACACCGTGCGAGTTCCAATTGGTCAAGCATACGAACCCTCAGCCAAGGAGAGAAGGGATTGGTGGAGGCAGTTCTTGACCACCCCAAGGCAACCGTGGTGATTCGGTTCGCGTTGCTGCCCGGTCAGGAAGAAATCGACTGTCTGATTCATCTCCAACCGAAAGCGGCCGTCGAGTCTATGGAAGTCCGCATGAGCTGCTACCCCGCTTTCTTCACGGCCTGGAACAAGCGCCGCGGCGACCGGTGGGCAGCCACACCAGTTCGATCCATCGAAGAGCCACGCGAGCCAGACCTGAACATGGACGCGAAAGAGTGGAAACACGTTGTCCAGCAGACCGACCTCGACCCGCCGAAAGAATGGTGGGTCTTCTACTACGACAAGCACTTCAACAGCCCCGCAGGAAAAGGCAGCGGCGTGTGTGGGCTGGTTGTCAATGCGGTGGAACTCGCACGTTCGAGACTGGAAGTGTCAGATTACGAAATCGGGACAACACTGATCGCCAGGTCGTGTTCTTCCCCCCTGCATTTCAGCCTGTGGCAACGCAACGTGCAGGATTACGAGGCTCCCCTCAAGGAATTCTCGTCCATCGCGGAGGACACAAATAAGCGACTCTCCGACCGCCATCTGTTTTCGCCAAGCTCACTGGTCGCTTTCGACGCGGCAGCCGAATTAAAGTCTCTGCAGGAGTTGGAGGAAGCGAAGATCAACACGGGGGAACTACGACGAATGTTGGAAGCGACCACGCAACGTGTGAAGGCGCGCGGCGCGTCTCCGCCTGAGTCGTGGCTGACCACCGAGGCGGCCGCGCTGAGCGCCATCGCGGACTACCGACGCGCCCTGTGGAAGTCCCGTCGGCAACTACCCCACGGCTTGCGGATACTCGCGCTGGAGGGAGCGCACTTTCAGGAGTGGAAGCTGACCGAAGCTGCGGCCCTGTTATCACCTGCGGCTGCGGTGGACACGAGCCACTTCTCAGTCTCGTGGCAGGGCGACCGTCTGACCTCTTTCCCTGCAACGGAAGAGGAGATGATGCAGTATGACTCCGTGGCGCTCATCAACGTCAGCGCCGTTCCACTGCGCGAACAGGGACAGAAACTGCTGAAGTGGTTTGTCGCGAACGGCGGCGGGTTGATCGTCTTCGGCGGGTTCTACGCCTTCGGCGGAGGAGAGTACGCGGGAACCGCGCTGGAGGAGTTGCTGCCCGTCGTCGTCAACGGTCCATTCGATGTCCTCCGGCTTTCCAGTCCCTCGCCCATCGTGAACGGCGACAAGGTTGGCGACCTCAAACCGCCCGTGTGGAAGGCCCCGGCGATGGTGATGTGGCTTCAGTACCTCCCACCGAAACCGGGAGCCATTGTGCCTCTGAAAGTCCGGACCGCGCAGGGAGACAAGCCTTTCCTCGTTCTGGGCCGGTTCGGACAAGGCAAGGTTGCCGCACTCGCAGGCACCGTCTATGGCAATCCGCCCGCGGGGAAGACCGAGTTCTGGAACTGCCCCGAATGGCCCGCGTACCTCGCGTCGGTCGTGCGGTGGGTATGCGGGAGATAAGACGCGAAGTTGAGTGCTGCACGCCCCGTGGCGACGGCGTACACGCCCTCGCCAGCAAACTGTTTGCCGCAGCGACGGCATCGGTACTCACAGGTGGGTATTGTCCTGCAAACTTCTCCTCTGGGAGTCCTCCGCCAGCCCCCTGATAGGTCTTCTTCCAAGGGTCTTTGGCCACGTGAACATAGTCCGTAAGGGCCATCTTCAAGGCAATCTCCCATGACCGCTCGGTCACCACGAAAGATGAAAACGGGAGAGAGCCTTTGCGTTCTTGGCGTCTTTGCGGTTTATTTTCGGAGGGGAGATGATACCTCCCGTTCATTTAGCCTCCCCTCGGACGTGGCGTGTCCATTCATCCTTCGGACGTTGGCGAGAACCGGAACCTTTCCCGCGTGACCCGGCACTCACACCGTTGGCGCAGCAGCCCGATATTGCTTGTGTCAATAGGCTCAATCCCCAGCTGGAACGCCGGGGAGCCGTGCTTGAGGGAGTAATCGTCGTTCTCTGCGTCTACGAACAGAGGGTCAGCGACGACGGAGTGTGTATCGAACCCCAGCGTCTGCCAGTCGGCGAAGGTATCCTTGGCGCCCCATCCCACGCGAGGCGCCACCCCCTCACCGCACCAGTACACGTTATTGTCCACACGAATGACAGCCTGAGTGGGCGTTCCGGTGGCGAAGAGAATCGCGGCGGCGTTGCTCCAAGCAAAGATGTTTCTCTCCATCAACTGACCGGTGGAATTCTGGGAAAAGTTGGAGATGTGCCCCTGGCCAACGGCGCCGTCCACGAAGATGTTGTTCGTCACCTTGTTGTCCTTGCCACCTTGCAGCATGATGCCTCCGTTGTTATTCCTATAAACGACGTTGTGGTTGACATCGTAGCCACCTGCAAAGGAATCGAGATAGATACCCCAGGAAAGGAAGACTGGCTTTTCGCCCTGCGATGAGTAGCCAACGCTATCGCCCACGATGTTGTATCGAATGGTGCTGCCGCTTCGCAACTCCTTGTCGTGCTGGGTTACCTCGATACCGCCGGTGTCGTAGGTTTCGAGGTTTGTGTTGCGCACGCGGTTGTATTCGATGACGTTTCGCAAGCCGCCGTTCTTGATGGAGATGCCGTAGCGAGACACGTCGTGGACGTCGTTGTGCGCGACGATGTTGTCGTCCGCTCCCTCGCCTTGGATGACCACGCCGCCGTGATGTTTGTAAATGGCGCCGCAGTGGTGGATGTGATTGTCGGACACGGTATTCCGCGCGCTGCTCAGGAGCATCACACCGCCCTGGGCGCTGTTGGAAATATCGTTCCCCGTGATGGAGTGATCGCCGCCGCCATGCGCGCACACCGCGTGTCTGCCGACGTTACTGAAGGTGCAGTTGGTGATCGCACAGTGGTTGGCATTCGCCAGATGCACGACGCCCTCATGCCCCATGCCATAACCAGCGCAGCCATCATCAGGGGAGTAGTCGGTGTTGCGAAGAGTCAGACCTGACAGCCGAATATGGCTGACCGACTGACTCTTCGACGCGTCACCGGCGAAATGGATCAACCGTCCGAGTATCGGGGCCACCACCTCCGACTTCTCCGAGAAACCTTCCACGGGACGGTAGTGAAGCACACTCGTATTGGTGTCGAGATACCATTCGCCAGGGCTGTCCATCTCGTCGAAGAGGTTGTCCACAAAGTAGCGATCGCCCGCGCGAAGAAAGGAGAGGCACTCCTTGCCCTTCAGCTTCACCTTGCGGGTCTTCTCGTCCACTCCCGCGATGGCGATGATTTCCTTAAACGCGCGGCAGTCGCCGGACTGGAAGATGTGCACCTCCGCATCGGGGCGCGTTGCCCAGGAGGGCTTAAACGTGCCGGGAGCGTAGTTGAACTCGGTCTTGGAGCCGTGGCCGGTGCCGGAGGTGGACAACTGCCTGCCGTTGAAGCGCGCGAAGTTCTCAGCCTGAATCACCAGCAGACGCTTCCCCGCGGCCGCTTGCGGAAGATCAGTGGAGACGGGTTTCCAGCCGGGATCGTCACACAGCACGAAGGCTTCCAGTCCCAGGCCGCCGCCCTTCAGGTTCTGCCAGCGCAGCACGTGCTTGCCCTGCGTCAGTTTCACGGAGGCGCTGTTGCTCCACTTGAACTCTCCCCACCCGCCCGTATCGGGCAGGTTCATCAGCGGGATCGGATCGCCGCCGTCCACCGTCAACGCGGTGTGACCACCCATGTCGGCGACCTTGTAGTCCAGCATCTTGTGACCGTAGAAAACCCAGACGGTGTATTCTCCGTCGGCGGGAACGTCGATGTCGTACTCCATCCAATCGCCCACGTTGTGGATGTTCCCGACGACGACTCCGAAACCTGTCGGATCGCAGTCCGCGTAGAAGAAGCCTTTCTGGTACGGATCGGAGGGATCGACGTTCGGGCACCGCGCGCGAACCTGCCGCTCGCCGTTCACAAAGAGCTGCCGGAAATGCCACTTTCCCTTCTGCACTTCGGGGAGATAGACCCACATGGTTCCATTCCCCGCGGGCTTGAGACCAGTGATCCTTTTCCCGCCGACCAACTCCGGCTTTTCACCCGGGTAGGCCGTATACGAGATCGGGCATTCCTTCGTGCCCGAATCTTCCGGTGCAAAAGTGATGGTCTCCGGCACGTAGTAGACTCCCCCGCGCAACTGAACCGTAACCGGCTCCTGCAACCCTCCCTGCTTCACCTTCATCCGCCGAACCGCATTTCGCGCGCCGACAATGGTTGCGAGAGGTCCATCCGTCTTCCCCGCGTTGGGGGCCGCCAGCTGGCCTGACCACGCGTCATTGCCTTGCGTGGAGACGTAGAACGCTTGATCGCTTCGCGCGATGCCGGACATCAAAAACACCCCCAAGGCAAGCATTGGGATTCCATTGGAAAGTAGTCTTGCAATCGTCTCAATCACGTCACTCACCGTTGTCTATCATGGTCTCTGGAATGATGCCGACGGTTCCTCATCAGATGTGCTATTATACCTTGAGAAGATAGGGATGGGGAAGAGCAGGGGAGTTAGCCCCAAACCGGGCCGTCCCGTAACTCGACATTTGATGGTGCAGTGTTGCCCAGAGCGACTCAGCTTTTTGAGGCCGTGGATTCCATCGCGTCTATACTGGATACGATGGCATCCACGATAGGTCTTGATGCGCAGTCAGACTATCCTCAGGTTGCCGAAGACGCGCGCGCATCGCTCGCACATGCCTTCCTTGTGTACAGAAGGAGACTGGACTACGGCGGAAGAAGAGATGACACAAGCGGGCACTGAAACGGAGAGAACCGGCTGTTTGTGGGAAGGGGAGCAACTACAAACGGAATTGGAATTGCTCTGGGGTGCGTTTGTTTTTCGGGTCTTGAAGGAACTGTTCTGGTAGTCCCCTGTGTAGCGGTCTGCCCGAAAGGAAACACGGGATGAAGAATGGAGCGATTGTCGCGAACGGGAGGCAACCAAGCTCTCTCGAGAATTTTCTTGCTGCGTATGCGGCTTCCGTGCCCGAGGAGAGCCTTTCTGCGCTAAGCGACTTGGAGCGACAGGTATATGACTTGTGGACAGGCGCTTCCGGAACGCCCATGTCCCTGGAGAAAGTGGCTCAGCGATGGGGCGTGCATCGGGAACGCATCCAGAAGATAGAGGCACGCATCCTGCGGCGACTGCACGCTGCGCCGCAACATTCTATGGGAGCTTGACTGCATATAGCTCATTCAACTGCTCACGGGAATCCTCGGTCAGTAGCGTACCTGCGGGAGTTCAGTTCCTTCCACTTCCTCTACTCAACGAGCCCCCTGCACTTCATCCACTCAATAAACGTTCTCGCGCAGTGGTCGAGGTTTTCCTGACTGCCGCCGCCGCGGAGGGGGGAGCACATCTCGTAGGCGGCGTAGCCGTCGTACCCGCCCGCCCGCAGCCCGCGCAGAAACGTGGCGCTGTCGATCTCTCCTTCGCCCATCGGTACGGCGCGGACCAGATCCTCCGGCTCCTGGTGGTAGTTGATCAGATCCGGGCGGTAGCGATATCGCGGCAGGCGCACATAGTCCGCCAGCGTTGTGTAAGCCGTATGGGGTGCGAGCGCTTGGGCCGTCTCGAATAGCTCTTCCCCACGAAGGCACGGCGACCACGGATCAAACATGAGCTTGCAGTTGGGTCGGTCGATGTCCCGCAGCATTTCGAGAAGCGCCTTGCTGTCCACCGCGAGGTCGTGGTGGTTCTGGATACCGATGGACACGTCGAACGCCGCGGCGCGCTCGCAGCACTCGCGAATGGCCAGCGCGGTGCGCTCCCACTGTGCGGCCAGGGGAGCATGGCTGCGCTCGTAGGAGGTAAAGACACGCACCAGTCCGCAACCGAGGCGCTGGGACAGGCGGCAAAGCGACTCGATGTACTGCACCTGCATGTCACAAAAGGGCACTTCGGCAGCCTCCGCGCCTCCGGTGAAGTTGGTGTAACCGGCTACGCAGGCGACGGCGAGGGTATGACAGTTGCACAACTCGCGCAGAGATGCCACTCGTTCCACGTCCCAATCGAGGGGGGACAGGTGCGGGCGTTTCCCCATCAACTCCACGCCGCGGTAGCCCAGCGCCGCCGCGTGCGGGATGAACTCCTCCAGCGGGAGCATTTTCTGCCCCCACAGACCGGCGTAGCTTACGGAAAAAAGAACAGGATCCATAGTCAGTCTCCATGATGGGCGATTTCTTCTCGGTGCCGCCACACTTTGGCGATGGCGTCGCGGATGTCTTCCATGTCCTCATCGGCGTGTCTGGGAGTGATGGGAACACACACGAAGGAGGCGATGATGTCATCGGTGCGAGGACATGCGTCACGCTGGTATTGCACCGACTCCCCGGGGCAGCCGGGCCCCAACGGTGAAAGATCCGGGTTGACTTGGCGCCGCTCCAACACCCAGTCTTGGTTGAGCATGTTGCACGCGCGGGTGGTGGCGCCCAGTTGCAGCCCCTCGGCGGTCAGGGCCTCTGCAAGCCACTGTGCTTGCGTCGCATTCTCGAAGTCCATGTAGAACGCAATACCCGCGTCGCCTGCCTCGTCCTGTGACATGCGGAACTTCAGTCCCGGGCACTCCTCGCGCAGTCGTTCGCCGAGCCAACGGAAGTGCCGCCGCGTGACATCCAACACCCGGCGATCCAGATTGCGCAACTGAGCCAGAGCCACTGCCCCGGTCAGCTCGTTCATACGGAACTGCAACCCCGAGAAGTCCGGCACACGCTCCACGCCGCCCACCTGCGCCTTCAGCGCGGACCGGAAAAGGCCCAAGTCGTGGTAGCGCGCGGCACGCTCAAACACCACGGAGTCACGCGCAGTCAGCAGTCCCCCCTCGCCGGTTGTCACCACCTTGTTGTGCTGCACGGAGAAACAACCCACGTCGCCCAGGCTGCCGACCTTGCGCCCGCGATAAGACGCGCCGAAGGATTGCGCGCAGTCTTCGATGACGGGTATTCCGCGCTCACCAGCGAGTGACAGGATGGCGTCCATGTCGCCCACGCCACCCATGAAGTGAACCGCGATGATCGCCTTCGTCCGTGAAGTGATCCGGCGCGCCAGGTCCATCGGGTCGAGACTCAGAGAGCGGTCGATCTCCGCAAATACCGGTGTAGCGCCAACGGCCAGTGGCGCTTGAAAATCGCTGCGCCAGATCAGTGCAGGCATGATGACTTCGTCGCCGGGACCCAGCCCGGCCATTGCGCAGCAAAGCGCGGCGCTTCCGCTGGTGACGGCCAAGGCGTGCTGCATTCCCAGGTAGGCGCAGGCTTCCCGCTCCAGGTCGTTCACCATGTGGGGTGTGCCGTCGCCATAATCACGAAAGAGGCAGCGGCTGCGGACGACCTCGGTCACGAGAGACATTTCCTCATCCCCAATGACCCCCGCTCCGCATTGAGGATAGGGAAACGGCCGGCTGCGAACAGGCGTTTCGCCGTCGAGGGCCAGTTTGTCCACCGTGTCTTCCAGGGCGATCACCTCCCCTTCTCTGCAGCGCGGCCGAGAACCAGAGCAAGGGGGTCCACTTCGAGACTCTCCTGCTCCTCCCACGGCGCGTTGAGCAGGTGAATGACACTGCTGTCATGGGCCTTCTGAAGGACGCGAGCGGGTCGCTGTTCGCTGGGTCGCAAAACCATTGTGGCTCCGAACGGGGGAACTGGCATTTTGACGTGCCCAAATTCATCCTCGCGTGCTCGCTCCAGCGCGCGATGCGCGCCTTCACGAATACGGCGGCGCGCCTCCTCGGGGCTGAGATGAATGGCTGCAACGTTGTGCTTCCGATAGGCCACCCCGCACAGGTGGTGCCCCGGATCAGTCTGGGTGCCGCGCTTGACGGCGACGGTCTCAATCCCCGGAACAAACTCCGCCGCCTCGCGCGTGAACGCCTCGCAACCGGTGGCAAGGACGACCCGCACACCCAGTTCACCCGCGCACAACGCCATCTCCGCAAACTCGCCGACGGAGACTCCGTTGATCTGCGCCTCGCGCACCTCCATCGACCCGGTATGACACAGATGACCGCCCACCGTGCCCGCTTTCGGGTGCTGACCGATCCACGCGGCCACGTCGAGCTTCCGGCTGTCGAGTGAGAACGGATAGGCTTTTCCCGCGGGCCAGTGAGCTGCCAGCTCTGCGCGGGGGTGGAGCAACGACGGGTTGATGCCCCCCCAGCCGTGCCCATCCGCCACGAGGATATCCGTAGCGCCAGAGTCCAGGAATCCTTCAACCGCTGCGTTCACTTCTCCGGTGAGTAGTTCCTTTGCCTGGTCGAAGTAGCGAGAGTCCTTCCCACACCAGTTCTCGGAGTCAAGTACACCCGCCACTCCCTCCAGGTCTGTCATGATGTAAACACGCATACGTCCTCCCAGTTCGATGATTGCCACGGGCCGGGGCGGCTTGGACGGTGTCGCCCTGCTCGATCACCACAATCTGCGCCCAGTCCTGCAGCTTCAGCCCCACCTTCCAGCGCTTGTCCGCCTCCTGCGAAAATGAACCGCAAAGACGCAAAGAACGCAAAGGCTCTTTGCGGACTTGGCAGCTTCGCGGTTAAAAAGAACTCTCTCCCGTTTTCATCTTCCGTGGTGACCGAGCGGTCATGGGCGATTCCCTTGAAAACGCGGATGGAGCCTGCCCCGACGCCATGGGGGGATGCGGAATGAATCGCATCCTTGCACGCCGAATTTTCATCTCGCGTGGTGCCGACAGCTCGGTATGGATGAGTCCTCCGACGGGTCAACCCGTGAGCCATCGAGGAATTTTACGCCCGTGCGCATGGGCAGGTCAAGCGCACTGAAATCGCGGCATAGCGGTGGATGCTCCCAATTTCATGTCGGGGGGATTGTCCATCCCACCTCATCGGCACCCCGCCAAACGAAAATCCCGGGCGGACGAGACTCCGCGAACTCGGAGAGTTCGAGTCGGGCCGCCAACGTTGGGGAACGGCTCACCTCAAACTCTCCGAGTTTGCAAACTCTCCGAGTTTGCGGAGCTTCGCCCTCCCAATAAACGCTATTTCCCGAGATGTCTCATAATCAACCTACGGGCCAGAGTCTTCCACTATTTACCGTGCTCTGCTTTCCGCGCGGATTCTGAGTCCGACCGTTCCTACGGCATACTGGTTCAGGTGGAAGAGCCACCCCCGCAATTTTTGCAGGGGCAATCTCAACCCTAACGAGTATAATGTGAAATGATCAAACTCAAGAGGGCAAGGGGATTGCACAACGCGCTCTGCACATCAACCATCAGCCCATGCGCGCATTCCCGGAGGAGCTGAACAAATGAATCGAAACCATGCCGCGATAGCCTTGTTGAGCATTGTTGCCCTGCTCGAACAACCATCCGGCACTGCCCAGGTCAATCGCGATGTCCCGTACAGGGCGTTGGGACCACTCGCCGCGCAATCCCTCTTTGGCATCCCAATCGTCCAAACGCCGGACACCACAGCAGATGCGGAAAAGGGCGTGTTCCCCGGCAAAGGCTGGCGTGTTATCAATACAGGAACGCTCCCGCTACTGCTCGACCGTCTACCTTATCTCGATTTGCCTCATCAGGAATGGGCGAAGCCTTACCACGGAGGGAAACTGAGGGTGCTGTACGTCAACAGCACGTATGAGATTGGTGAAGCCTCGATGCTGGAGCAGCGCGGCGACCTGGAATGCTCCATCTACTGCGTGCCGGTGTATCTGGACTGGTACGGTGACTGGCAGAAGGACGCGACCTTCGTCGCGTTTCTCGAGAGGCGGATGCGTGAGCTGCTTGCCCTCGACCCCGATATCATCATTGTAAACGGGGCGATGGCAGGAGGTGGCAACACTTCCGAAGGCTCGAAGACCTTGCCTCCGTCGGTGCATGAGATGGTCCTGGGAAAGGTGAAAGCGGGAGCGGGGCTTGTGCTGATTCCCTCCACTGCCACGAAGGTGTCATCTGACCGCTTCGATGTCTTCTCTCAAGCCTCCCCCCTTCGCTACAAGTCCTACACGGCCAGGAAGAACGTTTTCCGCGGCACGCACCCGATTGTCGACGGCGTCCCTATGGAGGTCGTCAATCCGGCATATTACCTCGTTTCCGACGTTGCCGAGAGTGCGGAAGTACCGGTCAAACTCAACGACCAGCCCTTCCTCGGGCTTGGCAACTATGGCAATGGCCGAGTTGTGGCCTTCGGATACGCGGGGCAGAAGTCCATTCCCGACCATGCCGGCTATGCCCTGCAATACCGCGAGCAGGTCGATCAGCGTTTGCTCGACGAAGGGCATCACTGGTACGAGTACGGCTATTCCATGCTCATCAAGGCCGCGCTCTGGGCCGGAAAGAAGGAACCCAGGGTAGCAATGCAAACGGAAGGAGCGAAAGATATCAACCAGGAGGAGCCGGTGGCGGAAACTGTCGTATTGAAGAACCACGACCAGACTGGTCTTCCACTCACCCTCACGGCCACCGTTCGGAACAGCGACTATGAAACGGTGGCGGAAAAGAAGACCGACGTGAACCTGACTGTCGGAGATGAGCAACGGGTGAAGTTGGAGCTTGGAGATCAGTTCCGCAATGGTCTGCATCTCGTGGACATAGTCGTCAGGAACAGAGACGGCCAGGTTGAGAACTGGGGAAGCGCAACCTTTACCGTGGTCAGTCCCGTTACTGTTGAAGTGCAGACGGACAAGCCTTTCTACCAGACCAGCGACAAGGTGAGACTTACGACGAAAGTCGAAACGGCCGAAAAAGCAAACCTCACCCTTCGCACGGAGTTGTGGGATACCTATGGCCGTCTGATGCAGGTGGCAGTGCGACCCATCCCATCCGGTCAGACAACCTGCACCGATACGATTGAGCTGTCCCTCGCCAACGCCGTTGCCAACGTCTTCGACATCAGAACTTTTGTCTTGCAGGAAACCAGTAGTCTGGTGAAGCGCACTGACGAAATTGCCATCCCCCGGCACGGCTGGGACGCCGACTGGCACAACAAGATGTGGAGTGTTTCGGGCTTCCAGCAAGACGCGGTGTTTAAGGCGATAGGTATCGACGACATGACGGGCGCCACCTACGCGCACCGACTGGGCACGCTCCGCCTGAACGCCCGCGGCAACTTTGGTCAGCACCCCTGGTCTTGCGGCCCTCATCCCTCGCACTTCTATGCGAAGGACGCGTCCGACGATCAGCACCATCCTCCCGTCCTCGACCCCGAGTGGAAGGCACAGGAAGAGAAGAATATCCGGGAAGCCGCCGACGCGGTGCGCAAGTATGGCGTTGCAGCCATGTCACTCTCAGGAGAATTCGTCTGTTATTACGATTCCAGCTACGACTCGCTGACTCTGAAAGCGTTCAATCAGTATCTCCAAAAGAAGTACCAGAACCTCGACGCCCTCAATGCGCAGTGGGGCACTTGGTATGCAAACTGGGCCGAGGTGGGCCCAATCAATACTGCCGACTGGAGAGAGAAGAAAACGCGGAACTTCAGCCAGTGGATGGAGTTTCGGCGGTTCATGGATCGCACACTGACCGACGCTCACACGCATTCCGCCGACGTGTGGCGCAAGGCAGTGGGGCGCCCGATACACATCGGACAGGAGCAGACCTTCGGGTTGTGGCAGCACACCATTCCCTATGGTGGGTTCGACTACTACGGTATGTTGTCACGCGGCCTGGATTGCTGGACCTCTTACGCGGGCGGCGATTCCGGCCTGTTCTACCGACCCATTCCCTTCCACACCGAGTTTGAGTGGCTGTTGCTCACTTCCTGGTGCAAAGGGCGGGTGATGGGCATCGGTGGATGGGCGAGCGGCGGTCTCGAAGGCTGGGGACTGTACGACGGCAGGTCGTGGTCGGTGCTCTTCAACGGCGGTTCCGGGATGGACTGGTACGAACCTTCCATGTTTACTGCTGGCTACACCGCGCTGCTGCCCGGCGGCGCGGCCATTTACCGCGCCACACATGAAATCAAGTCAGGCATCGGCAAGGCGCTACTGACAGCGCAACGACAGACCGATCCCGTCGCGGTGTGGCAGGACATGACCAACGAGTACGCTGGCTGGTTGTTGACGGGCCCAGTCTGCCTCAGTCGCTGGGACCTCATCAAGAACCTGTCCGCCCACGGCATCAAACCGATCGGCGTTTCAGACCAGCAGGTGGAGTCCGGGCTTCTCATTGACCGGGGCATCAAGCTGCTGTATATGCCGCACATTGTCTGCGTGTCGCGGAAGGCCGCCGATCATGTGCGCCAGTTCGTGGAGTCTGGAGGGACGGTGATCGCTGATTACGGAGTTGGAGCTTTCGACGAGTGGGGCAAGCCGTTGGAGAGAGGCTTTCTCGACGAAGTTTTCGGGGTTTCGCGCTCGGAGCTGAAAAAGATGTCCGGCAACGCGGTTCCCGTGTTGAGTGAAACAACCCCGGCGTTCTCCCCGCCGCTGGGCGAGTATCCCTGCTCGTCAGACTCCGAATTCCCCATCAATTACCGGGAAGGCGACCTGCGTGTGACAACAGGCAAGGCTCTCGGAACGGTATCGAAACAGAATCACGCTCAGGGCTTCATTCTCAACCGATGCGGTCGGGGGAATGCGCTGCTGTTCAACTTCTTTTCCCAGGGGTTTTCTCTGCCGGACGACAAGTCGGGGGGCGTTGTGCAGGAACGATGGTTTCAGTTTGCGGGCGCCATACTGAAGCTGGCGGGAGTTGCTCCGCAGGTTCAGGTGACCGCGGGGAACAAGCCGCTGAAGTTCTTCGACGTGAACCGCTTCAAGCGCGGGGGAGCGTGGTACGTCGGTGTGCTGCGGTATCCCGACGAAGTCGCTGACTCCATCATCTCGACCGGCGGCGGCGCTCACGCGCCGCGCACTCCCGGACGAACGGCGGAGCCGGAAGCTGTGTCCATTTCGATGCCGGCCAGAGGGCACATGTACGAACTTCGCTCCCATCGCTACCTCGGGCAGCACAACATCGTAAACGATTCTTTCAAGGTGGGAGACCTGAACGACGCGGTAAAGGTGTACGCGGTGTTGCCCTATCCTGTTCAAGGCGTCCGTCTCGCCGCGCCGCGGCAAGGCAAGCGCAGCGCCGTTCTCGACTATTCCGTTGCCGTGGTTGGCGCCGACGGCAGCGCCGACCACGCGATACGCATCGAGGTCGTTAACCCGCAGGGCCGGTTCCCGGAAGCCTACCAGAAGAAGGTTGTCGCTCTGAAAGGGAAGTTCCAGGGGCGCCTGCCGCTGGCCCTCAACGATCTGCCCGGCGCGTGGGTCATCAAAGCGACCGACATCATCAGCGGCAAGTCCACCACCGCGCAGGTGCAGGTGACGAAGTGACGGACAGCAAACAGGGACGCGGAGTTAGAGTTCGCGGTTAATGGTAGATGGGTTGCAGTTGATGCTGGATGACCATGCACGCACACTTAGAACTCGTCCAACAATAACTCCGCGTTTTAGTAGCAGGCTTCGCCGTTGCTCCGAGGTGTTCGGCTGAACTTGACGCGGAATTATTGTTGGACGAGTTCTTACAACCTCACGCCGCTGCCTGGTAAAGCCACCGCTGGATAACAAAACCAAGGCCATGCGCGAGGCAGTGCTGTCCAAAGTCGGCGTCAGTTATCTTTAGCGCGACGCTGTTGACCTGCGCGTGATCGAGGCGGTCAACAGCGGCAAAGGCCGAACGGGCCGGTGGGGAGAGGTCATACTGACGCCCCCGAAGTCAAGGGCGGACAGGCACCGCGAGATTCAGACGGCGATGGAATCCCCGATGACTGGGGCACAAAGCACGATCTCGATTCACGCAATGCGAAAGATGGCGCAAAGATCGCCGCTGACGGAAGCACTGCTTTGGAGCGATATCTCGCTCCGCTTGCTCGATGACGCCGAACCACGCGCTGCAGCAGACGGCAAGCTGCGCACGGTGCACGACCTGTGCCCATATCGATGAGAACGCGTTGTGTACCTCTGGTCGGCGAGGATGTTCCTGGCGGCAAGGAGCTGGCAGCTCTGTCTGCGCGGCGGCAAAATTCAGTTGACCTGAGGTCTTGGCAAGAGTCCGGCGCGTTCCATGATTTCGGGGACGCGGTGCTCCCATTCGATGGCCATGAGGTGGATGCCGGCAACGCCTTCGACCTGCCGTAGTTCCTGAATCTGCTCGATGCAGATTTGGATGCCTTCTTCGGCGCCGTTTTCGGCTTTCTCCATGCGCTCGATATACTCATCGGGAACCGTAAGCCCGGCAACGCTGTCGCGCATGTACGTGGCCATGCGGGCTGACTTAAGGGGGGTGAGGCCGGCCAGGATGTAGAGCTTCTCGTGGAGACCCCGATCCACCACCTGCTTCATCCACTCCTTGAATCGCGGCATGTCGTAGATGCACTGAGTCTGAATAAAGTCTGCTCCGGCTTTGGCCTTCTTGGCGAGGCGGATAACGCGGTACTCGAACGGGTCGCCGAAGGGGTTCGCCGCCGCGCCGATGAACAACCGCGGCTCAACGACAGACTCTTTCTTGCTGTTGCGGATTTCATCCCCGCAGAGGAACTTGCCTTCGTCTCGCATGATTCGGACCATCTGAATCAATTGGATGGAGTCCAGATCGAAAACGTGTCGTGCGGTGGGGTGGTTACCGAAGGATTGGTGGTCACCGGTGAGGCACAGGAGATTGCGCGCTCCGAGGGCGTAGGCGCCGAGGATGTCGCTCTGCATGGCGATGCGGTTCCGGTCGCGACAGGTCATCTGAATCACCGGCTCGAGGCCGTGCTGCAACGCCAACACACCTGCGGCGATGCTGGAGATGCGAACGACCGCGGTCTGATTGTCGGTAATATTGACCGCGTCCACTTTGTTTTTGAGGTGGCCTGCCTTTTTCTCGATCACCGCCACGTCGACGCTCTTGGGTGGGCCCAATTCCGCCGTCACGGCAAACTGCCCGGCGGCAAGAATTCTCTCCAGGCGACTGCCCGATTTGTATCCGTTGTTCTCGCTCATGCCATTGCATCCTCTCGCACAACTCTGCGCGGTCCGCCATCGTGGGCGGCCGACCAGTCCTTGGGCGGGCGAATCTCCTCCAGCAGGTCTTCCCGCCCGAGGCTCTTCAATCGGTCGTGAATTAACTGCCATCCACATTTGACATTCTCCTGGTCGACCTCGCACATGCCTCCCTGCGACCCGCCGCACGGGCCGTTGAGCAGGCTCTTGGAGCACAGCGCAATGGGGCACAACCCTCCGGTGAGATGCAGCATGCACTCTCCGCACGCCATGCAGCGCTCAACCCAACTGCCCGGCTCGTCTACCACCCCGATGCTCTTGGTATTGAGGGCGGGAACGACCTGAATCCCCTCGATGATATCGGAAGCAAAACCAGCGCCCGCACCGCATCCCATAGACAGAATCAGGTCGCAACCCTCCGCCGCGCCGCGCGCTTCCTCGAGGTACTCACGTTCGCACTGGCGCTCGACGGTAGACTCCATAAATTCCTTATCCGGTTCCACCATTCTCAGGGCGGAGGCGAGCAACGCCACTTCTTTGGAGCCTCCGGCCATGCACACCGTGACACATTCCTGGCACCCGAGGAGGAGCACTCTCTTGTGTCCATCCAGCATGGCGCGGATTTCCTCAATGGGTTTCCGCTCTGCAATGACCATGATTCCTGTTCCTTCCGCAAGGCGGCAAAGCCGCAATTTCAAATCACAAATCTCAGATTTCACAGAAGCGGGTAGGATCGGCACAGCGACCGATTCCTACGCACCCATTCACCCATTCGTCCATTCGTCCATTCGCCCATTCGCCCATTCGCCCATT
>MNXM01000195.1:16371-18207 GCA_001872605.1 Armatimonadetes bacterium CG2_30_59_28 | reverse complement strand
CCTTGGTACGCCCCGAAGGGGCATCACAATGTAGCCAGGGGCAACGCCCCTGGAACAAGGACACCCATTCCCCGTTGCGCCCTGAAGGGGCAAGACAAGATCTTCGCCACCTGCGGCAGCATCCATAGCATAAAATCATACGCCTTCTGAACCGCGGACACGGGTTCCTGTTGTCTCATGCGTTCAGTGCCATCCCTGCAATCGAAAAAATCGCGCGGCCGTCCCGACTTCGTCGGGACGGAAGTATAAAGGGTTATTGAGTCCTCGCGCAACATTCCCTCGAGGCGCTGGCGATTGGAGCAGAGGTCTGTGCCGTGCTGGGTGATGAGCTTCTTGAGAGTCGCTCGAACCGAATCGTTCATGCCTCGGTCGTCCTGTTCCGTATTGGGATGTTGGAATGGCCGCTTCTTGAATTGTAGGTTCCGGTCACGCCGTCACCAAGTCTCTCGCGATCATCAATCGGTAGCAATCGCGGATGTTCTCCTCCAGTTCCGCGAGCGTCTCGCCCTGACTGAAAACACCGGGCACCTCAACCAATCTTCCAACATACCATTCATCATCAAGCCAGTATTGAAGTGTGAAGCTCCGTTCCATAGTGGCGCTTCCGAAATCAACCTTCAGACCGCGCGTCAGCGGCGCCGCGCGCTGCGGTGGAACCTCCTTGGTCGTTCCATCCGGGAAAGTCGCAGTCCAGGGAGTTGTCGTAAGATTGCGCAATCCCCAGACGTTCGGGTCGTTCGGATTCTAAACCACCTCACCGATGGTGGTGGCGGCTGCATCCTCAGCGGTGTGCGGGTCAATATGGCGTTGCTGGAGTTGGGCTTCTTTGGAGAGCAGCAGGTAGTGTCTGCCTCCTGCGCCGGTGAGGACGAGCTTGGGCGGCACGCGCAGATGCATCGTAGTTAGACTCATTGCCAATGGCGATGGAGAAACGCACCGCCTTTTTGCCCCAGGGCTGTTGCTCAAGTTCCTGAATGGCGGAGTTGTACTCCTCGGATGGATCAGTGCAGTAACCATCCGATACCAGGATGCAAACGGGCGGGTATCCCTTCTTGCTCATCTTCTCCATGCTCAACTCGTCGGTGAGCTTGCGGATCGCTTTGGCGGTGGAGGTCCCTCCGGCAATGGTCAGTTCCGGCCAAACGAACTGATCCAGCGGAACGGCGTCCGGGCCGACGTGCCACAGAGCGTCATCCGAAAACTTGATCGCCCGCATCACGATCTGCACCTCCGGATGAGTTGCCACCGCCTTCTTCACTTCTGGAATCGCCTCGCGGATTGCCTGGTTCAGAGTGGCGATTTTCCTCCCGCCCATCGAGCCTGAGTAATCCACGAGCCAGAAGAACTGCAGCGGTCTCTTAACAATATCCCCCTCCGGAGCCGGCACTGCACTTGACATTTCGTTCATCCCCTTTCGACGTTTGGATTCACCTTCACCGCAAGAATCCTGCGGGGTTTCCGAAAAAACATCCCCTTATTCCGCACGACCCGGTCGCCACCCCAAGTCTGCTCCACACACTCAGTGTCTCAGCGTGGCCGTCTTGCACACCGGGCACTGGGTTGGGTTTGCGCACTTGGGGCAGAACCACCTGTGGCACTTGGTGCATTGCCTGGAACCAATCCATGAAGGGTCAAACTTCTTGTCACACACATATCGCAGTTGACTTGAGCCATCGTCTACACCTCCCCTCAAAAGACTGCGGAACACCCAACGGGCAGACTTCCGCAATTCTGCGGCTATCCGGTCGCCGCGGCATTTTACACCTGCACAGGAGAAATCTCAAGAGCACGTGCAACTCACTGGCATTGTATACTCGTTACGGGTGAAAACACCCC
>MNXM01000195.1:0-16361 GCA_001872605.1 Armatimonadetes bacterium CG2_30_59_28 | reverse complement strand
TCGAACCCAAAGGGTTCGAGGGTGGGGGGGTCTGTCACCGATCCGGCAAGGGAATCATCGACATCAGAACGTGACGATCTTTCCCGTTATTGCCGACTCAAAACACTTGCGGATGAACCGCGTGGTGCGCGCGCCGTCGCGCGCCGTGGCGGGGGGCGTCTCATCGTTGAGGATGCACCGGGTGAAGGTGGGAAGGATGTCGGCCATGCCACTCGCGGCCTCCGAGCCGAGGTCGTGCGTGTAGTCCGCCACGTCGTAGGGTGGGGTCCATTCCGACTCAGGTACGCACGACTCGAACCGCGCATCGTGCCCGTGATCCATCACCAGAGCGCTCCGACCTTTGTCGATCACCATCACAAAGAACGGGAACTGATAGGCAAGTTTTGGGTGGTTCATCAATCGTCCGGCCCCGCCATCCCCTGCGATCAGAGCCCCCACACTGCCGTTGTTGAAGCGGATAGCGGCGTTAAGGGTGTCCATCACGTCCGGGCGGGAATGGTGATACACTCCGCCGACGGCATACACCGACTCCGGCTCCGCCCCGGCGAGGAAGAACATCAGGTCCACGATGTGGCATCCCTGCGAGAGAATCTGCCCGCCGCCCTTGATGGGGTCCTGCGCCCACATGCCTTCACGCCAGATGCCGTGCGTGCGAGCATGGGTGATGACATTGTCGGGATGGGGGATCTCTCGCTTCACGTCTTTCGCGCCTTTCCCAAAGCGCGACCGAAACGCCACCATGTACTTCAGACCCGTGCGCTCGACGGCTTCCACAACATCGTCACATTCCTTCTCCGTCATCACCATCGGCTTCTCGACGAGGACGTGCTTGCCGGACGCAAGGGCGCGCAGCGACAGCGGCGCGTGCGTGTCGTGCCACGTTGTAATCAGGACCGCGTCCATTTTGTCGTCGGCGAACAGCCGCTCGGGATCGTCGGTGGCGTACGCGCCGCCAAAGGTTTCCCGCAACGCCTCCGCCTTTGCCAGATCGATGTCCACCAGACCACGCACCTCCAGCTTCTCAGCGAACGGGTGGAGGTCCGCGGACATGATGTCCTTGCGATTGAAGTTCAGATTGACGTGCAGCTTACCCAGACTTCCACAACCAATAACTCCCAGCCTGACTCTGTCCATCATTGACACCTCACCCGTGGATTTAGCCGCGCTCGCCGCGGCCGATGGTTATCCTAACCTCTACCGGTTTCCCCTCCAACCGCGCAGCAAGTCGCATAACCGCTGACTCCACCGGAAGCCTGAGGGGAAGGTTGTAGATGTTCACCGGCGTCTGCGGCCACTCGATGCGCCACAGCGATTGAGACGCGAAGGTCAGTGCGCCCACAGAAAAGTCCCCCGCGTCTCCCCCCCCCGCCCGGTAGATGGATCGATCGTCCATCGGCACGTCGCCATAGGAGGTGCGGCAGGCCTCCCCAAACCGACCTGGCAGATGCACGGCAAATTCTGAATCCGCAGGCAAGTGACCTTGAGAGCAAGCGCGAATTGCGATGGTGTAATCGTCCACGAGGATTACTTCAACGTGCGCCTCAATCTCGCCGTAACGCAAGCGCAGCGAGCAGACCCCATCAACAACGGCAACCTCGCCACCACCGGCGAGGTAACAGGAGTCGAAGCGAAAACTCGAGAAAGGAGGATCATGCAACGAGTTCCCGCCGCCGATCACAAGTCCGGCATCGTCGTGCCAGATACTGAGATGGTTCTGGAGGTCGTGGTGGAACATCCCACCGGGGACGTCCGTCGTCGCTCCCGACAGGCATGCATACCACGGGCCGCGCCGTTCCACAAGAGCGGGGATCGTGGCAAACTCGCGCCGGAAGTCGCCCCGCCCAAGCGGAACCACCTCACTATCCGGGACCGCATGAAGAGTATCGCAGAACGGCGCCGCGCCGCCTACATCCAGCTCCGCGGGAGCCATGTTTGCCATCAGCCTCTCAGCAAAGTGCGCGGCATAGGGCCGCGTCTCAGGGAAGGGCGCCAGGCTGCAAACCAACTTGGGATTAACCGTACCCACGTGATGCCGGTTCCGCTCGTCGACAGTTTCCACGCACGAACCGTCGGGGTAGGAGAGGTAGAAATGGTAATCCGCGGCGCGGCGCACGGCTTCCAGAGCGCTCCTGTCGTTCGAGTAGAGCGCGTACGTAGACACTCCCCACAAGGTGATGATGTTGTAGTTGCCGACCGGCCCGCGGTGAACATTGGAGTCCGGCCAGTAGCCGTCGACAAACTGAAGGGAGATAATTTGCCTCATCACCTCTTCCCCAATGCCTTCCCATTCAGACTCGTCCAGCAACCTGCCTCCATACCACAGCTCCAATATCCAGTGAGTGAAGATGTTGAGGCTGGTCGATTTTGAGAGAGGGTCAATGAGGTACCGCTTGGCCGCTTTGTATCGCGAGCTAAGGGTGGCTCGAAACATCCGGTCCAACCGCCCACAACGTTCCGAGCCAAGACGGTCACCGAAGTCCTCAACAAGGCGCATCCAGTAAAGCAGGCTCCATGAATAGTTGATAGTATGAGTCTTCTTCGTTGTCGGGAGGTACCACGACCACGTGCCGTCGTCGTGCATCCATTCACACACGCGGTCGAGGAGGCGGATGACACAGTCCCAAGCCTGGTCGCTCCCGAAAACCGAGTTCCCAGGGAAATCCATCGTGACACCGCGAGCAAAGGCATAGGCCTCCCCGCGCTTCGCGTGGACGGTATCCGCCCGGCGTTCTTCGTCGAAGTCGCCCAATAGCACTTCGGCAGCATCGCGCCTCAATCCACTGGAGATGGCGTTGATGTAGAACGTGTGAAGGTTCATGTCTCTCCTGTCATATCGTGGGGCACATGGGTCTTCCTGTTTTTGATCTCTCGCGACACCGGGTCAGGACTATACCACGGCGGTCTGAAGGCGTCAACGCGCGCTCCGTGGAGGATGTATTGTATTGCCGTCCGCAATCTGTTATCATCACCATCCGATGCTGAGCCTATCACTTCCCCAGGCGGGTCCGATCTCCGAAAGGGAGTTTTTCACCCACAGAAGAGTTGCAGAAGGGCTTGTGCCATGCCCGCGCCTGGGCATTGGCGCGGCCTGGCTGGGCGACGCCGAGGACGGTCCCCGCCTGGACGAAGCAATAGCGACGCTGCACGCCGCTTGGAGCGCGGGGTTCCTGCTGACCGACACTTCTCCGCGGTACGGGAACTCCGAGGTGGTGATCGGGAATGCTCTCGGCTCATACGAGTCGTGCGACCGCTGGAACGGCCCCGCTCCCATCCTCGCCACGAAGTGTGGAGCAGAAAGGCAAGCAAAGCAACCCGACTTCTCTCCGGACGGATTACGGCAGCGACTCGACCGAAGCCGCAAGCGATTCAACGGCAGGAGCATCGACCTGCTGGCCGTGCATGAACCGCACATGTGTCCGACCGCCCAACGCGCTGGAGTCATCTCCTTCATTGAAAGCGTTGTCGACCACGGCGAAGTTGCGGTGGCAGGTCTGGGTGGAGGCGGTCCAGACGTCCAGAAGCGGTGGCTGGAATTTGGGTCGTTTTCCTACGTCATCACGCACGCCCGGATAAACGCGTTGACGCTTCAGGGACTTACGGACTCGGCGCCCAACGCCCGTCAGAATGGCGCGAAAGTGCTCGCGGCAACCCCGCTGATGATGGGATTCCTCGGAAGCCGGTTCGATGCGTCCCAACAACAACTGAGGGACGGGACGCTGCGAGATGGTCTGCGCGTCTTCGCCCTGCGCGCCCAGCGACAAAAAGCACTGGCAGATGAGGCCGGTATTCCGGCCACTCAGTTGGCTGTTCGGTTTCTGTTATCGCTGCCCACTGTCGATCTCGTGTTGTGCGGACCGTCCACTCCGGCAGAATGGGAGGACAACCAAGCTGCTTATGAGGCGGGGCCGCTTCCTGAGGGCCTGTACGGTCAAGTTTGGAGGAATGCCCAGGATGGAGACGAACCGCGGATCGGGGGATGAAAGGCGAATGGCGAGGGATGAGTGATAACAAACAATAGATGAAGGAACGCAGTGCGGGCGTGCCCAACCATTCATCCCGTCGGGTAGAGCACTACCGGTACGCCGCCCCAAACCAAAATGAGGAAACCTTCCTTCACATTCCTTCTCGGACTCAGTTTCTACTGGTTCACGCTGACGTTCATCTTTGGGGCCGTCATCACCATTCTCATTCCCAGCCTCGTCGCAACATGGTTCGAACCTGAAGTCGCCGGAAAATGGCTTGGCATCGTCATGGGGATCGGTGGAATCGCGGCCGCCGTTTCTCAGTTGCTTGTTGGGGCCCTCAGCGACCATTCTACCCATCGCTGGGGACGGAGGCGGCCGTTCATTCTGATGGGTTCCGCCCTTTCCGTGCTTGTCTTTATTGCCATGGGGGCGGGGCTTACCGGCTACTGGCATTTTGTCGCTCTTTTCATTCTGGCACAAATCGCTCTTAACATTGCGGCTGCGCCCTACACAGCCCTCCTTCCCGACCTCATTCCCCGGGAACACCACGGACGCGCCGCGGGTCTCATGGGTGTCGCCCGGATTTTAGGAGAGGGTATTGGCATCCTTTTCGCCGCGCACATTCTCAGACGAAACCCACTGCACGGCCAGGAAGCCGCTTCGGCGGCAGGGGTCTCAGGACACCACCTGCTTCTGCTGATGCTCGCATTCTCCATTCTGATGATCATCGCCACAACCATCATCCTCATTCAGTGCAGGGAAACACCGCTCCAGCGCAATGACGCAGAAAAGACCTGGCGACAGGCGGTGGTCTCCATTCTGCACACAAGCCTGCGCAACCACCCCGACTTCTCCTGGCTACTCGTATCGCGGGCCGTCATCAATCTGGGAGTCTACACCGTTGCGAGTTTCATCCTGTATTTCATGGAGTACGCGCTCAAAGTGCCGGACCCACAAAAAGCCACAAGTACCACGATGACGATTCTTCTCGTTTCCGCGGCGGCGGGATCCTATCCGGCAGGTGTCATCTCCGACAGGCGCGGTCGGAAGGTCGTGCTGTACATCTCCTGTGCGTTCACTGCCAGTGCCGGCATGGCCTTCGTTTTCTGCAACTCGTTCCCGCTGGCGATGGTCTGTGCGGCGGCGATGGGATTGGGCTTCGGCGCCTTTCTCAGCACCGACTGGGCATTCGCCTGCAACCTGTTGCCACAGAAAGACCCGGCGCGCTACCTGGCTATCTGGAATCTGGGGGCCGCTCTACCGCATGTTTTTGCGGTGTTCATCGGAGGGTTCATCGCTGACACGGTGCACAAATTCTACCCTTTAGGCAGCGGCCACCGTGCCATTTTCCTGCTTTCTGTGATATACTTCGTTCTCGGTGCTTTGATCATCGGGAAGGTACGCGAGACAGTCGGCGAGCAAGTGGATGCGCAGGCTCCCTCCTGACTGTTAGTCGAGCGCCAAGCCTCGATAGTGGTGCCGTAAGCGGGTGCGATGTTCGAGGAGGTGTCGTATATGGTCACTCGAATCATCAGCGCTCTAGTGGGCATTCCCCTGCTGCTCCTCGTTACCTGGGCGGGGGGATGGGTCTTCGTCGCTGCCATTTGTTTGCTGGCCTGCATGGCTCTCTACGAGCTCTACATGGTCTTGCGAAGCCGCGGCATGGAGCTTGTCAAGGAAGTGGCCTATCCCTGCGCCCTCCTCCTCTCCATTGGTGCGATGACCCTTTCCGGAGACGATCTCAACCTGCTGTTCGAGGCAGTGGTCTTTGTTACGGTTGTCGGGAGCCTGGCCTTTCACCTGGTCATCCGGACGTTCTCACACCGCGTCAGCAGCATCGGAGCTACAGCATTCGCGGTTCTCTACATTGGGTGGCTCTTTTCCTTCTTTATCCTCCTCCGGAACATGCGAATTGAGGGCGCAGGATGGCTGCCAATCTTCGAGAATGATGTCGGCTGTGCCTTCCTGTTCCTTGCCTATGTCACTACGTGGGCTTGCGACAGTGCGTCATACTTCGTCGGTCAGAAATGGGGCAGACTCAGGATCTACCCGATGATCAGTCCGGGCAAGACTCTGGAAGGGGCCATTGCCGGACTGACAAGCGCCTGCATCACAGGACTTGTGTTTGGCATTTGGATGGGGATGGCTGGTGTGCACGCGCTCATTCTCGGATTTGTCCTGGGGTTCGGCGGACAACTGGGCGATCTGCTCGAGTCCATCATCAAACGGGACCTTCAGGTGAAGGATTTCGGGGCGATCATACCGGGACACGGGGGCGTGCTGGATCGCTTTGACAGCCTCCTGATCAACGTCCCGCTGACCTACTTCTACGTACTCATTGTGTTGAGCCATCCCTGAGGGTGGGAGCGCGCCCGCTCCGCGACCCGGCTGTTCAGCGCCGTCAACACGACATCGAGCTTCAGCGCGGTCTTATGCGGAATGGGGTCGGCGGGAAGATCCGGCATCGGTGGATGACATGGATTCGCGCCTCGAGAAATGATCTAATCCTTCGGCGATGGGAGTCTGCGCTTGATCGACGCGATGCTGAACAACACGGGGGAATCTTCGTGCAGAATCTCCACCTGTTCACCCGTTTTCTTCCCCAGAAGAGATCGCCCGATGGGGGATTCATACGATATGACCTCCGGGCCGTGCGGGTCATCCCCCTCTCCCAGAATCCAGAAAGTCACCCGGACGTCTTCCGTGCCGTCCAACAGAACTACTTCAGTTCCCGGCCAGACAAAGCCTTCAGGAATCTCGATGTCCTCAATGCACTTCGCATGGATGAGATGATCCCGCAGAGACAGGAACTGAGAGCTGACAATCCCCTGACGCTCTCGCGCGGCGTGGTATTCTGCGTTCTCGCTCAGATCTCCCAGTTCCCGCGCTTTCTGGATGGCTTCCGGAATCTCGACCCGCAGTTCCCGCTCCAAGTCGCGCAACTGCCTCTGTCCCGCATCGTACGCGGATCGAGTCATGTACGCAAAGTCCAGATTAATGTCGCCCGCGGTGTCTTCCGCGGCCGCGGTCGCTGCGACCGACAGATGCCTTGATATCTCGTCCGCCAGATCGGTTTCGCCGGCGGAGGCAAAGAACTCAACCACCTTTGCCAGTTCCTGCATCCGAATCCGTCCGGAGAACAGCACCGCGCGAATGCTCTCCCGAGTTTCCGTGGGGCATTCAGTATCGACGAGGCGATTGGACAGGAGCCCTTCGGCGCGCAACAGCTCCCACAGACCGGCATCTCCATCGGTGGTCAACCTTCCCGCGAGCAGGTGCAGACCGGCCAACACCCCATCCCACGGTTGGGCAAATGATGCGGGAGAATCGCCGCTGAGTAACGTTTGGATGAGAGCGACACCTTCCTTCGGGAACGCCAAGTGCGCCTCGATCAGGGTCAACGCGCGGTCCTTCCATACGAGCTCTGAGTTCGACGGCGAACCGTCGTTGGAAAGTTGCGCCATCCCCGCGTCCCGCACTGAGGGGAATCGCGACGCGACGGCGGTAAATGCAGCCAGTCCCGATGCACCTCCCTGCAGGCCGAGGTTCAGCAATGTCTCCTGATCCTCCGATGAAGTCACTGATGTCGTTCGCCCCCCCGTCTGGTACCCCTCCTCTGCAAGATGAATCCACTCTTGCCGACGTTCGGGATACCACTCTGCCAGGAGTGGAAGAACGTGCAACAAAGGCTCGCCCTCGCTGCGCTCTGCCGCGCGTGAAAGGGGGGGGCCGTAACGCTGTACTGCCCGACCTTTCATCGCAGGGTGTTGTTTGAGAAACTTCCGAACGGTGGTGACGCAGCGTCGCAGGTGGCGAGTATCGAGCGAAGGAAGGTCAACTTCCCCAACTGTCCCCTCGGTGGCCAAAGCATATATTTGCTCGAATGCTCGCGTAGGGTCGACGCGACTGTCCGCTTCCAGCAGCTTACGCGCGCTGCTCCACCATCCGCTCCACTCAGACTCAGGGATCACATCCCCCGCCAACACGGTCTTGATTTCACGGGTAGCCATCTCGTTCGAGTGCTCGTGCAGCACCCGGAGGATCAGAGCTACCGGGTCATCGGTCTTCTCCTTCTCAAGCACGTCGGGGTGTGCGTAGAGAAGCGATCGAATGGAATCCTCGGGGAATGCGGTCAGCGAGCTTTCGGCCATCTCGAAGGACATTCGGTGTCCGGGACGGTTTTCGAGGTCGGCGACAACCGTTTCACCGTCGTTCTTCTTCACCTGTCCTCTTCCCCAGCTTCGGTGTTCAACCACCGTACCCGGCCTGTACCGACAGAAACCTTGGAATGTCCGCAACGCCACGGGAAAGGAATTCGCTTCATCAGCCAGCCCCGACTTCCGCACGAGAGCGTCGAGTTCCCCTTCATTGCGAAGTGACTTCAGCAGCGCTGCAACGTAAACATGTCGCAGGGAAGCAAAATCAGACTGCGAACTGCTCAACGCCACCTCAAGTCCGGCAGCAAGGTGTGGGTGCAATGCGAATTGGTCAACCAGCGGGGACGCAAACTCCACGAGGGTATTCAGGAGGTTCACCGCTCCCTGCCGAACAAGCAAAGGGATCGCCGATAGCAGAGCCTTCCCAGTTTGCGCGGTTTCATCTTCCAGCGCTCTCCACAAGGCCTCTTCCGCCCGGTTCAATTCCTTATGCGCCACAAATCCCTCGAATGCCTTGCAGGCCAATCGGGTCGCGTCCGGGCTATTGCCCAGCGCATCCAACCGTCGACTCTCGTGGAAGAGCAAGGCAGGGTCTTCAGGGAGAAATCCCAGCGCGTATTCTACATCTGCCTGCTTCTGGTCTGACGCGGGGAGATGGTCCCACGACTTGAGAATCAAACGCACAAAGCGGTAATCGGCCTTGATCGTCAGCCCCCGCAACGCAAGCTCCCTAACGTCCTCCCAGCGGTTCAGATCGATCATCGCGCGAGCAACCTCAATAAACCCCTTGGATGACTCTGAGGATTGTCCAGCGCGACGCTTTATCTCGGCCAGTGCGTATCGGGCACGGATGCCTCCCCAGACATCCTGCGGGTCTGTGGCCTGAGGCTGGCTCGTTAGCCAGTCCGCCATCACACCCAAGTCTCCATCCTCCGTGCTCGCGAGAAGACCCAGAAACTCGTCACGATCCGCGAGCGGGGAGGACTCGGTGTCCGATGCTGCAGTCAACCATCTCTCGATTTCCTTAAGCGCCTCAAATGCCATTCAATTCTGCTCCATGAAAGGGACTCTCCGCAGTATACGAGGGGCACAACCGCGGCGTCAAGTCGGGACGGTCGCAGAGCAGCCCTGACGCCTGCGAGGCGGCGGCATGGGGTAACTACACAACGTCGTCCGCACCGAGCTTGAGGCGATCAACACTCGCATCTACGGGCTCCGGGCTCCCGGCGGACGAAGGCATTGGCTGCAACCTCAACGTCCCAGCAATCGCAGGGCTTCGCGCAGATTGAACGCCCACAGTTGCGCTGCCTGAACGGGATTCTTCTGCAGTGGCTTCGCCTCCGCGCTACTGACAACGGTAATCGTTTTCCCCCGCGCAACGACCAGGCCGGCAGAGCCGTCCATGCGGGGCGCGGCGCTCACCTCGGTGGACGTGAGCCTCTGGGCGTATAGTTTCTTCAGGATGGAGGCAGATTCGGCGGTCCGCTGCGCCGCCGACTTGCCGTCCAGGGGAACCGAGAACCGAAACACAGTCTGCGCACCAACAATGACCTCGCCTTCTTCCTTGCCGTTACGTTGGCTGCGCCGCGTCGCTACCGGCGCGCGTTGCGCAATCTCCCTGGCCTTGGCATCGCTGAGCACACTGGAGCCGGGGGACTTCAATTCCTGCGCGAGCACAGCGGCCAGGTCCTCGAAAGTCCACCGAACCCCTTCCGGCATCTTAAGCGTCACGATGCGCGGCGTTGCGGAGCTGGGCGTGCCGACGCTCCCCACTCGGAACTGGCTGGATCCATTGACGAGAATGGTCTGGCAGGTTAGTCCATCCCGCCGCCATCGGGCAAAGCCCTCCTCGCTACCGAAATCGATCATGTCGAGAGCCATCTCATTCCGGTGATTCGCCGCGTAGTTCTTGAGGTACTTGACGGTTGGCTCCTGACACCCATTGGAGACGTTGATATACGCCATGATCCGCACCTTGGCCGGGGCGGCGCCGGTCGTCCCGCAAGAGATGATCAGCGGGATGGCAGCGACACTGGTGATGACTCTGAAGACACCTGCAACTGCGCGCACGATACACCTTCCTTGAGCTTTATTGTCCGACCCTCTCCAACAGACTTCACTGCTGAACATCAACGACACGTCCTTCCTCCAACTGCACAACCGTGTGCGCACGCTCCGCAATCTTTGGGTCGTGGCTGGTCATAATGGTTGTCACACCGCGATCCCGGTGCAGGGAAGCGATGAGGTCGAGAATCTTCTCACCGGTGCGGGAATCCAGTTCACCGGTTGGCTCATCGGCCAACAGCAGTTTCGGCTCGTTGATGAGGGATCGGGCGATGGCAACACGCTGTTGCTCCCCTCCGCTGAGTTCCCCAGGTAGATGGGTGGCGCGGTCAATCATCCCCATCTGCTCGAGTACCGCACCGGCTTTCTCTTCCATCGCCACGCGGTCCATTTTGTACGGGACGAGGGGAATGGTCACGTTCTCCAGCGCGGTCAGGGATGAAATCAAGCTAAAGGACTGGAACACGAACCCCACCTTTTCGTAGCGAAATCTGGCGAGGTCATCGGAAGTGAGCGAAGTCAGGTTGATACCGTCGAACCGCACTTCACCCTCCGTGGGTCGATCCAGCCCACCGAGTAGATTGAGCAAGGTAGACTTCCCCGACCCCGAGTCGCCGACCACCAACACCCAATCACCACGTCCAATACTCAGGTCAACTCCGTGGAGCGCATGCAGGGGAACCCCATGCTTGATGTAGGTTCGGGTGACTTGGTTCAGTTCAGCGTGGATATCCATGAGTGAATCCGCGTAGAATCAGAGTCGTCGCAGCGCCTCTGCGGGAGACAAATTGGCAGCGCGCCGCGCGGCGAAATGCCCTGCGACAGCGCCCATCGACAGCGCAACGAGGAAGGCTCCGACGATCAACGGTTCGCTGCCCTCCAGTGAAAACTTCAAGTCCACCGGAGGAGGCGTCTTGGCGCAGGCGGGATAGTTGTTCAGTAGAGCTGGCAGCCGCAACCGCGTGCCAGCCGTGTAAGCCCATGCCGCGCCAACGCCCAGCAGTGTTCCAACGAGACCTCCGACGGCGCCCATCAGCACCCACTCCAACGCAAGTAGCTTCGCAATGTGACGATCCTGCCACCCCACCGCCTTCATCGTTCCGATCTCTCGCAACCGTTCGTTGACGGACGACAGGGAGAACTTGATGAGAAGCAGCAGTACAACCAGAGCAACGGCGCCGGCCACCCAGCGAATTGCGCTTTCGGCAAGGATGGTCGTTCCCGCGACGCTGCTCATGACGTTCAAGTCGCTGGTGATCACGAGCTTATCGCCGCGGCGCGTATCCGCTCTGATAAGCTCTTTCAGTCTTGTCTCGACAGTGGCAGCCGATTCGGGGTTGGCTGCTCGAATGAACACCGCGTTGACCACGTCGCCCTCGCCCAGAAGGTTCTGAGCTTCTTTCAGTGGAATATAGACTTCCCCGGCTGCGATGCGCGCACCGGGCGATGCCTGCACCGTGCCTACGACTCTAAAGTGCGTTCCGCCGAGGGAGACCTTATCTCCTAAATGAAGCCCGTGTCTGTCGGCGTACGGTTTCTCCAGCAGGCATGATTGAGTGTCGGCGAAGCCGAGATACCGTCCGCCCCGCTGGTGGTCGGTCAGCGTACAGCACTTTCCGCTCTGCATGAGGGGGCCAATTTGCTTCTGGTACTCCGGCTCGATGCCTGTGACGACGGTGCGATCCTTCTCGTCTCTCCCACTTACCGCCCAAAGCTCCAGCACACCGGCTGCAACTTCCACTTCCTTCAGAGAGCGAATTCGCGCGATCGTTTTGGTGGGAATTCCGCCCAGCGTACCGGCATGTTTCACGAGGGCGAAAGGGCACTCCGCCAGTTCGCGCTGCGCGACGAAATCAGCGTTCGCCGCATCAAACGGCTGCCGCGCCGCGTTGCGCATTGCCTGGGCGAGGCAGAGCACGGAACTAAGCAGGGCGGTGCAAACGACAATACCGAAGATGGCGAGCAGACTGCGGGACTTTCTGCGAGTCAATTCTCTGAGAGCAAAGCGAAGCATCGGTTGAGTTCCCTCGTCCCAGCGTCACGAAGCAGACCCCGAACGCTATCCGTACAACGACGGCCGGGCTGAGCCTCGTGGAAGCTGCTGCGAATGTGCGTGGGATCGGGGAATGGAATCTTCCTTTCCCTGTTCACTCTCAAGCAGCGGTCATTTCTCCGTTTCTTCCCGGAATCTCTTCAGGTCACGGAGAAGTTGCTCCAAGCGAGAAATGAGTTGATCCAGTTCACCGACGGACGGAATGGCTTCGTAAACCTCCACCTCTCCCAACGAAACATAGCGGTCCGAACCCCAGTTAGAGCGGATGCGGAGTTTCAGGTACTTCGCCTCGACCGCCGAGAAGCTGAACACCTGCGGCTCCGCCTTGTTGACCAGCTTACAGGTTCCCACGTATTTGTAGCTGACAGGGTTGTCGGGGCTTTCGGTGGATGCAAAGATCTCGATTTCCCTCGCCCAACGGCCAATCCACGCGCTGTCGGGCGTGGTAGGATTGATGACGACTTGCCCAACAAACTTCGGCTTGTCTCCCTCAAAACCGATGACGACATCCTGCGGGAAATTGTCTGCTCCGGCAGTAAACGTTTTCGAGGCCCACCCATTGGTTGTGTTGGGGTCGGAAGGCTCGAAGACAACGCCGTCAATGAGGTGGGATGCCTTCCAGTAGCGATCATCAAGCTGACTGGTGTAACTGATGACCGTACCACCATTCTTGAAAGAGGCGATGTTCTTGATACCGTAGGACGCCACAGCCGCTGCCTCTTCGGCGCGCCCTGTCGACGGCGTGATGAAGAACGCTGCGAACAGCGCAACGGCCGTCATCCTGCCTCCCGCGAGGATGCTCACAAATAGTGCTTTCTGGTCTATCTTCACTCTCCGTCACTCTCCTTGTGGGACTGCGAACCTCGCCTGCATCAGACACTGAGTGGACAAGCTAATGGAAACAGGGAGGATGGCTGATGCCACGGTGCATGTTGAGGTCATCAAGCCAACGCATGAAAGAATTCTAACGGGTGGTTCCCGCGTTGTCAACGAGGAACTCTCGACGCGCCGCATGCAGGGCTTCGTTATGGACTTCCTGCACCGGAAGGCCCTCCTGCTCCGCGATCCGGCGGCAGTCGTCATATTCCGGCAATGCGTGCACCACTTCCTCGTCCAGCTTGCCGATCTTTACCCTCACCTCCCCGTGAGGGGTATGCACCGTTAGCAACTCGCGCGGCAGAGAAAAGCGGTCAATTTCCTGAACCCGGGCCCCCAGCGTCGTAGTCTCGCGGAAAAAAATGCGCAGGAGGTCGTTCGTGAGTTCCGGCTTGCAGAGAACGCTCAGCAACACCCCGGGACGCGTCTTCTTCATTTGCACCGGCGTGAGGCAGACATCGAGAGCGCCGCGCTCGAAGGCTCTTTCCATGAACATTTCATAGTGCTGGGGGCTCATGTCGTCGATATTGGCCTCCAGCACGTGCAGGCGTTCCCGGAGGAGACCGGACGAAATGTCGGGTCCGGGCGACGCTCCTGCCTGTGCAGTGTTGCCGACCACAAGTCGGAGTACATTGGGCCGGTCGTACTCCCATTCCCCCGCTCCCCAGCCAACCGATTCCACGGAAAAAGCCGGTGGCGCGGCGAATCCTTCCGTGAAGTGCGCCAACAGACCGGCTCCGGTGGGGGTGATTAACTCTCCCTCGATTTCTGTCGGAATGAACGTGGCGCCCTTTAGCAACTCGGTCACTGCCGGCGCTGGAATGGGATACGTGCCGTGCGCGCAGGTGATTGTGCCGTGTGAGAGCGGGAGCGGCGAGCAATAGCACTTCTCGATGCTCAGCATTCGCAACCCAATGACCGCTCCAACGATATCAATGATGGAATCGATGCCGCCCAGTTCGTGAAAGTGGACGTCTTCGACTGTCGCGCCGTGGATACGTGCTTCCGCCGCGGCGATGCGGGCAAAGACAGCAATGCTCTCCGATGCAACCGGCTCATCGAGTTGGCTCAACCGAAGAGTTTGTCGAATCTCCGCGAAACTCCGCCCAGGCAAGTCGTGCGACCCGTGTATCGGTGGATGCCCCTGGTGATGCGGGCCGTGGTGTGCGCGGTCCCCCCGCACCGTGATCTCGACGCTTGTGGCCGAAATGCCCCGCTTAACGACCGTATGGGCGCTCAGGTCCCAATCGGCGTGGAAGTGTACCTTATGAAGTTCGCTCTTGAGGTCATTGACATCAACACCGGCGTGTATGAGGGCACCCAGGGCCATGTCACCACTGATACCTGAGAAGCAGTCGAAGTAGGCAATGCGCGCCATCAATCACCTGTCCCTGCGGCATATCTGCCGTGTCAACATCCTCGCGAAATACCCCCCGCCAAATCCGTTGTCGATGTTCATCACAGCCACGCCGGCAGCGCAACTGTTCAGCATGGTCAGCAGCGCGGCCAGCCCGTCAAAGCTGGAGCCATAACCGACGCTGGTGGGAACGGCGATCACGGGAACCTCCACCAGACCGCTTACCACGCTGGGCAGAGCGCCCTCCATCCCCGCAACAACCACAATAACTGCAGCCTGCGAAATCTGATGATGGTGGTCGAGAAGACGGTGAATGCCGGCGACCCCCACGTCGTAGATGCGTTCCACGTACCCGCCCAATGCCGAAGCCGTGACGGCCGCTTCCTCAGCCACGGGAATGTCCGCCGTTCCTGCGCTGAGCACAAGTATCTTGGGATCTCCCTCCCTCGGTGTCCGCGGACGGATGACCACCATGCGCGCTTGTGAATGGTACTCGGCCTCCGGCAGGACCTCCCGGAGCGCTGAGGCAATCTCGAGAGTGGCGCGCGTTGCCAGAATGGTGGTCTCCTGTTCTCGCTGCTGCATCCGATCGATTATCTCGATGATTTGCTCAAGCGCCTTTCCCTGACAGTAGATGACCTCCGGAAACCCGGTGCGCAGAGACCGATGATGGTCAATCTTGGCAAAGCCGAGATCCTCGTAAGGCAGGACGCGCAGACGGCTAACGGCCTCATCGATGGTTAGCTCACCTGCCGCAACTCGCTCCAGCAAATCTCGAATCTTCTGAGTCCCCAAATGGTCTGCTCCCGTTGTTGTGAATGTTGATACCGGAAAGTCACCGCTGCACCATCACGCAATGGACGGTTTGACGGCCGGATTCTACCACCGCTCCAAGGGTGAGTCAACGGACACCAGGCTCTCACAGCCCGCTGTAGGCGGCCTCAATGTTGTGTGCGTGCTTCCAATCGACGAACCGCCACCAATCGCGCATGTCCTCCGGAGGAGGCAGTTCCTTCTTCACCTCGGAGACAGATCTCCCCTCTTCCCTCAATCCGGCAATGCGCTCCAGCATCGTGTTGTAGTAGTCAAGTTGGCGTTTGATGTGGTGGGGAGTCGGAAAGGGTCCATGCCCGCAGATGAGATGTTCCGCGCCAAAGTCGAGAATGCGCGCGAGCACCTGCTGTGTTCGATCGATGGAAAGTTGGTCCCAGCGGCGCTGCATGAAGAGTCCCCAGCCAAACAGGTCACCGATGTGCAGCACCCGCGCCCAGGGGAAGTGAACAACGATGTCTCCGGGAGTGTGCATTCCGCCCAGCCACTCCAGCTCGACCTTCCGGGTTCCTCCTTCCAGAACGTACCGGCTCTGAAAGGCGATGTCCGGGTTGCCGTCTCGCTGGCTGGTACTGGGGGCGCAGGACTCATGAGCAATGATCGTGGCGCCTTGTTTGGACCAGATGGGGTTGCACGCAATGTGGTCGCCGTGCCAGTGGGTGTTTACAACCCACCGGATGCGCTTCCCCACCGTCTTCGCAATCTCCCTCTCGACAATCGGTGCCATGCGGGTTTCTTCCTGGGAGTCAATCACGATCGCACCGTCGCCGAGGTCGGCCCATGCACAGTTGTCGACTGCCTGCCGGACATAAATGTCGGACGCCAATTCCATTACATTACCTTCTGCGAAGTCCAATACTGTTCACCACTTTTCAGGCAACCTGACTGAAGTCGGCCCTGGGATTCCTGGGACGTGAAATATCGTCTGGGGGCCACCGGAGCGGGTCCTCAATATACTCGTTACGGGTGAAAACACCCCCTCACCCTGACCCTCTCCCCCGATGGGGGGAGGGCAGGGTGAGGGGGAAAGGTGGATTTTCATCCGTAACGAGTATAGA
>MNXM01000314.1:0-15000 GCA_001872605.1 Armatimonadetes bacterium CG2_30_59_28 | reverse complement strand
AAGGTCCCTGGTTCGATCCCTGTCAATAGTGACTTTGCGGGCCGGTAGCTCAGTCGGTTAGAGCGCAGCCCTGATAAGGCTGAGGTCCCTGGTTCGATTCCAGGTCGGCCCACCATGCTGAGGGCTCGTAGTTCAGTGGGAGAACACTTGGTTTGCAACCAGGGGGTCGCCGGTTCGAATCCGGCCGGGTCCACCACTTTTCGTCGACAATTGGAAAGGGAGAATGGACAATGGAAACTTAATGAGCATCCATTGTCGATTCTCCGTTCTCGATTGTTGAGAGAGGAAATCCTGCACCTTGAAAACTGCATAGAGACATAGAGCGAGTAAATGCGTAGTTCTCAGAACGCACGCGTGGCATAGGAAATTCACTTTTGCGTGATCAAGCTACTAAGGGCGCACGGTGGATGCCTTGGCACTAACAGCCGATGAAGGGCGTACCAAGCAACGAAAAGCCTCGGGTAGGCGCAAGGAGCCTCTGATCCGGGGATACCCGAATGGGGCAACCCCTCCACCGTCATGGGTGGAGATCCACTCCTGAATCTATAGGGAGTGAGAAGGTAAGCCGGTGAATTGAAACATCTTAGTAACCGGAGTAAAAGAAAGCGAACGCGATTCCCCGAGTAGCGGCGAGCGAAACGGGAAGAGCCCAAACCTGTGGGACCTAACGGTCTGCAGACCTGTGTTCCATGGGAGTTGTGGGGTTGGTTTGGACCAAACTGCTGCGAGGTCGGCAAGTTACCAATCTCTTTCTTAGTCGAAGTTTTCTGGAAAGTTACGCCATAGAGGGTGACAGTCCCGTAGGCGAAAAGGAAGAGACTTGCTGGAACCAGTTCCCAAGTAACACGGAGCCCGTGAAACTCTGTGTGAATCTGCCCCGACCACGGGGTAAGGCTAAATACTGTTAGTGACCGATAGTGAACCAGTACCGTGAGGGAAAGGTGAAAAGAACCCCAGTGCGGGGAGTGAAATAGAACCTGAAACCGTGTGCTTACAATCAGTCGGAGCCCTATGGCGGTTCTCCTTTGGGAAAATCGCAACGGGTGACGGCGTGCCTTTTGTAGAATGAGCCAACGAGTTATTGTCTGCAGCGAGGTTAAGGTCGAAGGACCGGAGCCGCAGGGAAACCGAGTCTGAATAGGGCGTCCCCCGACTTTATGTCGGGGAAAGTTGCAGGTAGTAGACCCGAAACCGGGTGAGCTATCCATGGACAGGCTGAAGTTCCGATAATCTCGGAATGGAGGGCCGAACCAGTACCGGTTGAAAACGGTTTGGATGAGCTGTGGATAGAGGTGAAACGCCAAACGAACCCGGCGATAGCTGGTTCTCCTCGAAATGCCTTTAGGGGCAGCGTCAGGTGTTCAGTAACGGAGGTAGAGCACTGAATGGGCTAGGGGGCCTAAAAGCTTACCGAACCTAATCAAACTCCGAATGCCGTTACTTCATAATCTGGCAGTGAGACAGTGGGGGATAAGCTTCATTGTCGAAAGGGAAACAGCCCAGACCGACCGCTAAGGTCCCGAAATCCATGCTAAGTGGGAAACGAGGTGGAGTCGCTCAGACAACCAGGAGGTTGGCTTAGAAGCAGCCATCCTTTAAAAAGTGCGTAATAGCTTACTGGTCGAGTGATTCTGCGCGGACAATGTAACGGGGCTCAAGCATGGTACCGAAGCGTCGGGTCCGATGCAAATCGGGCGGTAGAGGAGCGTTCTGCCGTAGGTTGAAGCCATACCGTAAGGAGTGGTGGACGAAGCAGAAGTGCGAATGTTGGCACGAGTAGCGAAAAACAAGGTGAGAATCCTTGTCGCCGAAAGCCTAAGGGTTCTTCAGCAAGGTTCGTCCGCTGAAGCTTAGCCGGGCCTAAGCCGAGGCCGAAAGGCGTAGGCGATGGACAGGGCGTGGATATTCGTCCGCCACCGGGCCGCGCAATGACCCTGGGGGGACGCGGGAGGGGAAGTGAGCGCACTATTGGATGTGCGTCTTGGCTCGTAAGCTCGATGCAAATCGGGATGAGGAGGCAGGCGAGGTAGTGATTACATCAAAGCCAAAGTCATAGTACCCATACCGCCAAGAAAAGCCCTAAGGGGATGTGGTCCCGGTGACCGTACCGCAAACCGACACAGGTAGGCGAGGAGAGAATCCTCAGGCGCGCGAGAGAACCCTCGTTAAGGAACTCGGCAAAATGACCCCGTAACTTCGGGAGAAGGGGTACTCCGGTAGGGTGAACGTTTTTACATCGGGAGCCCGAGGGAGTCGCAGAGAATCGGCCCAGGCGACTGTTTACCAAAAACACAGGTCTCTGCCAAGCCGTAAGGCGAAGTATAGGGGCTGACGCCTGCCCAATGCCAGAAGGTTAAGGGGATGCGTTATTCCGATTTATCGGGAGAAGCGTTGAACCGAAGCCCTGGTCAATGGCGGCCGTAACTATAACGGTCCTAAGGTAGCGAAATTCCTTGTCGGGTAAGTTCCGACCTGCACGAATGGCGTAACGATCTGGGCGCTGTCTCAACGAGGGACTCGGCGAAACTGTAGTATGCGTGAAGATGCGCATTACCCGCGGCAAGACGGAAAGACCCCGTGGAGCTTTACTGCAGCCTGGTATTGGATTTTGGTGTATGCTGCAGAGGATAGGTGGGAGTCTGTGAAGCGTTGGCTTTGGCTGGCGTGGAGACAACCTTGGAATACCACCCTTCATATACTTGGATCCTAACCCGGACCGTTATCCGGTTCGGGAACAGTATCAGGTGGGTAGTTTGACTGGGGCGGTCGCCTCCTAAAAGGTAACGGAGGCGCCCAAAGGTCTCCTCAGGACGGTTGGAAATCGTCTGTTGAGTGTAAGGGCACAAGGAGGCTTGACTGCGAGACCTACAAGTCGAGCAGGTGCGAAAGCAGGGCCTAATGATCCGACGGTTGGAAGTGGGACCGCCGTCGCTCATCGGATAAAAGCTACCCCGGGGATAACAGGCTTATCTTCCCCAAGAGTCCATATCGACGGGAAGGTTTGGCACCTCGATGTCGGCTCGTCGCATCCTGGGGCTGTATTCGGTCCCAAGGGTTGGGCTGTTCGCCCATTAAAGCGGTACGCGAGCTGGGTTCAGAACGTCGTGAGACAGTTCGGTCCCTATCTGCCGTGGGCGTAGGAGACTTGAGAGGACCTGTCCCTAGTACGAGAGGACCGGGATGGACGGACCAAGGGTGTACCAGTTGTCACGCCAGTGGCAGGCGCTGGGTAGCCAAGTCCGGAAGGGATAACCGCTGAAAGCATCTAAGTGGGAAGCCTACCTCAAGATAAGGTCTCCCTCCCTAAGTAGCCCGACGTCAGTCGGGAGAACGGGGTAAGACCCCTGGAAGACTACCAGGTTGATAGGTCGCAAGTGTAAGCGCAGTGATGTGTTGAGCTGAGCGATACTAATTGGTCGAGGGCTTGATCACGCTTGCATCATACCGCAAGCGTTTCCGCTCAATACGAATCCTCCCGTGCCATACTCGTTCGTCTCTATGCAGTTTTGAATGTGCAGTTTTTCCGGTGACCATAGCGGAGGGGAAACACCCGTTCCCATTCCGAACACGGCAGTTAAGTCCTCCAGCGCCTATGGTACTTCCCTGGTAACGGGGTGGGAGAGTGGGTCGTCGCCGGAGATTTTCCTCGAGGGGATAGGTATTGGGGTGCGCTCCCCTTGACCTATCCCCTGCCTATTTCAGTGTCGGGCAGAGCAAAGTTCCTCCGTAGCTCAATTGGCAGAGCATCCGGCTGTTAACCGGAGGGTTACTGGTTCGAGTCCAGTCGGGGGAGCCAGAATATTCAGGGCGACGCAAGTGCGTCGCCCTTTTTCGCGTGTGGACGAAACATCTACACCCGGAAGAAGTCCTCAAGCCGCAGGAAGACCTCGTGGTCCGCGTCGTGGCGGCAAACCTCCACCACGTCCTCCAACTTGGTGAGCTGCTTGATCATCTGCTCCAGACGTCCATTCGCCCTTACCTTCAGCCAGATACTGCTTCGGTCACCTCCGTTGGCGGGCATGCAGAGAATTCCTTCCACATTGAACGCTCGACGGGAGAACATCCCGCACACATGTGACATCACGCCGGGGTGATTGTGCACGGTTAGTTCCAACGTTGCGCATTGGCAGCGGTTCTTCTGTATTGCATTCATTGAAAACATCTCTTTCTGGGTGCAACTTGTCCTTCGTGTCTCCCTGCTCAAGCGGGAACGGTTGCAGCGTGTTGAGGAACGGAATGGTGTGTGTGTCCATTCTCCCCCCCGATCATATCCCGGTTCGCCGCTCCCGGGGGCACCATAGGCAGCACTTGCGTTCCTACATCAATCGGCGCGTGGATCAGACACGGGCCGTCTAGACTCAGGGCCTGCTCCAGTGCCGAGTGCTGGCTGTCAGGTTGCCCCATATCAAAAGCGGGGACCCCGAAACCCTCCGCAACCTTTAGAAAATCGACATGGCACACGTAGTCCGAGCCAAATATGCGATTGCCATAGAACAGGTTCTGTTGCTGATGAACCAAGCCGAGTGAATTGTTGTTCATCAGGACCACCTTCACGTTGGAGGCTTCCTCCGCGGCGGTCGCCAGTTCCTGAATGTTCATTAACAGGCTGCCGTCTCCAGTGAAACACACCACCGGATCTCCGGGGTGCGCCAATGCTGCTCCGATTGCGGCAGGCAGTCCGAATCCCATCGTGCCCAGACCACCCGACGTTAGCAACTGGCGGGGTCTATTGAAGGGATACACCTGCGCCACCCACATCTGGTGCTGCCCCACATCGGTCGCCACGCAAGCGTCTCGCTTGAGCAGCTCTGAAATGGTCCTAACGAGACGGTGAGGTGAGAGCGGACCGCCCGATGCGGCAGCCACCAACGGATAGGCAGCCTTCAGTCGCCCCACATGGTCCATCCATTTGGTTCTTCCGCTTTTGTGAACCTGCGGCAACAGGGCCTCCACCGCTTCGCGCGCATCCCCCTCAATTCCGAGGTGCGCCGATTTGATCTTGTCCAGTTCGCTGGGGTCGATGTCTACGTGGATGACCTTCGCTGTGGGGCAGAATTCCGCGACTTTGCCGGTAGCGCGGTCGTCGAACCGCACACCTGCCGCAATCAGCAGGTCGCAATCTTCCAAAGCCATATTGGTGTACCGCGCGGCGTGCATCCCCAGCATTCTCAGAGAGAGTGGATGATCCACGGGAATCGCTCCCAGTCCCATCAGCGTCATGGTTGTCGGGATACACGCCTTCTCCGCGAGACGACGGATTGCCTCGCCTGCCCCCGAGCAAACAGCGCCCCCGCCGATGTACAGGACGGGGCGTTGCGATTCGTTGATCATATCAGCAGCCCGCGCGACGTCCAGCGCGTCGACGGCGGGGGACGGGTCGGCGCGTCCCGGTTCCGGCCATGACTCGAACTCGATGACTTCGGTCTGCACGTCCTTGGGAACGTCAATCAACACCGGGCCGGGGCGACCGGACGCGGCAATACGGAACGCGTCGGGAATGACGCGCAGCAACTCCCGGGCCGAACGGACCAGGAAATTGTGTTTGGTGACGGGGATGCTCATCCCGTAGGTGTCCACTTCCTGGAAGGCGTCGCTCCCGATGAGAGAGCCGGGGACCTGCCCGGTAATGGCCACGATGGGGATGGAATCCAGCTTTGCGTCGGCGATGGCGGTGATCAGGTTGGTCGCGCCGGGGCCGGAGGTGGCAAAGCAAACCGACGTCTCGCCGGTGGCGCGAGCCATCCCCTGCGCCATGAACCCCGCTCCCTGTTCGTGGCGCGCCAGCACGTGCCGTATCCTCTTGCTGCGCGACAGGGCGTCGTACAGCGGAAGATTGGCTCCTCCGGGGATGCCGGGGACAATGGTGACTCCCTGACGTTCCAGCAGCTCGACAATGGTCTGGGCACCGGTTCTCTGAATCATGGGACTCGCTCCTTTTCTGTTGCCCCATGCGGTGGAACCGGCGAGCGGTGGGAGGTAAAACGAAAAACCCCCGCCGGTTCACGCCGACGGGGGTTTGGTTGCCTGTGTTGGGCTGTTCCCGCTAAGGCGCGACGGCTACGACGACGCTTACAAGTACTACTACAACGCCCAAGCGGGTAAGCAAGGTTGTCATCGTCTCAGCCATTTCGCCTCTTACACAACTCTCCAAATCAGAATGTGAAGCTATCATAGCGCGTACAGAGAGATGTGTCAAATCCCATCCGAATCCTACGGTCATACAAAGTAGGTCTACCCCAGTGTCACGTCCAGATACAGCATCACAATGATGCCGATCATCGTGCCGAAGGTTGCCAGCCGTTCGTGGCCTTGGCGGTGACTCTCGGGAACGATCTCATCGCTGACCACGTAGAGCATCGCTCCGGCGGCGAAGCCCATCGCGTAGGGGAGAACAGGTTTCATTGCCGTTACGGCCCATGCTCCGAGGACTGCCAGAGGAATCTCGACCAGCCCGGAGCGAACTCCGACGATGCTGGCATACCAGCGTTTGCCCTTCCCGATACTCATGGCGGAGATGGCCACGGCAAGACCTTCAGGGATGTTCTGGAACCCGATCGCCATCATCAGGACAAACGCCTCTTTGAGGTTGCCAGACCCGAACCCCACCCCAACTGCCAGCCCCTCGGGCATGTTGTGCAGAGTGATCGCAATAATGAGAAGCCACACGGCTTTGATACGGTCGCTGTGTGGTCCCTCCATTCCCCTGACTACGTGCATGTGAGGGATGAAATGGTCGGTGAGGTCGAGGAATGCGACACCCAGTGCAATCCCGATCACAACGGGAATGATCCCCCCCATCTCCACGCCCGGCAGGATCAGGCTCGTGAAGCTCGCGGCGATCATCACCCCGGCCGCAAACCCCAGTGAGCAATCGAGGAACTTCTGTGAGACCTCCTTGACTACCAACACCAGAAGAGCGCCAAAGGTGTTCATCCCCGCAATAACCAAACCGCCGATTAGCCCTTGGATAACGGGGTGGTCTCCTACGTGTGCAATGAACCAGTTCTGAAAAACATCCATAGAGTTTCCCCCCTGCAGCCGATAGTCTTTCACGACCGGATATGCGGTGTCAAGTACTGCGCGACGCGGCTTGTGGGCAGCTCACCAATCCCCTTCAACAGGCACTGACCCTTGCCCAACGATGGCGGCGTTGCAGTCTCTGCCTTCTGCACCTTCTCGTTCGTCACCAGGCTCAGGAACCTCTTGCGAGAGCTAAGGTCGAGACACGCAGCCCGCATCCGCGGGGCCCTCCGAATGTGGCGGCATCGTGTGACGTACGTTGCCGCCAGCTCCCCTATTTTTTGCTCACATACTGACTGAACGGCTAAACTTGCCGGTCGTCCCCTGAATGACCCACTCGTACCACGCCTCCATCCCGTTTCCCTTCGTTGCGGAGACTTGGAGGATTTGCGCGTCGGGGTTCACCTGGTGGGTGCAGGCGGCAAATTTGTCAACGTCGAAGTCGAGGTAGGGGAGGAGGTCGGTCTTGTTGAGGATGACCAATTCGCTGGCCTGGAACATGTATGGATACTTCAACGGTTTGTCTTCGCCCTCGGTGACGGAAACGATGAGGACTTTGGATTTCTCTCCCAGATCAAACATCGACGGGCAGACGAGGTTGCCGACGTTCTCAATCATCACGATGGAGTGCACCGACGGCTGAAGTTCTCCCAGCGCATGGGAAATCATGTGTGCGTCCAGATGACAAGCGGCGCCGGTGTTGATCTGCACGACAGGGCATCCGGTGGAGCGGATACGTTCGGCGTCGTTGGTGCTTTCCTGGTCGCCCTCGATGACGCTGATGGCCGCTCTACCCGCGAGGTCGCGAATCGTGCGCTCCAGGAGCGTCGTTTTCCCCGCCCCAGGCGAGCTGACCAGGTTTAGAGCGAGGATGCTCCGACCAATAAACCAGCCGCGGTTGCGTTCGGCCAGAAGGTCGTTCTTCGTGAGGACTTGCTGCTCCAGGCGAATGGTCTTTGTTTCGCGATGATGACCATGGGAGTGGCCATGCTCATGGCCATCATCTTCCTCGGGGCGGTGCACAGCCACCGTTTCTCCGTCCTGCATGTTCGTCATACGGATATCATTGTCATCAGAGCAACCGCAGGTGTCACACATTCAAACCAACTCCATCTCTCTGACTTGAAGTTCCTTCCCCGACAGCCATTCGAATGAGACTCCGCCGCAGTCGCAGATGGCAAATGGCTCGTTCATCACAAGCTCTCCTCCGCATCCCCGACACCGCCCGCATCCGGGCGTCTCGATGATATCGAGTGTCGCACCCTCAGCGACCGTACCGGAGGTGATCGCCTCAAAGCAGAAAGCGACCGCGTCCGGCATGATGGCCGTCAACTTTCCGATTTCCAGCACGACGCGCTTCACCTGAGCGCCGCGAGCGTTCTCGGTGACGATACTAACGATTTCCTGAGTGATTCCCAATTCGTGCATGGTGTCAGCAGATCCTCGGCAGCGGGTCGCCGACCAGCATGTCCATGACGCGTGATCCGCCGATACGAGTATTGAGAAAGACAATGCCCGGTGGCGCTGCAAGCGCATCACCGATCATTTGCGACTGCGCGCCCAGTGGGTGAGAGCGCATGGCTCTCAGCGCTGCTTCGGACGCTGCGGGCGCCACCGCGGCGATTAACTTCCCTTCGTTGGCAATGGTGAAAGGATCCAGCCCAAGAATCTCGCACGCTCCGCGCACTCCCTCGCGGATGGGGATGCGTTCTTCTTCGAGAGCGATGCAGACTTGGGAAGACTGAGCGATCTCGTTCAGCGACGTGGCGAGCCCACCACGCGTCGGGTCCTTCATGCAATGAACCGCTCCGCCCACCGCGTTGATCAACGCTTCGACGAGACCGTTCAGCGCAGTCGTATCGCTGAGGATTTCGCTCTCAATTTCCAGCTCCTCGCGGGCCAGCATGATCGCAATGCCGTGGTCGCCAATCGGGCCGGTCAGCAGTATCTTGTCCCCGGGTTGCACCGCGCTCTGCGCAATATGGACGCGCCCATCCACACGCCCGATTCCGGCGGTCGTGATGAACACACCATCGGCCTTCCCGGAATGAACGACCTTCGTGTCGCCCGTGACAATCGAGACACCTGCGTCGCTGGCGGCAGCAGCCATGGATTCAACAATGGTTCGCAACTGCTCCACGGGAAAGCCCTCTTCCAGAACGAAGGCCGCGGACAGGCACAGGGGCGTTGCGCCGGATACCGCCAGATCGTTGATGGTGCCGTTGACGGCGAGGTCGCCGATGTTGCCGCCGGGAAAGAAGATGGGAGATACGACATGCGAATCCGTGGTGAAAGCGAAACGCCCGGAATCGACGGGGAACACCGCCGCGTCGTCGAGGGCGTCCAGCAGCGAATTGCTGAACGCGTCGGCAAACACCGACTCGATGAGACTGTGGCTTGCCTTTCCTCCGCTGCCGTGGCTGAGAAGAATCTTCTCTTCGCGCAACTCGGGACGTCGTCTGCGCGGCGCGGCATCGCGCTTGGGTTCGCCTGATTTGGTCGGTGGTGTTTCGCTCATTGCGCCCACTTCTTCATTGTATCCGTCAGCAGGGTGCGTCCATACTTGTAGTACGCGGCACACGCGCCCTCCGAGGAGACCATGCACGTTCCAATGGGTGCTTCCGGTGTGCATGCCGTGGCAAAGGCTCGGCACTGATGTGGCTTCAGGGCACCGCGCAGCACCTCCCCGCACTGGCAGATCTTCGGGTCTTCCACCTTCAGTCCCGGAACATCGAAGCGCAACTCCGCGTCGAACTGCGAGAAGTCGCTCCGCAGTTTCAGCGCGCTCTCAGGAATCGAGCCAAGCCCGCGCCACTCGAAGAAGGGGCGCACTTCCATCGTCTGGTCCATGAGCTTGAGTGCCGTGAGGTTGCCCTCGTACTTGATGGCGCGGGAGTACTGGTTCTCTACGGCTGATCGGCCTTCCGTCTTCTGCTTCACGATGAGGTAGACCGATTGCAGCACATCCACTGGCTCGAAACCGGAGAGCACAACGGACTTGCCGTGGTCTCGGGCGATGAATTCGTAGGGTTGCATCCCGATGATCGCGCTCACGTGGCCGGGCCCGAGGAATCCGTCAAGCTGCAGGTCGGGCGCGGCGAGGAGGGCTTTGAGAGCCGGGATGACCAGAACGTGGTTGCAGAACATAAAAAAGTTTGAGACGCCTTCTTGTTGGGCCTGCAGCAGCGTCACCGCTGTGGAGGGCGCGGTCGTCTCGAAGCCGATTGCGAAGAACACGACGCGTTGGTCCGGGTTCTCTCGGGCGATTTTCAGAGCGTCCGACGGCGAGTAGACAAACCGGATATCCGCTCCATCCGCCCTCGCATTTAGCAGGCTGCCTTTGGAGCCGGGGACGCGCATCATGTCGCCAAACGTGGTGAAAATGACATCCGGCGCGCGCGCCATGGACAGCGCGTCATCCAGTCGCCCGATGGGGATCACGCATACCGGGCAGCCCGGGCCGTGGACCAACTCGATATTGTCAGGCAGCAGTTGGTGAAGCCCGTGCTGGTAGATGGCATGGGTGTGGCCGCCGCAGATCTCCATGATCTTCAGAGGCTTGTCGTAGCGCAGGTCGCGAATCCTCTCCGCGAGGGCGCGCACGAGGTCGGGGTCACGGTATTCATCGATGTATTTCACGCGGCAACCTCATCCCTAACCGCGCTTGCAGCCAGCTCCGCCAAATCCCGGTCGTATGCTTCGCCCATTTCCCGGAGGAGGCGAAGGGTCTCGTGCGCTTCTTCCTCGTCCACCTTGTTCAGTGCGAAGCCCACATGAACAAGCACCCAGTCGCCGATCTCCAGCCCTTCCGGATCGACCAGCATGACGTTTACCTGCCGACGCATTCCTCCGATATCTACCCTGGCAAGATGATGTCCGGGATCGGACATCTCCACTACCTGTCCCGGAATCGCAAGACACATGATCAAACTCTCCTCAGCCGCGCTGCCGCCACAGCAGCCTGACCCAGCGAGATGCCCCCATCGTTCGGAGGCACTTTCTCGTTGGTGTAGACCGCAAATCCCTCGTCCAGCAGGGATCGACGAGCGCGCTGCAATAATAGCATATTCTGGAAAACTCCGCCGCTGAGCGCGACGCAACCAATGGACGTGCGCTCTCGCATTTGGAGGCAAACGCCTCTGATGACCTGTGCCACCGCATTATGGAAGCGAGAGGCAATCCTCGTGGCGGGTACCGAATCCATCAGGTCGCGAACGATCGACTGCACCACTGGAACCGGATTCATCTTCAGAGGTGTTCCAGTCAGAAGGTCAAACTGGTAGCTCTCCGCGCTGTCCACGTCGGCGCACTGTTCCAGTTCCACGGCGGCCTGCCCTTCGTAGTTGACTTCGTTGCGGATACCGATCAGCGCGGCGACGGCATCAAACAGCCGACCCATGCTGGTTGTGGTCGGGCAGTTCAGGTTCTTCTCAATCATGCGGTGCAGCAGACCCCACTTGCTCCGATCCAGGTCGCGCACGAAGGGGATGTCGAGTTCCAGGAAGTCGTCTCCGAATGCCTCGGCAAGCCACACCGCGCCCATTCGCCACGGCTCTCTGACGGCTGCGCCTCCTCCGGGAAGGGGGACCGGAACCACGTGAGCTACCCGATTGAAGTCCGCGAGGTTCGCCACCAAAACCTCCCCACCCCACACGGTTCCATCTGTGCCGTATCCCGTTCCGTCGAATGACACCCCAATCACCGGGCCCTCAATGCCGTGCTCCACCATCGCGCTGACAATGTGTGCGTGGTGGTGCTGGACAGGAAGCAGCTGCACTCCTCGTTGATCCCTCGCCCACTTGGTCGACAGATATTCCGGGTGCATGTCGTGCGCGATGATTTGTGGATCGGCATCGAAGAGTCCCTTGAAATGCTCGATCCCTTCCGTAAATGAAGCGAGCGTCTCCATGTTCTCGAGGTCGCCGATGTGATGGCTGATGAAAGCTTGCCTGTCCTTGACCAGACAGAAGGTGTTCTTCAGGTGCGCCCCCACGGCGAGAACAGGTTGTGGGAACTCGAACGGCAGTAGAACCGGGCGCGGCGCGTATCCGCGTGAACGCCGCAGGAACTGCGGCTTCTCGTTGACAGCCCGGACGACAGAATCATCACAGCGGATGTGGATGTCTCGGTTATGAGTGAGAACGAAATCGGCAATGTTCTGAAGACGTTCGCGGGCTTCGTCGTCACGGTAAGCGATAGGCTCGTCACCGATGTTGCCGCTGGTCATCACGAGGGCGGTGAAGGGCGGTTCGGCGTTGGTGGTTGACGAGGGGTGCAACAACAAGTAGTGCAGAGGCGTGTATGGCAACATGAAGCCGAGGCAGCGATTACCGCGGGCGACGGAGTGGGCGACTGGAAGGTCGCCTCTCCTTTGGAGCAAGACGATGGGTCTCTGTCGGCTGGTCAGCAGGGAGCGTTCGTGTTCGGTGACGTCGCAGCATTGCCCGATGGTTTCGAGGTTGGGCGCCATCAGAGCGAAGGGCTTGTCTTCCCGGTGCTTGCGGGAGCGGAGGTTTGCCACTGCGGTTTCGTTCAGAGCATCGCAAGCGAGGTGGTATCCGCCGAGTCCCTTGATGGCGACAACGGCGCCTTCGATGAGGAGACGTTGGGTTTCAACGATGGCCGCGTCACCCGTGAGACCCGTGGAGTCCCCGTGGCGAGTGATGAGAGATACGCGAGGTCCGCATACCGGGCAGGCGTTCGGTTGCGCATGGAAACGGCGGTTACCCGCGTCGTCGTATTCTCGCTGACATTCATCGCACATCGGGAACACAGACATGGTTGTCTGGGCGCGGTCGTAGGGCACGTCCTGTATGATGGTGAAGCGTGGGCCACAGTTCGTGCAGTTGATGAAGGGGTAACGAAACCTGCGGTCACGGGGATCGAGCATCTCCCGGAGACAGTCGTCGCAGATGCACACGTCGGGCGAGATGAAAGTTTGCTTCTCCCGTTGTATCTCACTGGGGAGAATGGTGAACGAGTTGTCTGCGCCGAGACCGATGCGTTCCCAAGTGATCTTCTCGATCAACGCCAGCGGCGGAGTTTCCTCAACGAGAGCGGTGAGAAAACGGTCGAGCGACCTGGGGTCGCTCTCGATCTCGATGATCACCCCCGCAGAATTGTTGAATACGTGGCCGAGAATGCCCTCACGAGTCGCGAGAGCATAAACAAACGGCCGGAACCCGACCCCTTGCACGATCCCGGTCACTCTGATTCGACGGCGTTCACGCATGTCTTCTCGCAGACTGAATCATGACCACCTCCATCTGTTTGCATCGAAGTCGCCGTTTTGCCGAGCATCGAAGGTGTCTTGACGGGAACTGCGAAGAGAGGTATTGTAGTCGGCGTTTGCCTTGAAGGATTTCCTCGAGACCGGCGGTCGCGGTTTTTCCGCACGGCCGGAGTGCGTGGGAATCAAAATCTGCAGCTGTCGTGCGACTCGTATGAGTGGCGCAACCGCTCGTACGAGTCGTACGACCACAGGAGGTTAGATTTGTCTGATTCACCCAATCCCACTCGCATCGTTGACGCGCACCAGCACGTGTTCTGGCACAAAAAGAACGACGCCGGACTTGTTCAAGACCTCGACGAGCATGGCATCGAGTATGCCTGGCTGTTGACGTGGGAGATCCCTCCGTCGGAAGATTGCGCAAGCTACCACATCGCATTCAACCCGACCCACGTCCGGCCGGACGGAACGCACGCAGGGATTCCACTGGTCGATCTTCTCACGGCACGAGACAACTACCCCGACCGCTTTGTGGTTGGATACTGCCCGCATCCCGCAATGGGGAATCCCAGCGCGCTCTTGAGGTCTGCCGTCGAGATACACGATGTCAAGGTGTGCGGGGAATGGAAATGCCAAATGCCCATTGATGATCCGCGTTGCCTTGAGCTGTTCCGAACCGCGGGCGAGTTGGGGCTTCCCGTCACATTTCATCTGGACATCCCTTACCTGGCGGACGAGGACGGGAAGATGAAGTATCAATCCATTTGGTATGGCGGAACAGTGGATAACCTCGAGCGGACGCTCAAAGCCTGCCCCGATACAACATTCATCGGCCACGCCCCCGGCTTCTGGCGGGAAATCAGCGACGACGCCGACCGACAGACGGTGATGTACCCCAGGGGTCCGGTGACAGGGAAGGGACGGCTCTACGGACTTTTTGATCGGTACTCCAATCTCTGGGCCGATCTATCCGCTGGCTCGGCGTTGTATGCGCTCAACCGTGATCCGGAGAACGCCATGGAATTCCTCGCAACGTACAGCGACCGGTTGCTCTTCGCTCGCGACTACTACGGAAAAGAGCTCCATGAATTCCTGCAAACGCTAGACCTTTCACGAGAAATTACCGAGAAGATCTACCATCTGAACGCGGAGACATTGGTGGCCAGGTGAGGAGTGGTCTCCAACAGTCGGCACTCCGGACCATGAGCGGGTGTAAGTAGGTGGTCAAAAATACTGTCCCATAGTTCCCGAAAAGGTAGTGGGGGGTTATGCTATTTGACAGTTTGATTCGGTAACGGCAATCCCCCCGAACTTGTTTCGGGGGATGCTTGGGAGTAACCTACCGGGAGCGCAGTTGCCATCGAATCCCCCTGAACTTGCTTCAGGGGATATTTAGGTTCTCCCTGCGCTTAGATAGGTCGGTCCTAATCCCATCTTCCGCTCTAAGGATTCTGCCTGGGCTTGAAGTGCCGCCAACGTTAGCTTCGGCGGTGAGTTCGGGGGGATTGGGTCAAATCGAACTCGCAGAGTTCGCCGATTGCGCCTCAGTAGGCCCATCTTCCGCTTTAAGCGATTTGTGTTGGGTATGAAAAACAGTCAAAATATACAGGCAAAGAGCGAACCGGTAAAGTGGGTGGAGAATTCCCCAGTTTACGGTGGTAGCAATCAACGTAGCAAGAGACGAAGTCATCATGGCACCTTGGTTTGCATCGGAGAAGGCGAGTCAGTTCGCGGAACGCGTTCGAGAGACG
>MNXM01000313.1 GCA_001872605.1 Armatimonadetes bacterium CG2_30_59_28 | reverse complement strand
CGACGCCATCAGCACACTGCCCAGAAGGTGTCCCGATGTCCCTCCCCCAACCGGGAAGTTCACCATCTGTGCCGCAAAGACGAAGGCGCCCATCAAACCCATCAGAGAAACTTTTGAAGAATCCAAGTCCCGCGAGACTTTCTTCACGGTGATGCCAACCGTCGCGGCACTGATACCGTCCAATGTCGCCCACACTGCCGGGCTGAGGTATCCATCGGGTATGTGCATGTCTTGCCAGCCGCCTTGTGTCAACTTTCCAGCTATCGTGCTACCTGTGCCGCAAATAGACGTTATGGACGAGATGTGCGGGTGACACGGTAATGACAGAGCATTGTGTGTTCCTGTCATCGATCCGTGCCTATATGCGCCAAGTCCTTAGCCGCTGTCGTCACACAATCTTCTTGCCGGTCGTGGTGCAGACCAGTTTGCCGTGTTTCACACCGCGTGTGCTGATCAGTCGTTCGCCAATCGTCTTCACATCACGCGCGCTGCCTCGGATGACGATCACTTCGAGGCAGTTGCGTTCATCCAGGTGTACGTGCGTCGCGCAGGTGATGGCGCTGTGAAAATCGTGCTGCAACTCGTTCAACGCGTGGTCCAACTCCCGTTGGTGGTGGTTGTAGACAAGAGTCACGGTGCCGACGACCTCCGTGTCTTCGTCCTGCCATTCTTCTTCGACGAGGTAGTTGCGAATGATATCGCGTAGGGCTTCCGACCGGATCTTGTAGCCGGCAGCCTTGATGCGCCGGTCAAAGCCCTTGAGCAAGGACGCGTCCATCGACACCCCAAAACGTTTCACTCGATCCGGCATGTCGCCAACTCCGTAGCACGAATGGTGAGATGATAGCACATAATGTTCAACTTGGGCAACAGTGGGTTGCCCGTTGAGAGCCGTCAACTCTTGCGCTCGATGTGTCGGTAGATTTCGACTCGAGGGTTTGGGTAGAGCCAGTCGTGTGGGACGAATCTGTTGGATAGCCACGGTGCGGGGAGACTATCCATATTCTTGAACTCCTGAACGAGAGTGTAGTCGCTGTAGAGCCGGTTCAGGAAAGCGCGGGGTTCGGGGAGATTCAGCCTCACTTCATCACGCGTCTCGAATTCGCTCACAACGAAGATGTCGGGCTTTTCCCTGGCAAGCATCTTGAGGTCCCATCCAGTGACAGCCAATCTGAAAGGCGCGTCTGTGCGCCACGACTGGAACTGCCACTGGCTCTTCATCCCGCCGTTAAAAGGACAGATTGGTGGTGTGTAGAACCATGGAAGTGTCACGAGACCAACCGTGGTCCGCTCTTGCAGCCGCGAGGTCAGCCACGCTGCGGCCTGATCGCGTGGGTCTGGCCGAGCAAACTGACATGCAGCATTCCAGCCAACGATGGACACAGCGGCGAGGATCGCGCATGTGAGAGAGAGTCCGGCGCTTCTGCGAAGTGAGTCGGGCCAGCGATTACGTTCCCCGCTGTTGTCTCCGTGGCCCGGGGTCACCCAACCGACCAGTAATGCTTCGGATAAGAGAACCATGATTGGTGGCAGCATCGGTAGCAGATAGCGCAGAAACCGAATGTTCCCCAGGCCCAGAAGTCCGAAGCTAACGACCAACCACACAAGCAGTGGCTCTCGATGGTTGGTTCCGCGTCTTCCGCAAAAGAGATACCCGGCACAGGCGATCAGAAGCAACCACACAGGCAGCCCCGTGGCAAAGGGCAGATTCTGTGTCAGGTGATGCCACCATCCATTGCCCGTCCCATGAAAGATCAGCCCGCTGCCCATACGGCTGTGCTGCACTTCGAAAAGGAAGTCCCGTCTGAACTCCGAGAAAGCAAAAATCGCTCCCGGGCAGCCCAGCAGGAATCCGATGAGTGATGCAAGCCCGGCGATGACAGCCATTCGTCCGGAGCGGTCGTGTCGACGACACTGCATCAGTAAAGGAATCAGCAGCAGTCCGGCAGTGTACCGGGTCGCCGCACATAGACCAACAACCAGTCCACTCCAGAGCACCCACTTGGCGTCCTTCCCTTCGCTAACGTGGATCATCAAGAGCAGCGCCAGCGCTGTCCAGAAGGTGAGCGTCACATCAACGGTGGCGTAGTGGGCATTGGCGACGAGACCGGGCGCGAGCGCAACCAGAAATGCCGCGAGGGTGCCCACGCGCTGATTCGCCACACGGCGCCCGAGGAGGTAGGTGAGCAGAATGGTCGCCACCCCAAAGGCCACGCTAACGCCTCGTCCGATGAGGTGCAGTTTGGCAACGTCCTCGATCCTGACAAAGTTGGGATCCACCCATCCGAGACCTGAGGCGCACACGACCGCGACATAGACAAGGTGCAGGTAGAACGTGCCGTAATTGAAGAAGTGGGGGTTGAAGTGTCCCGCAAAGACGTTGAGTTGCGAAACGCCGTGCAGGATGGGTATCTCATCGGGGTGGTAGGAGAAGAGATGAGCTTCATTGGGGAGACCCCAGTTCATGCCCAACAACCGTAGGAAGGTCCCGACGGCAAGGGTCAGGATGAGGATAAGGATGAGCCCCAAAGGTACTCGGAGCCGCGGGTGTCTCTGTGATCGGTCGGCGTGGCTCATCCTGTGCTACCCCTCTGCTCTCAGACGCCAACACTCGATACGGGGCGCGGCGCTAACCCTCTCGCAGGATCGCCCCAAGCTCTTTCCGCAAGGCAGCTTTGATACCTGCAAGAGACGCGTCCACTTCGTCATCTGTTAATGTGCGTTCGGGCGACCGAAAGCGAATGGAGAAAGCCAGGCTTCTCTTGTCGTCATCGATCCCCTTGCCGGTGTAGACGTCGAAGAGCACGACGCCGACGACCAAGTCGCCCCCCCTGGCACGAATCGTCTTCTCAACCGAAGCAGCAGGGACGTCTTGAGAGATGATCATGGCGATGTCCCTGTTCGACGCCGGGAATCGAGGCAGCGACGCATAGCGCCTCTCCGGTCGGGCTAAACGAGCGAGGGCGTCAAAGTCCAGCTCTGCGAGGTACGCTTTTTCAGGGAGCCCAAACTCGTCAGCGACATGGGGATGGACCTCGCCGAGCGCGGCGATTTGGACGTCCGCAACAACCACTGTCGCGGCGCGTCCCGGATGGAAAACCCCTCCGTCGGTCAAGGGTTGCCAGGAGATCGTCTCGGCAACAACACCAAAATCACGAAGAAGATGATCCATGACTCCTTTCATCACAAAAAAATCTGCGCCACTCGCGTCCTTCGCGGTTCCCCACGCGCAGGACCGGTTCGTACCCATCATGGCGATCGCAAACGCGCGTTTCTCATCCGGGAGTTGCGCGTTGGCAATGGGGACGTATACCTTTCCACTCTCGAACACGTGGACATCGTGGTTGCCGACTCTTACGTTGTTCGACAGCGCTTCAAGGATACTTGGGAGCATCGATGTGCGGAGCACTGTGTAGTCTTCAGTCAGCGGGTTGCGGAGTCGCAGTGGCTCCATGCCGTCCGCCATATTTGCCTTCGCTATCATTTCCGGTCGTGTCAGACTGAAGGTCCAGACCTCCTGCAGACCGCATCGCATTAGAACGCTTTTTGCCCGACGCTCCAAGCGCTTGATGTCATCCTCCCCGGCCTGAGGCGACACACCAGAGGGGAGAGTTACGGGGATGTTGTCGTACCCGTAAAGTCGGGCAATTTCCTCGATCAAATCGGCTTCGCGGGTGATGTCATTCCTGAAGGTTGGGACCTCGCAAACAATGTCGTCCTCAACGGTGACGGTGAACTCGAGACGCCGGAGCATTTTCTGCACGTCATCAGGAGCGACCTCAATCCCCAGATGTCGTTTTACCTGCGCGGGCCGCAGCGCGACTTTGGTGGGGGCAGTCTTGATTGGGTACTTGTCAATTGCGCCCCGCAGGATCGTTCCGCCAGCCGTCTTCGCCATCAATTCCACCGCCCTGTCTGCGGCCCGGAGACATCCGGCCGGATCAATCCACCGCTCGAAGCGATAGGAGGCCTCGGTGGACATGCCGAGGGCGGTCCTGGTGCGCCGCACGCTGATAGGGTTGAAATGGGCCGCTTCGATGAGAACAGTGTTTGTGCCCTCCATCACTTCCGTCTCAAGTCCGCCCATCACGCCAGCGATGGCGACGGGTCTCTCTGCGTCAGCGATAACCAACATCTCGTCCGTCAAGGGTCGGTCGAGACCGTCGATGGTGATGACGCTCTCCCCCGCCGCCGCGCGACGCACCACGATGGCTGCGTCTGTGAGAGCGGCAAAGTCAAAAGCGTGCAGAGGTTGCCCCATTTCCAACAAGACGTAGTTGGTTGCGTCGACGATGTTGTTGATCGGGCGAATCCCGCCGGAGACGAGCCGCTTCTGCATCCAGCCGGGGGAAGCGGCAACGCGCACATCCTCCACTATGCGGGCTACATACCGCGGACACAGGTCCGGTTCGCATATCTCGACAGAAGCGCGTCCTGATACATCGCTCCCGTTCCCTTCGCTCGAGGGGGCTGCAGCCGGGTGCAACATCGACTGTCCTGTCAGAGCAGCCACCTCCCGGGCAACGCCAACAATCGACAAGCAGTCGCCTCTGTTTGAGGTCACTTCAAGAACCAGCGCCACTTCGTCGTCTTCGCGACGAATGTCCTCAACGCCCAGCCCGCCCATGTTGAGTAAATGGGCCAGTTCCTCGACCGGCATGTCGATCTGCACAAATTCTCTCAACCAACTCAACGGAACTCGCATCAATCACTCCAGTGCCATCTCTCGCAGTCAACGTCAGGTATTGCCACGCTTGGTCACTCAGGCAAACTGCCTCAGGAACCTGAGGTCGTTCTCATAGAACAGCCTCATGTCGTCGATCCCAAACTTCAGCATTGCCAACCGCTCCACGCCCATGCCAAAAGCAAAGCCGTTGTATCTCTCAGTGTCGTAGCCCACATTCTGTAACACGGCGGGATGGACCATCCCCGATCCCAGTACCTCAATCCAGCCCGTCCCTTTGCAGACGCCACAACCATCTCCGCCGCAGAGGAAGCAACTGATATCGACTTCAGCACTTGGCTCGGTGAAAGGGAAGTAGTGCGGTCGAAACGTTGTGCGAACATCGTGGCCAAACATTCGCTTGGCGAAGGTATCCAGTGTCCCTTTAAGGTCAGCGAACGTTACCTGTTCGTCTACGAGCAGCCCCTCCACCTGGTGGAAGGTGTGGGAATGTGTTCTGTCCACCGCGTCACGGCGGTAAACCCGACCGGGGGCGATGACGCGCACTGGTGGCTCGCGATTCTCCATGGTGCGGATCTGTACAGCCGACGTCTCCGTCCGCAACAACACGTCATCCGTGATGTAGAAAGATGCATGATCGTCCCTCGCGGGGTGATCGGGAGGAATATTCAGGGCGACAAAATTGTACCAATCGGTCTCAACCTCGGGGCCCTCCACAATCTCAAACCCCAGGCTGGTGAAGATCTCGCAGACCTCGTCCATCACGATGGACAGGGGATGGCGGTTTCCCAGATTCTGGGCGCAACCGGGGAGAGTCACATCAATATGCTCCTCCCGTAGCGCAGTTTCCTGCTCTTGCGACGACAGCTTCTCATTTTGTTGTGCGATGATGCGCTTGACGAGGTCGCGCGTCTCATTTGCGAGCCTGCCCATGGCCGGTCGTTGCCCCGCCGGAAGACTGCCCATCTGTCTCAATATCTGGGTGATGGGACCTTTCTTTCCGAGAAATAATCTCCGTAGCTCCTCGACTTCGTCGGTGGTGGTGGCAGCGGCTATTCTGCTGCGTGCGTCCTCCTGCAGTTCGCTGAGTTGGCTCTCCACTGTCGTATTCCTTCCTTGCACTGCGATTGCACGTCACTCCGCGGATCGGCTGATGTGCCCCATGCCAGTGTCCCATTGTCTCACGGCTTCCCACATCAACACCGCCGCGGCGGCACCCACATTCAGCGATTCCGCGCTCTCAGACATCGGGATTCTCACCGTTTCGGCAGCAAGGCTGATTGTTCCGGGACGAACACCCTCTGTTTCATGCCCCACGATGATGGCGACGCGTCGCTGCCAGTGCATGTCCGTCACCGAGCGCGCGCCCTCTACGGAGGCGGCGACGGTCTGGAAGGCCTCCCGCGTCAGTTTCGGGAGGAGTTCCATCGCAGGCGCGACGAACACGGGAATATGGAAGAGGCTCCCGGCCGTCGCCCTGACACACTTCGGACTGTAGCAGTCCGCGGAGTCGGGAGTCGCCAGCACCGCATCCATCCCCAAGGCGTGCGCCGTCCGCACGATCGTCCCGAAATTCCCCGGGTCCTGTATTCCGTCGAGAACCAGGACCAGGGAGTTGCGCGGTGGACACCACTGCGAGAAATCCCTGACCGGCATGTCCGCGACCGCGATCACGCCCTGGTGCGTCGCAACATCGCTGATGGTGGCAAGGACGTCACTGCGCACAGAGTATGCTGGTCTCAAGGTCCGTGAGCTTGCGTCCCATCCGGTGCATGAGTTGCTTTTCTCGGCAGTTTCCATGGAGTCGCAAAGAACGCAACTCACTCCCCAACCGCTTCGCAACAACTCCACAACCGTGCGGGGGCCCTCAACCAAAAAAGCCCGATGCCGTTCCCTGAATTTCTTCTGGCGCAGCGATCGAGCTTTCTTTATGAGAGCATTTTGTCGACTGACGATGACCGGTCTCTGCAGTTCCATTACAGCGTCAGACGTCTTCCGTGATTTCCGCGGTACTGACCGGGGATCGTCCACGGGACGCCCCTCCCGGTTTTAGCCGCTGAGGCCTTCCGCTGCCGCCTTTGCCAGTTGGGCAAAAGCCGGCATGTCGCGCACGGCCAAGTCTGCCAGTGTCTTGCGATCGATCTCCACCCCGGCCTTAGTCAAGCCGGCAATGAATCGGCTGTAGGAGAGTCCATGCATTCGGGCAGCCGCGTTGATCCGCGTAATCCAGAGCCGTCTGAATTCGCGCTTCTTATTGCGTCGGTCACGATAGGCGTATTGACCCGCCCGGATGACCGCCTCCTTCGCCGTCTTGTATAGGCGGCTTTTGCCCCCGTAGTACCCTTTCGCGGCTTTGAGGATCCGATTGTGTCGTTTCCGGACCATCTTCCCACGTCGTATTCTTGCCATCTCAGTTCCTCATCATTCCGCAGTATTTTGACTTACCAGTTTGGTTACCGGATCAAAGGGAATTGGGGATCAGCCTCTTAGCGGCCTTCGCCTCTCCGCCTTTGAGAACTATCGCGCCCGATAACCCGCGCTTCCGCTTCGAGCTCTTCTTCGTCAGCAGGTGACTCTTATAAGGGTGACGGGCAACCACCTTGCCTGTTCCCGTTACCTTCAGACGCTTCTTTGCGGCGCGTTTAGTCTTCAATTTGGGCACTGTCATTCATCCTTTCCAGATCGATGGAGTTACAGCAGAAGCATAAACTACTTGGGGGCGATGACCATGTTCAAGAACCGGCCCGACAGGGAGGGTCGCATCTCGACATGCCCCACTTCCTCCAACTCTTTGGCCATGCCGTCAAGTTGTCGGAGGCCGATATCCTGGTGCGCCATCTCTCGACCACGAAACTGGCAAGTGATCTTGACCTTGTGCCCCTGCTTCAGAAACTTCTCCGCCATCTTCACTTTGGTCCCGAAGTCGTGGTCGTCCGTCCGAGGACGGATGCGGATCCCCTTAAGCTCAGAGGCCGCGTGGGACTTCCGATGCGCTTCCTTCTCACGCCGAGCCTTTTCATACCGGTACTTACCGTAGTCCATGATCCTGCATACCGGTGGTTCGGCGTTGGGGGCAACCTCGATGAGATCAAGTCCCCGCTCCTCCGCAAGAGCGCGTGCATCTCGGGTGGGCTTGACCCCAAGCTGTGCCCCGTCTGAATCAATCAATCGTACTTCGGGCGCACGAATCCTGTCGTTCACCCGGAGAAACTTCTCTATATTGGCTCACCCCCAAGCTGCCATACCGGCAGATGTTGAAGCTCTTTAGACTTTGAGACACCAAAGTCTACCAATATTGCCCTGTAATGTCAATTGGCGAAGCATGATCGGGCGGAAGTCAGAGTTGTGAGGGCCCCCATACTTTAAGTCCAGCAGCTCGACGCGTCCGTACGCATTCCGCGGGTCAAAATACTCACGGTCACCCGGTACCTGCCACAGACCTCCTGTCTCGGATCTCCTGCAGCACCTGGTTCAGGAACGACTGGAATTCCTGAGCGCCCAGATCGCGTCGTCCGTGTGCACGAACAGCCACACTCTCTGCTTCCACTTCTCGATCCCCAACAATCAGCATGTACGGAATCTTCCGCACTTCTGCTTCGGCAACCTTTGCGCCGGTCTTTTCGCTTCTGAAGTCTACTTCTGCGCGGATCCCCACGTGCTTCATCTCACGCAGCAGCCTCTCCGAATAGTCGTGGTGCTTGTCGGCTATTGGCAGGAGTATCACTTGGACCGGGGCCAGCCACAGCGGGAATACTCCGCCGCAATGCTCAATATAGACTCCGAGGAAGCGCTCCAAGGACCCAAGCATTGCCCGGTGGATCATCACGGGACGTTCGACGACTCCCTGTTCCGTCACGTACTCCAGTCGGAAACGCTCGGGCAGGTTGAAATCAAGCTGCACTGTGCCCAACTGCCAAGCTCTGCCGATGGCATCCTTAACGAGGAAGTCAATTTTCGGTCCGTAGAACGCGCCTTCTCCTGGATTCAGATCAAACTTGATGTCCAAGGCCGCAAGGACATCTGTCAGCGCTGATTCAGACCGATCCCAGACCTCGTCGGCGCCTGCCCGTTTCTCCGGCCGGGTTGCGAGAAGTACCCGGGTATCGGAGAAACCCAACAACTCGTACGTCTCGTCCAGCATCTCAATAAAGCTGTGGATTTCCTGCTGAACCTGATCCGGGCGACAGAAGACGTGTGCGTCATCCTGAGAAAAAGCGCGCACTCGTGTCAGACCGCCAGTAACCCCCGACCTCTCATATCGGTGCAGCCGGGCGAAGTCTGCATATCGAATGGGCAGTTCACGATAGGAGTGATGGTTTGCCGCGAACATCAAACAGTGGCTGGGGCAGTTCATCGGTTTGGGGGCATACTCGCGCTCATCCGCCTGGATGGTAAACATCTCCTCCCAGAAATGGTCATAGTGTCCGGATAGCTTCCACAGCCCTGCTTCATAGATCAGAGGTGTGATGACCTCTTCATATTCATACCGTTCATACAACTCTCTGACGTAACTGATGAGAGTGTTGTAGACTATCGCGCCTTTGGGGAAGAAGAATGGGGATGCAGGAGCGAACGGATGGAACATGAATAACTCCAGTTCACGCCCCAGCTTGCGATGGTCCCTTTTCTGTGCTTCTTCCAAGCGATCCAGGTGTTCCTTGAGCAGCTTGTTGTCCGGGTAGGACGTTCCGTAGATACGTTGAAGCATCTTGCGGTTCTCGTCGCCGCGCCAGTATGCGCCCGATGAACTCAATAGCTTGAATGCCTTTACCTTGCCGGTGCTCGACAGATGGGGTCCACGACAGAGATCGAGCCAGTGCTCGCCGTTCCTGTATATGGTCACTACTTCGTCTTCGGGAATGCCATCGAGGAGCTCAACCTTGTAGCTTTCTCCCATCGCCTCGAACATCTTGCGGGCCTCGTCGCGACTGACCTCCATGCGGTGGAAGGGCTGATCCTCCGCGATGATATCCCTCATCGCTGTCTCTATCTTCGCGAGGTCCTCGGGGGAGAAGGGGTCCACGACATCAAAATCGTAGTAGAAGCCTTCCTCGATGGCAGGCCCAATCGTTACCTTGGCGACCGGGAATTGACGCTGAACGGCCTGGGCCATGATGTGCGCTGTGCTATGGCGATACACTTTGCGCCCTTCATCATCATCAAATGTCAGCAGGCGAAGGGAGACATCTCCGTCGATTGGGTAGAGCAAATCAACAACCTGTCCATCGACCTCGGCGGCCAGCGTAGCTTTGGCGAGTCGCGGGCCAATGGTTGCAGCAACTTCCGCAGGGGTGGTCGGGTGAGGGAATACCTTCTGAGAACCATCTGGCAGGTGGATCGTTGTTGCGCTCATCTGTCTCCTCCCCCCGATGCGAAAAAAAAGAGCAGCCCTTCGCTTCCGTCAAGGAACTGCATCGGTTCAGTCAAATGGATGGGAATGGTGGGCGGTGCGGGACTCGAACCTGCGACCCCTAGCTTGTCGAGCTAGTGCTCTAACCAACTGAGCTAACCGCCCACAACCTGAACGGGACTTGATTATAGCAAACGGTGAGACGTGTTGTAAACCCGATGCACGGACTTTTGCTTCCAGTGAGATCTCCGATGCTGATCTGCCTGGGATTCCAGTATACGAACGACCCCGGTTTGAGTTGCTCCCGACATGGCATCGGAGCATCCACCACTATGCTGGAATTTCAGTGATCTGCTGTTGGCGTTGACAAACACCGGAGGGCAGATATATACTTTCAACAGCATTGTGAAGACAACTAAAACCTCGACGTCCGTGGGTGGTTGCGTCGTGGTCGCTAAAGACGGTGAAAGGGAGTAGTAGGCAGCCACTTCGCTTTAGAGAGTCGGAGAAGACCCGCGAACATGGAATGTTCGCAAGGTCGGAGGTGGAAAACCGACGCGAAGCCTGCACCTGAGAGGTAACTCAAAGGATCTCGGTGATGACCGATCGTCGGGACGAAACTCGCCCTCGAGTTGCTCCGGTGAAGCCCCTCGAATGAGGACAGATAGCCGGGGCCGGGTCATGCCCGTGATCGCATCAATGAGATGGTTTCGATATTATATCGGGGCCGAAGCAGGGTGGTACCGCGAAGGCTTTCACCGGTAGTTCGCAAGAAGCCTCTCGTCCCGCGATGATCAGTCTCTCGCATTCAGTAGACTGGATCGTGTTTGGGTGAGAGGCTTTTTGTATTGTGCTCCGGGGAGCACGGCACAACTCAGGAGGACGCTCAGTATGGCTGAGAACAACGGAAAGACACAGGCGCTGCGACACACAATTTCTGTCATGGTGGAGAATCGCCCGGGCGTCCTCGCGCGGGTCTCCGGCCTTTTTGCGCGTCGGGGCTTCAATATTGAGAGCCTGGCCGTTAGCCGCACGGAAGATCCGACCGCATCACGCATGACCATCGTGGTAGGTGGCAGCGACAAAGTGCTGTCCCAAATCAATGACCAGTTGTACAAGCTCATTGATGTTATCAAAGTGTACGACCACACCAACGACAGAATCATCGAACGGGAACTCGGATTGATCAAGGTTTCAGCCACCGCCGAAAGCCGCCCGCATATCATGCAGATATCCAGCATCTTCCGTGCCTCCATCGTAGACGTCAGCGAGGAAACCATGACCATCGAGATCACGGGGAGTGAAGAGAAGCTGGACAGCTTCCAAAGCTTGGTGGAGTCCTACGGAATTCTGGAGTTTGTGAGAACCGGCAAGATTGCGCTCGTGCGCGGACCCAAAATAACTTGACGTTGCGTCGAGGTGCATCATGGAAGAAATGAAAGAGATTATTGATGAACGGACGGTGGAGATGGTCATTCGCGCCATCGGCATCGGTGTCCCGGTCGCGGGAGTACTGGTTGGCGCGTTGATCGGTTTGCTCAAGAAACAGTTCGGGCGCTGTCTCCTCCGAGGGGCCGGCATTGGTTCGCTGGGGCTGCTTGTCTGGGTCATGTGGGTCTACTACAGTTGGACGGTGCGGTATGATCCCAACACGGGATACGTGGGTCTGCACAAGGTCAGCGTGCTGCTGATCAATGTCGTTGTGTTTGCAGTGGTTGGAGCGATCGTTGGATGGGTGTGGGGTTGGTTCTCGCGCCGAACTCTCACCGTAAGAAAAACGAACTGCGGAGCAACTGCCTCCTTCGGCCCGTTTGAGAAACACGGATCATCATCAGAGACGGAAATCACTGCTGGCTGATGTGCCAGCCGCGTCATCGGTATGTCAGGAGTTGTCAATGGAAGAACAGATCAGGATATTTGACACCACGCTGCGAGACGGAGAGCAATGCCCCGGCGCCAGCATGAACCTTGCTGAGAAGGAAGAAATCGCCCGGCAACTGGCCAAGATGAATGTCGACATCATCGAGGCGGGATTTCCCATCAGCTCACACGGGGATTTCGACGCCGTCAAACTCATTGCAGAAACGGTGGAAGGACCTGTCGTAGCCGGTCTGTGTCGGGCCAAGGAGGTGGATATTAACCGTGCGTGGGACGCGCTGAAGAACGCGCCCAAGCCTCGCATCCATACATTCATCGCCACCTCGGACATCCATCTCCAATACAAGCTGAAGATGTCCAAAGAGGAAGTATTGAAGCGCGCTGTGGAGTCCATTCAATTGGCCAAGTCCTATGTGGAGGACGTCGAGTTCTCGGCCGAGGATGCCACCCGCAGCGATGTAGCCTTCCTGTGCGAGATGGTCGAGGCCGCAATCGAGGCGGGAGCGACCACTATCAACATCCCGGACACCGTGGGCTATGCCCTGCCCCGGGAACACGGCAAGTTGTTTAGAACTTTGACAGAACGTGTTCCGAGCATCGGGAGGGTCGTCCTGAGCGCCCACTGCCACGACGATCTGGGGTTGGGTGTCGCCAACTCCCTGGCCGCGCTTGATAATGGCGCGCGCCAGATTGAGTGCACCATCAACGGCATCGGGGAACGCGCAGGCAACGCTTCCCTGGAGGAAATCGTGATGGCCATCCGCACTCGCCGAGACGAGATTGGCCATTTTACGAATGTCAATGCCAGAGAGATCATGCGGACCAGCCGGCTGGTAAGCCATGTGACTGGATTTGCCGTGCAGCCGAACAAGGCCATCGTCGGACGCAACGCGTTCGCCCACGAAGCCGGTATCCATCAGCACGGTGTGATCGCGCGCCCCGAGAGCTATGAGATCATGGACCCACGCGATGTGGGGCTGCATCAGAGCGAACTGGTGTTGGGCAAGCACTCGGGTCGACACGCTTTCGAGAAGAAGCTGACTGAGCTGGGCTTTGATCTGGACGATGCCGGGATGAACAAAGCCTTCGAGCGCTTCAAGGGGCTGGCAGACAAAAAGAAGGACATCTCCGACCGGGACATCGAGTCCATCGTGGCGGATGAAATATATACCGTTCCCGAAGAATTTCACCTCGAATACATGCACGTTGTCAGTGGAGGGAACACCGTGCCGTCCGCGACCATTCGCATCCGGCGGGGAGACGACGTGTTGACTCAGGCTGGCGTCGGAGTTGGATCGGTGGATGCAGTGTACTGCACCATTGACGCGCTGGTGGATGTCCCCCACAAGTTAACCGACTACTCCGTCAAGTCGGTCACCGGGGGAACCGATGCCCTGGGCGAAGTGACCGTGCACCTCGAAAGCGCGACGGGGAACGTTTTTCTCGGACGTGGAACGAGCACAGACATCATCGAGGCCAGCGCCAAAGCCTACGTGCAGGCCATCAACAAGCTGGTGTACCATCTCGACGACCCCTCCACACATGCCAGCACGACTCCGTAGAGGATTCGTTGGGATCAAGGAAAGTGCGCGTCAGTGAGACACGCAGAATAACTGAGGTCGAACCCGTGGCAAAACCACAGATTGCTATCTATGACACAACGCTGCGCGACGGTTCCCAGCACGAAGGGATTTCCTTCACACTGGAGGACAAGATCAAGATCGCCCGGCGCCTGGACGACATCGGGATTCACTACATCGAGGGTGGGTGGCCGGGGTCAAATCCAAAGGACATTCGCTTTTTTGAACGCGCCCGAAAACTGCAATTCGACAACGCGAAGATTGCGGCTTTCGGCAGCACGCGACGCGCCAACTCAAAGGCGAAGGACGACGCCAACCTGAAACTTCTCATCGACTCAGAGGCATTCGTGGTGACGATTTTCGGCAAGAGCTGGGACTTTCATGTCGAACAGGCATTGAGAGTGCCTCTCGACCAGAACCTCGAGATGATCGAGGACTCCGTGCGGTTTCTGAAGTCCCACGACCGCGAAGTTGTTTATGACGCCGAACACTACTTCGACGGATTCAGACATAACCCCGACTATGCTCTGGCCACCCTCCGGGCCGCCACAGCGGGAGGCGCGGATGTTATCGTGTTTTGTGACACGAACGGGGGCACCCTCCCGAAAGAGGTGGCAAAGGCCATTAAGGCGGCAAAGAAGGTCGTATCCTGCCCCATGGGCATCCACACCCACAACGATGGCGGCGTTGCCGTGGCTAACGCCCTCGTCGCTGTCGAGCTGGGAGTCAGCCACATTCAGGGAACGGTCAACGGATACGGGGAACGCTGCGGAAACATGAACCTCATTACACTGATTCCTACACTCCAGTTGAAACTGGGGCGGATCTGCGTTCCCGAGGACCGTCTGCACAAGATCTACGGACTCAGTCACTTTGTCAGCGAAACAGCCAACCTGGCGCCTCGGGAGTACCAGCCCTATGTGGGATCCAGCGCATTCGCTCACAAGGGCGGCATCCACGTGGATGCAGTAATGAAACACCCCGACACCTACGAACACGTTGTCCCCCAAACGGTTGGCAACACCCGGAGAATCCTTGTCTCGGAGCTGTCCGGCGCCAGTAATGTGTGCTACAAGGCCCGCGACGTGGGCATTGAGTTGCGGAAGGGCAGCCCGGAGACGGCTCGCATCCTTCAGGAAGTCAAAAAGCTTGAGGACGAAGGTTATGAATTCGAGGGGGCGGAGGCCTCCTTCGAACTCCTTCTCAGGAAGAAGCTCATGGAGAGGCCGAAGCTCTTCGATCTGGAGAAGCTGGAAGTTATCATTGAGAAACACAAGCAGAAGAGAGACTACCAGGAACCCGGCAGCGATGTCGTGCTGAAGCTTAGAGTCGGGCGCGAAGAGCGCTACGTTGCGGCGGAAGGCGATGGACCCGTTCACGCGATGGACAACGCTCTGCGGAAGGCGCTGTGCGACTTCTGCCCGGAGATGGAGCAAATTCGGCTGATTGACTACAAGGTGCGCGTCGTCAACGTGCGCCGGGGAACTGCCGCGAAAGTCCGCGTGCTCATCGAGTCGGCAACAGACGATGAATATTGGACGACCATCGGCGTCTCTACCAACATTATCGAGGCGAGTTGGCAGGCCTTGGTGGATGGCGTTGAATACGGCGTCTGGAAACTGCGCGGCTGGAAGTAGCCAGTGAACTTCAGCGCATCGGGGAATGTCGGTAAGCCCTCCAAGGCGACCATCAGCGAAGTGGAGCCGGGCAGTATCGCCGAAGAACTCGGCATACGCCCCGGCTCCCGATTGCTGGAGATCAACGGACGAATTCCGCAGGATGTTATCGACTACCGACTCGCCGACGCCGAGGAACAGGTCAGTCTCCTCATCGAGTCTGCGGACGGCGAAGTACTTGCCGTCGAGATTGAGAAGGACCCTGACGAAAGAACGGGACTGACTTTCGAAAGCGACCTCTTCGATGGCGTGCGACGGTGCAACAACCGATGCCCCTTCTGCTTCGTTGACCAGATGCCCCCGCATCGCCGGGATACGCTCTACGTTCGTGACGACGACTACCGCCTATCCTTCCTGCACGGCAACTTCATCACCTTGTCGAACCTCAGAGACGAGGATATCGACCGCATCCTTCGCCTCAGACTGAGTCCTCTCCACATTTCCGTCCACGCCACCGATGAAACTGTCCGGAACCGAATTCTCGGCGTGAAGAAGGGCCGAGCCATCCTTCCTCTTCTACGTCGTCTCGCCGAGAACGAAATCGAGATGAACACACAGGTCGTAATTTCTCCCGGTATTAATGACGGGGAAGCTCTCGACCAGACGATCTCCGATTTATCCAGTCTGTTTCCGCAAGTTGCCACACTCTCAATGGTACCCGTGGGGCTGACGAAACATCGGCAGGAACTAAGGCTGGTGGATGCGGTGTCTCCCGACCTGGCAGGACGGCTGATCGACAAGGTTGACGTCTGCCGAACTGATTTCCACAAGCGGCTGGGGGCCCACTTTGCCTTCAGCGCGGACGAAATGTACGTGATCGCGAGACGCCCTGTCCCGCCCACCGAATACTACGAGGACTTCGCACAACTCGAGAACGGCGTGGGACTGATACGGATCTTCGAAGACGACCTGAGTGACCTTGCCGAACGTCACGCAGCAGACAGCGAATCATCCTGCGCCGATGACAATCTGCGAGAGATCACGCTGGTCACCGGCACGGCCGCCGCGCCCTGGATCGCGAGATTGGGAGAGCTGCTTTCCGAGTGGCGCAGCATCTCCGTGAACATAGTATGCGTCCGCAACCAACTCTTCGGCGAAACCGTAACGGTTGCCGGACTGCTTTGTGGAGAGGACATCCTCAACGAGTTGCGCGACAGAGAGGTAGGCGACATCGTCTTCGTGCCAGGAGTGTCCGTTGACCGCGACAACAGATTCCTGGACGACATGACCGTACTTGACCTCAGCCGACACCTGCAAACCCCTGTCAATGCCTCCGCACGTTGGCCGTCGGAACTTATTGCTCAGTTGCTCCCGCCCCACGAGCGCCCCGCGGAGTAACTATGTCCGTCTACACGCACACTCAGTTCACACTGGTCCGACGAGTACTGCTGCTCGACAACCATTCAGCAAACCCGGATCGTGCGCGGTACGTATACTCGTTAAGGTCGAGGAATGGCCCTGCGGAATCTGATGGGACGCTGTCCTGCCCCAACATGCATCTGCCGTAGGATAACGCTCCAGCTTTGTCAATCAGCAGACTCGCCTCACCGGGAGACAAAGCTGGAGCGTTATCCTACGGCAGAAAACGTGGATTCGCAACCTTAACGAGTATAGGTGCGCCGGTCAATTCAGGAGAGTTTCCCCGCGCGTTCGAGGCCATCTGCTCTGTCGGGAGTCAACCCGCGTGACGCGCTTCGAGTGTCCGATGGGACAAAGCCCGGCACAGCGGTGCCTGGGGCGAGCAATACTCCGTGGCGGGTCAACGCGCTACGCCACTCATCTCTCTTCACCTGCATTGGCGTCACGCCGAGCCGCGCGGCCAGGGCGGCGATGATCCCGCAGGAGAACCCCGCGGCCATGCAACAGACACTTCCCCGCACAGAATATCCCTGGTCTGCGCAACGACCTGCCACCAGCAGGTTGGGGATGCCTTGGGGAACGAACATCCCAA
>MNXM01000076.1 GCA_001872605.1 Armatimonadetes bacterium CG2_30_59_28 | reverse complement strand
TCCAGGATTCCAGCCATCGCCTTCGTTTCGTCTACACTCCCAAACATACGTCGTGGCTCAATCAAGTCGAATGCTGGTTCAGCATCCTGGTTCGCCGTCTCCTCAAGCGTGCGAGTTTCACGTCTGTCGAGGAACTGCGGGAGAGAATTCTGGCTTTCATCGAGTTCTTCAACAAGACGTTAGCGAAGCCCTTTAAGTGGACTTACCAAGGCCGACCCCTCACTGTATAAATGGTGTGAAACTTGCAAAACGATGCACTAGAAGTGTCCTTGCCGGATATTGTTTCACCCACTCGCTCACCTCTCTGATCGTCTCGGGCTTATCTTGAAGTCATATCTTCCATGGTCCAATCATCTCTCGCCATCCCGCACGCGCAGACCGCTGGCGCTGAGGTTAATGCGCACCAGCGATTCGGACATCCTTTGACCCCATCTTCCCGGAGATGGAAGTGATACTAACCGTCGGTGCGGCGGCTTCGACGGTAACGTTGACCGTATCGTCGACGCCTTCGTTGCCCACCGCATCCGTCGCTTTGGCTTGCAGGGAATGCGCCCGCGGTGTCGTTGCTGAAGTCCACACGACGAGAGTGTTGTCATCGAGACCGCGGCGGTCGAGTATGACCAGGATTTCGCCCGTTGACCAATCCATTTCCTCGATGCTATCGCCATCGGGACCGTTGGCCGACTTGCCCAGGAACGCGGGACTGGCGAACGGGCGGTCCGTGCTTCCCGGCATGGCGTACGGCAGGTAGATGAAGAAAGGCCGGTCGCGGTTCTCGGTGATGAGCCGGAGGGTCTCCTCCGCGTAACGCTGTGTCAGGTAATCCCGGTCCACGGGCGCCTCGATTGCTTTCTCGCCGCGCATCAGCGGAAGCGGCGGGCTGGTATCCATGTCGTCGCTGTAGGGAATGCCGAAGTAATGGTCGAAACCGTGCCGCGTCGGTAGGAAGGGCGGCTGGTCTCCCAGACGCCACTTGCCGATACAGGCGGTGGCGTATCCCTTCGCCTTGAGCAACCTGGCGATGATGAGTGACTTCATAGGGATGAAGCCCTTTGCGGTCGCACGGCATCAGCACGGCGCGGAATGAAGTTTGGTTGGGCTTTGTCCATGGTTGTTCCTTTGAGTGCGGCTATTCCCTCGCCGAAACCCTCACGATGGGGATGGTTAGGCTCTCACTGTTTGAGGTTCAGCCAACCTGCATTCCAGACTTTCCAGTTGGCGCCCTCGGCGCCGACCCACACCGCCCACTTGTCGTTGGGAGAGACATTGTCGCCCTGGGTTCGAGGTTTGTAGACTCCTACGTTGAAACAGCACCCTGGGGACTCTTTGGGGTTGAGACACACGGCAGCGAGGGGTACGCGCCACTCGGCGGTCCAGCAGCCCGGCTTGCTGGCGGCCGCATACTGCACGGCGCCGCGCAGTCCGTCCGCGCGGGGCTTCGGCAGTCCAGCGACGGCATAGCTGTCGAATTCACCCGTGCAGTCGCCGACCAGATAGAAGAGCGGACCATGACCCTTGTCCTTGGGCCACCAGTCAGCGGCTTCTCCCTCGAAGATGACCTCTGCGATGTCCGCTTCCCCCCACCAGGAGGGCGAGTTGCCTTTGGGCTTGGCCGATTGCCCCGGCTCCAGCTCATGGCGCAAGGCAATGTAGAGGTTCTCCGCGTCTCGTCGCAGCCACATCGTGCTGGGCCGCGCCCTAGTCGGAACGTTCTCCGGGTTGCGGGTGAGAGGATAGCCTTTGGCCGGATCGAGACCGTCCCATTCGGCGGGCTCGAGCTGACCGTCTATTCTGATCTCCGCCGTTCGCGGTAAAGCGCGGCATACGGGCATTTCGGCAATGGGCTTGCGCTCGGTCCGGTCAATCTTCGAAGTATCGAGATAGAGGGTCTCATAATTCCCACTCGGATGACGGACTGGCCAGGAGGCGCGCAGCTCGTCGTTGTAGAGTCCCATCTCCTTGAGCGGCAGGGGCTCGAACAGACAGGTGGCGAAGACGGGCGAGTCGGGCTTCAGTTCGAAGTCGCCGCCATCGGCGTCCCGGAACCCCGGGTCGGCTTTCTCCCAGTTCCGCTCGATGCGGGCATAGCGCATCGTGGTGGCGTTGCCGTAGATGAACTTCCCGTAGTCCACCCCGATGTTCCGGGCCGCGACGTTCCCGCGGACAATCAGCGTCAGGTCCTCCGTGTGCGGCTTGATGGTGGTCAGGCGCGGATAGCGGACGCTCCAGGGTGGCTCGGTCACCTTCATCTTGGCGAGGAACGCGTCGAGGCCCTGGTAGGCCTTGGCGTAAACCCAGGAGCGATCCTCCATGTGGATACCGGCGCGACAGCGGTGGAACACGTTGTTTTCGATGATGTCGTCACTGCCGCCGAAGAAGACCGCGCCGGCATCCACGTCGACACGGGAGAAGACATTACCGTAGACCGTGACGCCACCATTGACATTGTCGATATATACCACCATGTGGCAGACGCAGTGGTACTTCGAGAGGGTCGCGTTGTGCGGCAGGTGGTGCCAGTAGTTGTAGCGCACGACCTGGCCTCGCTCCGCAAGCGCTGCCACGCCGCCATACATGTACCATGCCCCTGCGTCACCCGCTTCGTGCGTGACGTCGTGAATCTCACAATACTCGGTCACGTTGTCGTTGCCGCTGATCAGAAACGCCTGGTGGGGCGCATCGTGAATGAGGCAGTGCGACATGCGCACTCCCACTCCTTTCACGCCGATACCCGGTTGATAGGCGCCACGATTCCAGTGGGCGAAGTGGTGGATGTGGCAGTTCTCAACAACATGCTCGGAGGAACGCAGCGTGGGCAGATCGCCGCCCGTCAGCGTCACGCCCGCATTGCCCAGGTAGGCCAGATCGCAGCCGACCAGGGCATGACCGCGCCCTCCCGTGATGTCTACGCCCTTGCAGCCCATGTTCCGAATGACGCATCCGGCCAGCAGCACGTTCTCGCCGTCTTTGACGACAACGCCATGCTGACGACCGGCCTCAAGGGTGAAACCGCGCAGGACCACGTTCGAAGCCCCTTCGGTCGCAACGACCGGTATCTCAAGCATGGATACCACTATCTCGGCACGCTTGACGGGCGACGGAGGCCAGAAATAAAGAAGACTCGTGTCGCGATCCAGATACCATTCGCCGGGACTGTCCAACTCGCAGAGCAGATTGATCCCCTGATAAGGGGAGCCTTTGACCATGTTGGGTTGCTCCTTGGAACCGGGAGCGAGGTTCCAGTCGATCTGGATTCGCTTCTTCTCTGGATCGACGCGCAGGATCTTCCGATAGGATGAGAAGAAGGCATACTGCCAGTAGCCGAACAGCCAGGGGTCGGGTTCCTTCGCCCAAGCGTCCGGCCGCGGGTTCGAGTAGTAGAAGATGTCGGAGTTCTTGACGAGGGTCCGCCCACCGTCGCGAACGGCTTCCTGGTCGCCGAGCTCGACGAGGGCGAAGCGTTCGCTCATCTTGGGCGTGTCGTTCGGCCAGCGTGCCAGGGACATGGGGACGCCGTCGCAGAACAGCTCTAGGTGCGCAGGCGCATCCATGCTGGCCAGCTTCCCGAAGAAGTCGGTGCCGCGCGGGCGCAACGTGCCGAAATCCGAGATGCCGGCGGCACGGAGATCAGCCTGCAGAACATGGCTGCGGGCGGCTTCGGGAATGCGCCGCGCGGCCGGGCTGTCATTCACGGGTGCGAAGTTTGAGATGGCCTGCCCTGCCCGCAGAATCGGCCGTTCGCCGGGGGCAGCGCGGTAGACAACCGGTGCCGCCGCCGTGCCGGAGTCTTCGGCGGTCAGCGTGAAGCTCTGTTTCAAGCGGGGATACACGCCCCCTTTGAGGACAATCGCGACGCCGGCCGGAGGCAGCGATTCTTTCTTGCGGCGTTCGCGCATCGCGTCCCGGGCTCGTTCGAGGGTTCGGAAGGGCCGCGCCGCTGTCCCCGGGTTCGCGTCATCGCCGTTTGGGGCAACGTAGAACCAAGGCGTGGCGCCATTGATGCGCGCGATGCGCCGCTGTCGCTCATTGCAGGACGGCTGGCCGTCGATCAGAGTCTCGATGTCGCGCAGCCGGGTCATCGCCTCGACCCGGAAGGCCTCGTGCTTCGCTACGAAGAAATCCCGCGTCTTCTCATATTCACGGCGGGCGGCGGTGTAGTCTCTCTTGTCCCTGAGCATGTCGCCCAGGGCGAGCATGGCGCGGGCGCGGTGAACGAGCATGGCAGAATCGTCCTCAGTCAACTGTTGGAATGCGCCCTTCGCCTCCTCCCTCATCTCGCTTCGAAGAAAGCTCCTGGCCACGAGCAGTCGGGCGTAAGAACGCGCGTCCCGAAAGGCGGGAGAACTCTCGCAGCCGGCAAGGGTCAACAGCGGCTCGAAGCGCTTGCGGTACTTCTGTTCCTCCGCGACGCGGGAGGTCTTCTTACCGCTGGGGGGTGTGGGAATCTGCCGCAAGAACTCCGTCAACCTCCGAGTCAGCACGGCGTCGGGGTTTCCCAGCCCTTCGAATGCCTCCCCGGGGAGGGCTGTACTGAAGAAAGCGAGGTCCGCGATCTCGAAGTCGAGTACCCCTACACCTTCGCTGCATTCGCCAATGCGGAAGTACTTCAGCGTCGTGGCGGGATTATAGTTCATCGAGGTCGTTGTTTCCGCCCGAGACACACCGTCGATCCATAGCGCCAGGTTCTTGTGGTCCCAAGTCACGGCCACGTGGTGCCACTCACCGGGCGTGAAGAATCCCGAGCTGCTGATGCCCCGGCTTCCCTCCGGCCGTCCGAGAGAGAAGTCTATCGTCGAAGTCTGAGGCGAAATTAGCAGGCGCCACCCATTGTAATAGCCACTGCCGGACGCCATCACGCCGCCGATAGTGCGCTTGTAGCCGCCCCGGTCCACTTCTTCCAGCTTGCTGATTCTGAGCCAGCAGCAGAGAGTGAAGCCGGTCTCGCGTATGTCCAGCACAGGTCCCTTCAGCACCCCGTGGAAAATCCGGGTTGAGCGCTGTCCGGGCAGGCTCCCCGCGGTCTCAGTCAGCGGGTCCTTTTCCGGAGCAGGCTCAAAGGTCAACCCCTCCGGCACCTCGCCGAAACGGTACCAGGCGAGACAGTCGCCGCGAGCACGCAGTCGGGCTTGCAGTGTGGACGGAGAAGTCTGAAGTCCGGTCAGTTCAATCGCCTCTACTGAGATCGCCCCACAGATCAACCCCGCAAACATCAACCGGGACACATGGCGATTGCATTTCATGGTTAACTCTCCTCCAGATGGTACTGCGGACGTTATCTTCGCCCGTGCGAAGGACCGCCAATAACCTACGACGGAAGATCCCGATAGAATCGGGGAAGCCGCTTCGTCGTGGCACGGTGGTGACTCCGGCGGCCGATCATCCGTGGCATCGGTTCGCGCTGCGTCCTTCCGGGAAAACTGTACAGGAGGGAGGGCACACAATTGCGAGTCGGTAAGCCTCGCACTACTCTCTCCATACCGAGGCTCCCACGGAGGGGAAGACCGCTGGCAAGGCATAGTGACGCGGACCACCCCGTACTCATCGTCAGCGACCCAGGGGAACCGCAAGACGAGCGCCCTCCATGCTCTGTTCTTACCAATAGATTAAACCAGACATTTCTATCTTGCACAATACCAGACATTTCTAAATTGCGTTGACACTACTCACCGTGACGGCTTGACAAAGGGCGCCAAACTCATTAACATGAACCCAGTGTTCGTAGGGCAAAATGGGGACGCGCTGATGTCTAGAAAAATCCTGATAGCGGATGACGAGGTTTCTGTCTGTCAATTGCTTGGGTTGACTCTCGATACCGAGGGATACGTGACCGAATTCGCCTACGACGGTCTGGAAACCTTGGACAAGGTGCGGGAGTGGAAACCGGACCTGCTGCTTCTCGATGTCATGATGCCCAGACTGGACGGCTGGAGCGTCGTTTCCGAGTTGCGCTCCAGTCCGGATACGGCCGAACTACCTGTAATCATGTTGACCGCCCTCGGACAGGATGAGGCGATGGTCAGCAGCATCATGTCCGGGGCAGACGTTCACCTGACCAAACCGTTGGAGCCCGACGAACTGATCTCGATCGTCAAGCGACTCTGTCCCCTCGATGGCTAAATTCAGCAATCATTTTGAACGATCATCATCGCGTTTGACGCGCCCATTACAGTCGTGAGGGTCAGAGACATGGGGCATAACGTCCTCTCCAAATTCGCGGTTGTTTGTGTCTTCGCTGCGATCACTTTTGCGTCCTACTGCTTCGGGAAATACGTGATCGGAGGCAAGATTGCCAATCGTCAGCAGTCGGTCGAGCAGCACATCCCCGGTGAATACGGCGCGGCGACCGGCTCGAGTTCGGGGGATTCGGACAGTTCTCCCGGTGCTCAGAATGGTGTCGTCTCCTCGCCCGCAGAGAGTTCACCGGGGCAACAACCAGATGTCGTGATCCGTCTTTCCGGTGATCCGCGACAACGAACGAAGCAGGTATCCCCGCCTGAAACCACGCCCGCCGAATCGGACTCCGACCGGACGCCCCCGAAGCCTGTCGAGGCGACTGAGGTCGAGGCGACTAAGGTCGAGGCGACCAAGCCAAAGTCAGTGACAACAAAGAAGGTGGACGATTCCAGAGCCGTGAGCGCCCACAGGTTCATCGCCACGACCGCAAAGGTGGACGCATCCGCCAGGCCCAAACCCACGTCTACGTCTTCCAATACCAGCAAACATCCCGTGTCCCCGGGCGAACCGCGTACTCAGCCGCGGGTGGAGTCGACGAGTGCTAGTGATTCACCCACAACCTACCGAGTCGTCGTGGGATCGTTTCAGTCCAAGGATAACTCCGCTCTGATGGCGTCCGAGCTGCAAAAGAAGGGGTATTACACCTTTACTGCCAAGCAAATCGTCAAAGGAAAGCCCGTCTATCGAGTGCAGGTAGGCGCGTTTTCCGAGTCGGAGCGCGCCGAACAAGTTCGCCGGGAGTTGGAGTCCCAAGGATACACCGCCCGAGTCTCGAACCGGTGAGGGCGGGAACCAATAGGCAGGAGCGGTGCGCGCTCAAGCTCCTCGCAATCGACCTCGACATGCTGGAGTTCGCAGGGGTGGGGGTTGCGATGGGAAACGCCCTCGACGAGGTGAAGGCCGCCTCGAACTGCATCACCGAACCCAACAACAACGGCGGGGGGGTCAAAGCGATCAACCGATTCGTGCTGTCAGGGTGAGGCCACCTGCGGGACGGAGGGCAACACCTCACCCATCTCATCACCGCTCACGTATGATACTCCGCGTTGAGTTTCACATAGTCGTAGCTCAGGTCTGAACCCCACACTGTCCACTCTCCATTGCCCAGTCCCAGCTCGATGGTAACGTGGATTTTTTGCTCCTGCATGTGGGACTCGGCTTGTTTGAGGTTGTAGTCGGTTGGGCTGTCGTCGGCAAAGACTGTCTGATTGCCGATCTTCACAACCAGACGTTCCTGCTTCACTCGCGCGGGGGCCCGCCCCACTGCTGCGGCGATGCGACCCCAGTTGGGATCACCGCCGAACACCGCGCATTTCCAGAGAAGTGAACTGGCGACGGTCATGCCTACCCGTTTTGCTTCCACATCGCTGGCAGCTCCTCGGACGCATATCTCCATCAGCCGCGTTGCGCCCTCGCCATCGCGCACAACCTGCTGAGCCAGAAACCGGGTGACGAAGTGCAGCGCGTCCCTGAACCGCGCGTAGTCCTTGCCCTCGGCGTCCATAGCGGCGTTCCCGGCGAGACCGTTGGAGAGCAGCACCGCCGTGTCGCTGGTGCTGGTATCTCCGTCGACACTGATTGAGTTAAACGACCTCTCCACCGCGTCTTTCAACAACGGCTGCAACAACCGAGGCGCGATGGCGGCATCGGTTGCCATGTAGCAGAGCATCGTGGCCATATTCGGAGCAATCATTCCGGCCCCTTTGCAGATTCCTGCAAGTGTGACGGTCTTGCGCCCGAGTTTGACGCGGACGGCAATCTCCTTGGGATAGGCGTCGGTGGTCAGAATCGCCCGCGCCGCCAGATGACCGTGCTCGGAGGGATCCAGAGAGGTCTCTTCGGTCCACCGCAATATAACCTTCGCGGCGCGACCGATCCCTTTTCTCACCTGATCCATCGGGAGGGGTCGCCCGATGATGCCGGTGGATGACACCAGCACTTCGTCCGATTTCAATCCCAGATTCTGTGCGGTCAGCGATACTTTCTCCCGGGCGTTCTCCAGACCGGTCTTGCCAGTGCAGGTGTTGGCATTGCCGCTGACGACAATGATGGCTCGAACGTCGGGGGTTTTCAGGTTCTCCTTGCAGACGAGAATCGAAGGCCCGTTGACCTTGTTGGTCGTGAAAGCCGCCGCAGCTACTGTCGGGACCGCGGAGTAGATAAGCGCCAGGTCGTGTCGCTTCCTCTTGACGCCACAGTGCAGGCCGGTCGCGCGAATGCCCGCGACCGATGTCAATGTTCCATCTTCAATAATCTCAAAAGGTTTTGGTGTTGCTGGCATTCTCCTCACATCACTTCATCAGCGCATAGGGATGAGCGTTCAAGCGTGTCCGTCGAAGGACAGCGCTACGGAACGAACGGAGGGTGTTTCAGTCCCATCGTCTCCGGCAGGCGGAAGATAATGTTCATGTTCTGCACGGCGGCGCCGGCCGCGCCTTTCACGAGGTTGTCCAGAACGGACACGGTGATGATCCGGTTGGTTCTGGAGTCAACCTTCCACCCGATGTCACAGTAGTTGGAGCCCACAACGTGCTTGATCTGTGGGAGTAAACCATCCGGAAGAAGACGCACAAACGGTTCTCCCTGATAGCACTCGCCAAAGCGCTGCTGAATCTGTCCCTCCGACACACCCGGCCGGAGAACGGAGTAGGTAGTCGTCAGAATCCCGCGGGCGATGGGCAGCAGGTGCGGCGTAAACGACAGCGTGATGGACTCCCCGGCGATCTCCGCAAGGACCTGCTCGATCTCCGGCGTGTGACGGTGACTGGCAACGCTGTAGGCCTTGAAATCGTTGATTACTTCGGTAAAGAAGAAGTCGAGCGTTAGCTTCGACCTTCCCGCACCTGACACTCCCGATTTGCTGTCGATGACGATGGTAGACAAATCGATCAGCTTGGCCTTCACTAGGGGGAACAGCGCCAGCGACGCTGACGTGGGATAGCAGCCCGGGTTGGCAACGAGTCGGGCGGAGCGAATGGGTTCGCGGTCGATCTCAGGAAGTCCGTACGCTGCTTCCGCCAGCAACTCGTGTTCGGTGTGTTGCACCTTGTACCATTGCTCGTAAACCGACGGATCCTTCAGCCTGAAGTCGGCGCCCATGTCGATGACCCTGGCCCCCTTCCTTAACAGTGGGGGCGCCATCGCAATCGCCTGCCCATGGGGCGCGGCGATAAAGACAACATCGCACACCTCCCCCAGCGTCTCCGCGTCAAATGCAGCAACACGGCGGGGGATGTTGTTCAGAGCATCCCGCAGTTGCGGCTGCACGTCCGCGAGGTCCTGATTTCCTTCGGATCGCACGCGTGACAGGGCTGCAATCTCCGCTTCCGGGTGGGTACTCAGTATCCGGATAAGTTCCCCACCGACGTAGCCGGCTGCGCCAACAATGCCGATATTGATCTTACCCATCGCGATGATTCTTCCTTCCCAACGAAAAGGAGGAGGCACCCAGCGGGTTTCTCCTCCTGCGCGTGTCCGTATGGAACATTAAGTTACTCTCTTGAGTTGGAATTGTCAACTTAGGAGACCCGGACGGGTGCAAGTCAGATTTGTGATCGTCAGCCCTGTAGCCCCTGCTACAGGGGAAACGGTGGGGGCCTCCCCTTTCCCAGACAGCCCCTGCTGTCGGTAAGCTGAGCGAGCGGGGGCTCGCAGGGAACAGGTGGAACCGTCACATTACCCCTGTAGCAGGGCCTACAGGGCTGACAATCACGGCGGACTCACAGAGTCCGAATCATGCGCCATCACAAATCTGACTTGCACTCGACCCGGACGATCGCGGCGGCTGTGAGAGTCTGTCAACAAACGATCCATCAGTGGTTAGGGGAAGCACTGCTCAGCCTGACCGAGATGGGTCACTCGTAGTCGTGATCATAGGGGCTGCTGGCAATCCGATGATGGGCTGGCCATTCCCAACGCCTTCCGCACAACCGTCTCTTCCACCTCCGGCTTGAATGGCGCGGGTAGCCCGAAGTAGAAGTAACTGCCATCTGCCTCGTACCCTCCTTCGGAAAGTATCCTGGCAGTTGGAACGTAAGCGATGATACCGTTGCAGTAGCCGGCGACAATGATCGGCCTGTCCTTCAGTTCTGCTTTGAACCGCAGCGAATACCCAACACACATCTCCCCGGACAGCGCGATGAGTGCAAAGTTACCGCAGGTGAGCGTCTGTATCGTGAAGGTCGCGGAGTTAGCCGGTTGCTGACCAGAGCTGTTGATCTCCAACAGTTTCCTTGCCCATTGGGCGCGGTACTTGTCCGTGCTCGGGTTGGCGAGCAGTTCCTCAAGCTGTTCACGCAGCAGCCGAACTTGCTCCTGCATGTGGTAGAATTTGTGCATGAAAACATGGGTTGCCCCGAAGCAAGCGCTATCGTCTGACAACGGCTTGCCGGCATTGAGTGAGTGAGGGCCCGAGCTATCTGAGGTGTGAGAAGTTGCGAGTGCTGCTCGTATCGGAGGATCCAACAAGCCTCCAGTTGGTGAAGTCGGCCTTGGCGGGATCGTCGGGCGAACCATTCGATCTCGAGGTCGCCGATGCTCTGTCTGTCGGTAGGCGATTGCTTGATTCAGGGGAGATCGATGCACTGCTGATGGATTCCGGGGACTGTCGGCGAGTTGAGTTGGACGCCATTCGTGACATCCGTGAGACCTATCCCGCTATCCCCATGGTGGTATTGACATGCAAGGATGATGAGGAATTCGGCGTCGCGGCGGTGCGAGCGGGCGCGCAGGATCATATCTTCAGAGGCGTGGTCAACAGCCGGTCACTCGCGCGGACATTGCGCCATGCCTACGAGAGGCAGAGAGTTCGCGAGCTTGTTCGCTCGAAGGCAGCCGCGGAGGAGGCAAACCACGCGAAGAGCGAGTTCATCGCGCTCATTAGCCACGAAATTCGGACCCCACTCAACGCGATTCTGGGGATGGCGGAAGTTCTCGACGAAACAAAGTTGACTTCGGAACAGGAAGAATATGTGCAGGTTTTCCGCAAGTCTGGTGAAGCGCTACAACTTCTCATTGAGGACATCCTTGATCTCGCCAAGGCAGAAGTCGGCCGCCTCGCGCTTGAGGAAACTGAATTTAACCTGGTCGAGGTGGTCGAGAAGACATTGGATTTTCTCGCCCTGAAGGCGAATGAGAGAGGCCTCCAACTCTCGTACACCGTTGGACCAGATGTTCCGGTCATTCTCCGCGGGGATCCCCATCGACTGCGGCAAGTTCTCATCAACCTGTTCAGTAACGCGATCAAGTTCTCGAATGAGGGCATCGTCTCACTGACGGTGCAGAAGGAGCGGGACCCCGAACACCCGTCTCCCGAGACGAACACCGGATCGACTGTCCACTTTGCCGTTCTCGATACTGGCATCGGGATTCCACCAGACAAACTCGAAGTGATCTTTGACAGTTTCACTCAGGTTCGGTCCGCAAGAAGCAGGTTGAATGAAGGCGCGGGGTTGGGCTTGTCAATCTGCAGGCGACTGGTGCAGATGATGGGGGGACGTATCTGGGCGGAGAGCGCCCTCGGGCAAGGCAGTACGTTTCACTTCACGGTGTACTTCGGGCATAGCCAGAGCCCGATGACTTACCGGGGAATGCTTCGGGCGGCCCTGAGTGGCATGACCATTCTGATCGTTGACGCTAATCCTGATCACGGCAGGTTACTGGCGGAAAGGCTATCCAACTGGGGAGCGCAGGTGACAGAGGCCGGAGACGCGACGCAGGCACTCGAGGATATCCGGAGGCGTCAACACGCGAATCTCGACCCGTACAAACTGGTGATTCTGAGCAGCCCGATTCCTGACATCGTGCAGTTGATGGTACCATGCGCCGAATGGTCCGGCCGATGTCCGCGTGGTCAGGATACTCGGACCTACATGGTTGTTCCGATTGCCGAATCACGTCTTGCGGACGACATCGTGTCGGTATTGCGTGAGACGGCAGACTCCCTGGCGACGGCGACTCCTGAGCCCTTGGGGCAGGCGATCCGTCCCGCCAGGATACTCCTGGTGGATGATGACGCCGAGAATCGATTCGTGGTTGAGTCGTACCTGAAGTGGACCCCACATAGAGTCGACATTGCGACAAACGGTCTCGAGGCGCTGGAGATGTTCAAGTCCGAGCAGTATGCTCTCGTGTTGATGGACGTCCGCATGCCGGTGATGAACGGACATGAAGCCACGAGAGCTATTCGACAGTGGGAGTCACGAGAAGGGAAGAATAGGACCCCGATCATTGCGCTGACCGCCTTTGCTCTGTCGCAGGAGGCGGAGGAGAGCATGGCATCCGGATGCGATGCGCACCTTACCAAGCCGCTCGGGAAACGCCGGCTGCTGGGGGCGATTCAGGAGTATACCGCGATGGGCATTCCTCAGGATACCGGGGACATGGACGCTGTCGCCTCCGAGTTGATACAGGTTGAGCCTGAACTCGAGGAGTTTGTCCCCATGTTTCTGGAGAACCGGCGGAGTGATGTCTTGTCCTTGCGCGATGCTCTGGCGGTCAGTGATTTTGATTCTATCGAGCGAGTCGGGCATCGAATGAAAGGTTTGGGAGGAATCTACGGATTCCACCGCGTCACTGAAATTGGGCGCGCCATCGAGGAAGCGGCGCAAGCGAAGGAGATCGACTCTGCGCGTGACTGGGTTGACCGACTGCATGAGCACTTGCAGACAATTGCCCCGTAACACACCCAACTCCGTGGGCCTTTTGCGGGTTTCCTGCGGCGGTCGTACGGCTCGTATGAGCTGATAGACTCGTTGCGAGCTCGAATCGCGAAATCATCAAGGAGGTGAGGTCAGTTGGCAACCATAGCGGTTGTTGATGACGATCAGGAAATCAGGCAGATTGTGCCGAGGATCCTCGCGCCCTTGGGGCACAAGGTTGTTACGGCCATCGACGGGGTGGCGGCGGAGTACCTGCTGGACAAGTCTGTCCCGGACTTGCTGATCATCGATCTTAGCATGCCACGAAAGGGCGGCTGGGACCTGATCAACGCGATACATCAGAATCCAGAGTGGTCGAAAGCGAAAATAATGATTCTGACAGCTAGTTCTGGGTTTGTGGAGCGGAGCATCATGAGCAGACTTTCGCGGGTGGACAGCTATGTCACCAAGCCCTTCAAGCCGGAGGCTCTGAGGGACGCTGTAAGGGAAGTGCTATCGACAAAGGCGTGAGCGTCTCTCTCGCCTTCCGGCCCTGCGGCTGCACGACTCGTATGAGCCGCCTGCTATACTCGTTACGGATGAAAATCCATCTTTCCCCCTCACCCGTAACGAGTATACTTCCATCCCCCAAAGTAGGGGAGCGAAGATGCCGTTGCGGAGATACGCTCTCTGGCTGCGAGCAGTTCCGCAGTCATGTCCCAACGTCCATCGATGAACTGTTGTCGGACTCCCGCGGGTATGGTGACAGGATACGACCGTCGGTTGCCCTTCACCTCCCTGGTCTCGATGTCCACCACGAAAGACGTCCTGGCGTCGGATTCATTTTCCCGCATAAGCTCATCCATCGTCGCTTCATCGACCACGCAGCAGGGAATCCCCAACGCCACGCAGTTGCCGAAGAATATCTCGGCAAACGATTCTCCGACAATCGCCTTGATTCCGAGTCCCCATCGCATAAGCGCCTGAGGGGCGTGCTCCCGCGAAGAACCGCACCCAAAGTTCTTGTTGACGAAGAGTATCTCCGCTTCGGCAAACCGGGAGTCATCCAATGGGTGGGTCTGTCCCATCTCCCTCAACTGGGCGCGATCGTCTTCAAACGCGTGTTCCCCCAATCCGTCGAAGGTAACGCATTTCAGATACCGGGCAGGAATGATCCGGTCGGTATCGACATCATTCCCGCGCACGCTGATGGCTTTGCCTGTCATTTTGATTCGTTTGGGGTCCACGGTTATTCTCCTTCGGGGACAGCAAATCGTGTAGGATCGACGGGATGCACGAAAGCACGCCTTCAATCGATACTGAACAATTCCCTCGCGTCCGTTACCTCCCCCTCGATGGCCGCGGCGGCGACCATAACGGGTGACATGAGCAGTGTGCGTCCAGTCGGTGATCCCTGACGTCCTTTGAAATTGCGGTTTGACGACGACGCTGAGATTTCTCTCCCCTGCAGTTTGTCAGGATTCATCGCCAGGCACATGGAGCACCCTGCCTCGCGGAACTCAAATCCAGCGTCGGAAAAAACCTGATCGTAGCCGCGCCGGATCATCTCGGCTTTCACCGCCTGTGACCCGGGAACAACCAACGCTCTGACATGCGGCGCGACCTTGAAGCTGCCTCCTCGCATCAGTTCCACGACCGATTCAAAGTCCGAGATACGTCCGTTTGTGCAGGAACCGATGAAAGCAACATCAATCTTCGTCCCCCGGATGGGTTGTCCCGGCTCAAACCCCATGTAGTCGTAGGCTTCCTGAATCAGTGTCTGTTCGTGTCCGGGGAAATCTGCCTTCCGAGGGATTGTCCCGTTGATTGATGTCGATTGTCCCGGCGTGATTCCCCACGTAACTACAGGCTCGATGTCCTCACCCCTGAAAACAACACAGTCATCATACAACGCATCTGCGTCAGACTTTACCGACTCCCAATAGTCCAGGGCCTTGTTCCAGCACTTGTCCTTCGGGGCGTACCGTCGCCCCCTCATGTAGTCGTAGGTGATCTGGTCGGGGTTCACGTACCCACACCGCGCACCACCCTCGATGGCCATGTTGCAGGCCGTCATGCGGTCTTCCATGGAGAAGTGCTCGAAGACTTCACCAGCGAATTCGTACGCGTAGCCCACGCCGCCTTTAACTCCCAGTTTCTCTATGATGTACAGGATGACGTCTTTTGAGTACACGCCGGGCGAGAGCTTGCCGTTGACCTCGATGCGTCGAACCTTTAACTTAGATAGCGTCAGTGTTTGAGTAGCCAATACATCGAACACCTGAGATGTGCCAATCCCAAATGCCAGTGCGCCAAACGCGCCGTGAGTGGCAGTATGGGAATCGCCGCAGCAAATCGTCATCCCCGGTTGAGTCAGGCCCTTCTCTGGTCCCACAATATGCACGATGCCTTGATCTCCCGTCTGCGGCCCAAGGTAGGTGACCCCAAAATCTGCAGCGTTCTTCTCCACATGCTGCATCATTTTTTCAGCCACCGGGTCGGCCAGAGGCCGACCCTGGCTGTGCGTGGGAATGATGTGGTCTACCGTCGCGAATGTGCGCTCGGGATGCATTACGTCGAGACCACGTTCACGTAGCATGGCAAAGGCCTGTGGGGAGGTGACCTCATGAATCAGGTGTAATCCCATCAGAACCTGATAGTTGCCGGACGGCAACTGCTGGACGGTGTGTAGATCGAAGACTTTCTCGTAGAGGTTCTTTCCCACTTCCAACAGACTCCTCGAATAATCGGCAAATTGGCGAATGAGCGAGGGGATGCACCGGATGTTCCACCTTCAGAGATCGCTCAGTGAAATGCGACTCCATTATAAACGGATGTAGGGGAAATAGTCCACCGGGTACGTGTCCGGAAATGCAAGTCAGGCACCCCACAGATGTTGACAATTTCCGCCCCGTCGCACAATATGGCATGGGCAGTGACCATGCCGTTCATCACCAACGCAATTGATTTCAGCCCTGAAGCCGCGTGACGCATCGGCGACCACTTTGTCCCGCGGCAATTGCCGCGGGAATGCGTAGCAGATTATTAATGGAATGGGGGATTGAACATGCTCGCAGGATTGACGGTCAGACTGCTTGCTGTGTTGCTGGCATTGATGGCTTGCGGCGCTGTTGGACGCACCCCGCTGCCCGCATGCGCCGGCACGCTGACAGACTGCCGGGTGACCCGGGCTGATGTGGATGCAGATGGGGCGGAGGAGATCGTTTTCGAAAACGCTTTCTTGCGGGCGGTGCTGAAGCCCGGCAGTGGGGGACGAGTGGCACGGCTGGAGTACAAGCCCGCGGATGTCGACCTCACCTGCTTCGGCCCCTATCGTGGTGACACGCCCGGCGGCCTGTTCGGGGACCGCGTCACAACAGAAAGCTATCCGGGTAGCTTCCTGGCCACGGCCGCTGAAGCGGAGATCGTGAAGCAGGGAGCGGAGGAAGTCTGCGTCCGCGTCACAAACAAGGGTCAGCCCAATCTGAAAATCGAGAAGGAGTTCGTCCTCTCCAGGGATCGGAGTTCCCTCGACATCGTGGGCGCCGTAACTTTCGACACCGGCAAGCTGGACGCGACGGAGTCCGTCAAGACTGGGCTGTGGTGGCAGCACATCCTCCGGCTGGGAACACCGGGGGCACAGCAGGGGTTCCGCAGCGTCTACTACATCCCTTTGACGAATGGCATCCTCGCTGCCCCCTTCACCCCTCAGGCGCGCAACCAGTTCGCCATCGAAGACGGACTAATCCTTATACAAGCATGATATTCAATATTTTCGAGAGGTGAGGAAGCGAGAAAGCCCCGTTTTTCTTGGACAAATCGGTGTAAGCACCGAAGAGTGGAGAAGCAATAAAAGGGGGCTTTCAAGTGCGTAGATCATATCGCAAGATCGTGCGGAACCGCAAGAGGAGAATCGAGCGTCGGCTGGCTCGTCGGAACTGGGAGGCGCAGGAGCGTCCGATGTTTGGAGGGACGAACATTCATTACGAGATGTCGGAGAAGACGCGCGGTTTTTGTTGCGGAGGT
>MNXM01000124.1:19691-26935 GCA_001872605.1 Armatimonadetes bacterium CG2_30_59_28 | reverse complement strand
GCTAACACTCCAGAAAGCAGGCAGTTTACTGAGAACAGCACAAAACCAATCCATGCCGTCCAGATGAAACCTTGGTGGAGCCAAAGGTGCGTTTCCAACCAGTAAAGGTACGATGAGACCGGTCGAAACGCTGCTATACCAACCTGGATCCATTCACCCCTCCACCACCTCAGTCCATCAATGAGAAGATTTGGTGTCTGCTCGTACCCAAGTTTAATTGAAGCGATGTCATTCATCGAAAGGATCTTTCCAGTGGTATACCCTTCCACCTTTAGAAACCCTGCGTTCAAAATGAACGCCAGTACCACCGTTGATACAACCAACAGTATTTTCTCCCAATTCTTCATCTCCATCACCATCCTCTTTGTTAATCCCTAATTGTTGCGCAACAGCGGAAGGTCCATATTGCTTCTTTCGTCCCGCTGCGTGCCAGTCAAGTGTATTTCTGTTGTTCAACCTCGTCAATTCGACGAACGCCAGCCAGAATTCCAGCATCGGAATGCCCCCAGTTTGAGATGCGCCCGGTTTCATGTCGGAAGGGTCTCAGTGGTGTTCGTGCATCAGCTTTACCTGTCCATCATGGCGCTCGTCCACCAAGAGAAAGTCTTTCAGAGACCCTCGGGATCCAGCATTATCAGGTTGTAGTGGCGGACACCCGTCGCCCCCCATTGAGCCGGTTTCCACCGCTCACCCGCGACTGGGAAAAGTTAGTCTCATCGTGGTTGGGGTTATCCCCAGCCCCTCAGCGCATTCCGGGAACAAACCTGCCTTTTTCCAGCACATTGGCGTTTCTGTGCTTGTCATCACCGTCGGCGCTCAATATAATCGGAAAGTGTAATGGTGCAGGGGCCGAGGGACCGCCCGCCATGCGACTTCCCATCCCGCGTTCCCGCTTGCAGCGATCCCCTTCGCACTGGCCAGATGTTGAGACTACATCATCTCGGTCCCGGACGCCCATTACACCCCGTCATCGGGTAACATCGAAGCAACTATCAGGAGTAATGACCATGTCCAACAGCACCTCCGGCCCCAAGTTCGTTTTTGTGACAGGCGGCGTAGTATCGTCCATCGGCAAGGGCATCACGACAGCGTGTCTTGGCCGTCTCCTCAAGAACCGCGGTTTACGGGTCTCGGTGCAAAAAATTGATCCCTACATCAACGTCGATGCGGGAACAATGAACCCTCACCAGCACGGCGAGGTATTTGTGACGGAGGATGGCGCTGAAACCGACTTGGACCTGGGGCACTATGAGCGGTTTGTCGACATCCCTCTTACCACCAGCTCCAACGTTACTACCGGGCGCGTCTACGGAACCGTTATCGCCAAAGAGAGAAAGGGCGACTACCTCGGTCAGACCGTTCAGGTGATTCCCCACGTCACCGACGAGATCAAACACCGGATTCGCACTCACGCCAACGAACAGAACGCGGATGTAGCCATCGTTGAGATTGGAGGCACGGTGGGCGACATCGAAGGACTTCCGTTCCTTGAGGCGATTCGGCAGATGAAGATTGATGAGGGGTCGGAGAACACGATGTACATCCACGTGACCCTCATCCCCTTCGTTGGTCCGCGGAAGGAAATGAAGACCAAGCCCACCCAGCACAGTGTTCGGGAGTTGCGAAACATTGGCATTCAGCCGGACATATTGATCTGCCGGACCAAGCTGTCCATGACCGACGAGATGCGTCGTAAGATAGCCCTCTTCTGCGATACACCTCGGGAAGCCATCATCGAGGGGCTGGACACGGAGACGCTCTACGAGTTGCCAATCACCTTCGAGAAGCAGGGACTTGCCGTCCTCGTGCTGAAACGATTCGGCATCGACAACGGTCCTCCGGATCTTGGGGAATGGGAGCAGTTGGTTGAGGATATGAAGAACCCTACTGCCCGGTGCACGGTCGGGATGGTGGGCAAATACATGGAACTCCACGATGCCTACATCAGTATCGTCGAAGCGCTGAAACACGGTGGAATCGAGAACAAAGCGCGCGTGGATATTCAGTGGATTGATTCCGAAACCATCACCAGCCAGAACGCGAAAGAGCGCCTGAAAGGGCTTAACGGTCTCCTGGTCCCTGGAGGTTTTGGGCACCGCGGGATCGAGGGGAAGGTCGAGGCCATTCAGTATGCCCGGGAGAACAAGGTCCCATTCCTCGGGCTGTGCCTCGGTCTTCAGTGTTGCGTCATCGAGTTCGCCAGAAACAAGTGCGGTATCGCGAATGCCAACAGCTCCGAGTTCGACGAGAACACTCCTGACCCCGTTATCACCATCCTCGACGAGCTGAAAGACATCGAGGACAAAGGAGGCACCATGCGATTGGGCGCTTACGCCTGCAAGCTGTTGAGCGGCTCCAAGGCCGCGGGAATCTATGGAACCGACCTCGTTTGCGAACGCCATCGGCACCGGTTCGAGGTGAACCCCAAGTACCATCAAGCGCTCCGCAAAAATGGGCTGGTGCTCTCGGGTCTGTCCCCCGATGAGCGACTTGTGGAAATCGTTGAGCTTCCTGATCGCCCCTTCTACATCGCCACGCAATTCCATCCGGAGTTCAAATCACGACCAAACCGAGCGCACCCGCTGTTCCGCGCCTTCGTCAAAGCGTGCATTTCGAGCACATAAGCATCTCATGTCCTCCATCCTTCTTCCACTCAACCCGCAGCAGCGCGCCGCGGTAGAACATGAAACGGGACCGTTGCTCATCTTTGCGGGAGCGGGCAGCGGAAAGACGCGTGTCCTCGCCCATCGGGTGGCCCACCTGATTCAGGAGTTAGAGACCTCGCCATACCACTTTCTCGCGGTCACTTTTACAAACAAGGCTGCCAATGAGATGCGTGAGCGCATCGAGGGACTGATCGGCTCCGCACCCGACGGCCGCGGAATGTCCCGTGGGATGTGGGTGGGCACGTTCCATGCCATCTGTGCACGGATGTTGCGCACACACGGCGACCGCATTGGGCTTGATCGCCAGTTTGTGATATTTGATGCCGGCGACCAGCAGACGTTGATCAAGCAGGCCCTGGAAGAACTCGACCTCGACTCCAAGCGTTTCCGCCCGCAGGCAATCCATGAGGCCATCAGCAACGCCAAGAACGAGCTTATCGGACCTCGCCGATACGAAACAACCGCGTCCGGCTTTTTCGAGCAGATTGTGTCCAGAGTCTACCATCTGTATGAGAAGAAACTCCGCATGAACCACGCGTGCGATTTCGACGATCTGCTTATGCTGGCGGTGCAGCTTCTGGAAGCGGAGCCGGAGATAGCCGACCACTACCAGGAGCGCTTTCGGCACGTTCTGGTGGATGAGTATCAAGACATCAATTACGCGCAGTACCGGTTGGTTGAAAACATCGCTCGCAAGCACCGCAACATCTGCGTTGTCGGAGACGACGACCAGAGCATCTACTCTTGGCGCGGCGCGGATGTTCGGCTCATCCTCCAGTTCGAGAAAGACTACCCCGACGCCACCGTCATCAAACTGGAGCAGAACTACCGGTCCACACAGACAATCCTTGACGCAGCGTATGCCGTCATTCGGAAGAACCAGCACCGCAAGGAGAAGAGACTCTGGACGGAAAAGCAAGGGGGCGACCCCCTCATTCTTCACGAGACTGCGAACGAGCAGGAGGAAGCGCAGTACGTTATCGAGCAGATCGGCAAGCTGCGCGAGGGACAGGGAAAGAGACTGAACGACTTCGCGGTCCTCTATCGCGTCAACGCCCAATCACGCGTCCTTGAAGAGGAGTTCGTCAAATTTCGCGTTCCCTATCGGCTGGTCGGCGCGGTGCAATTCTATCAGCGCAAGGAGATCAAGGATATCCTCGCGTACCTCAAGCTGTTGTACAACCCGAACGACTCTATCAGCCTGCGGAGAATCATCAACGTCCCCACCCGTGGGATCGGCTCACGCACGGTGGAAAAACTCGAAGCGGAATCCGTGCAACACGACATCAACCTGATGGAGACCATCCGACAGGTTGCATCGACCGCAACAGACTCCATCAGTATCCACCTGAGCCCGCGGGCATCCAAAGCAGTGGTCGAGTTCGCTCAGTTGTTCGAGCGTCTTCAAGAGTTCATGGGAGATTGCGGCTCCATCACGCGCCTTGCCGAGGAGGTACTCAAGCGCACCGAATATGCGCGCCTACTGGAAGAAGAACGAACTTTGGAAGCAGCGGAACGGATGGAGAACATCAAAGAGCTTCTGTCGGCGACGCAAGAGTTTGACAGGAGAATTGAGAACGAACTCTCAGAGCTCGCGAACGGAGAAAGGACGGAGGATGACACAGTAGTGGCCACCGATTTCCGCTCTTCCCACCTCGGGCAGTTTCTCGAGGGCGTCGCGCTGGTCGCTGAGATCGACCGCTGGGACGAGTCCGCGCAAGCCGTCACTCTCATGACGCTACACGCTGCGAAAGGGCTGGAGTTCCCTGTCGTCTTTATGGTCGGGATGGAGGAGAACGTGTTCCCGCATTCTCGCTCCCGCTGCGACACCAAATCCATGGAGGAGGAACGGCGTCTCTGCTACGTTGGGCTGACCCGCGCCATGGAGGCGGTGTACCTCGTCCACGCCAATCGGCGAACTCTGTATGGTATGACGGAAGACTCCATGCTCTCGCAGTTTGTCCGTGACATACCGGAGAGTGTGCTGCAGTGCACATCCAGCATCTCCACCCTCGACTCCTCGTGGTGGCCTTCCACCCGCCGATCACGCCACTCGGATTCTCCATCCCACTCCGCATCTGCCGCCTCACACAGATCGCAGCGACAAGAAGAATTGCCCGGCGCTCACGACGCGACCTCACACGCATCCGTCGACAGTCGCCAATTATCAATAACCACCTGCCAATACGCCGTTGGCGAGAAGGTGCGCCACGGGAAATGGGGAGACGGAATCGTCGTGAAGGTGGGATCCGTCGCATCAGACTCAGGAGTCCGTAGCGACGAAGAGCAGGAGTGGGTCGAGGTTGCATTCCCCAGCAAGGACATCGGGATCAAAAAACTGATGCTCAGCTTCGCGCCGCTGGAGAAGATCTCGTAGTCCGTCAGGATTCAGTTGTCAGGGGGCTTCCATCCCGATCCGCCGTGGGTTAGGCTGTATGACGCGCTGTGCCCAACCGCGGTTTGACTTCGCCCGAATCTCCGTGCAACAATGATACTCCGCATCGGCAATGGAGTTGATAGCACATGGGGCAAGAGACAACCACCAAGCTCCAATCACCAGCCATACGGCCGCGCGGTTTTACCCTGATCGAGCTTGTCGCCATCATGTTTATCATGGTGGTCCTTGCCACATCCGTTATGCCCTCGTTTGTCCGCGCCGGACGGGACGCTCAGCTACGGGCCTCCACTCGGAGGGTGCTGGCCGCATTGAGCTTTGCGCGCAGCCTGGCCGTTGCAGAGAAGACGCCGACGCGAGTGGAAATCGACACTGCAAACGGTGTCTACAGTGTTGCGATACAGCGACCGTCGGAGTCGGGTGAGCGACAGTTCGTTCCTGAAATGAGTTCCCTCGGGAGACCCCATGCTCTGCCGGATACGGTCGACATCCGCCTTGTGTCCTCCACGGCTGCCCCCACTTCCGAGCCTTCTGGCATGGATGCCGTTTCCTTTTACGAAGACGGGCGCGCCGACGAATGCGTCATCCTGCTTCGAGACCACTTCGGGGGTGAACGCACTCTCGTCGTGGATCCTCTCATCGGGCGCGCACACGTTCGTGGAGGCCCGTAAGTCCCCGTTGGCTGATTCCTTGCGTCCCGAAACTGTGTTGTGCCTGGAGGGTCCACAGAAGGCATGTGGGTCGGGGCAGCGCAATTCTACGCAACGACTGCAAGGGGGAAACAATGAGTAAACTCAAGTTGGGGTACATCGGGGCAGGGAACGTGGTTCGAGGGATGCACTTGCCGGGGGTGGCAATGTTGCCGGACAAGTTCGAGGTGGCCGCATTCTGCGATATCGACAAGGCAAAGGCGGAAGGTCTCGCCGAAACCGTTGGGGCGCAGGCATTTGGGTCGGTCAGGGAAATGACCGCAGCCATTCCGGACCTCGACTTGGTTACCGTTGCTACGAGACCTCCCAACGCGCACATGACGCCTGCCATCGAGGCGCTCGAAGCAGGAGTGAACGTCTTTGTCGAGAAACCCTTCGCAGCAAGTCTGTCGGACGCCCAGCGCGGCTTTGACGCGGCGCGCCAGGCGGGCAAAACTCTCTGCGCCTACCAGAACCGACGCTACGAGATCGCTTTCCTTTCTTTCATGCAGGCCTTGGGGGAGGGCGTTGTTGGCAAGCCGGGTATCATCGTGCGCCATCAGAATTGCGGCGTAAAGTCTGACGACTTCCTGGACTTTGGGGCACACATCTTCGACCAGATTGTCTGCATGATCGGCGACCGTGGAATCGTCGAGGTTAGCGGAGCAGTGCAGCAACCGGCCATGAAATTCGACGTTGGTGAGTTTGGCTGGTACCGCGCGGAGATCCGTTGCGACGACGGACTCGTTGCCATTGCCGAGAAGCTCCCCTATCCGGCACAGAAGTCGTACTTCTACGCGGCGGGCGACAAGGGCATGATCCAGCAGGACTGGTGCGACTCAAAGAACGATTTGCTGCGCAAGACCTTCAAGCGCATGGGGGATACGGTGCCACCTGCGTGGTGCCCGGACTTCCTGAACGACACCCATCCCGGATTCCATGCGGGCCCTGACGCCACGCTCTACTACCGCTGCTACGACAGGATGCACGAGCACATTGTCAACGCCGCCCCCACCCCGGTCGCGCCGCGAGACACCCTCCGTGCCTTCGCGCTGATGGAGGCAATGATGGAGTCCGCGCTGCAAGGCCGCGCAGTGGTGTTTGATGAACCAATGCCGTGACCTCACGCAAAGGCGCAGAGAATTCGGGGAGAGGTCCAGGGGGAACATGACAGAGAGCCGAAACTGAACCTCCACACCATCGCCGAACTGACCAAGTTCGCCATACGCGAAGGACTGACGAAGGTCGGCAGATACTCGACTATCATCCGGAGGCAGCAGTGCGAGGCAGACAATCATGTCTGCCCTCCGGCCAGATTCAGGCTTTGCGAAGCCAATATTCAGGGAATGCCTATCGACGCAGCTCCTAAATCCCTGTAAATCCGTATTCTCTTGGCTCCGAAAGAAGCCATGACACCGCCGTGCTTCAGCCGGCAGAGATTCACACGACTGGCTACAGGGAAGGCTGCCTGATGTTGAACGGACACCGCCGTGC
>MNXM01000124.1:0-19679 GCA_001872605.1 Armatimonadetes bacterium CG2_30_59_28 | reverse complement strand
GGACACCGCCGTGCTTCAGCCGGCGGAGACTCACACGACTGGCTACACGGACACCGCCGTGCTTCAGCCGGCGGAGACTCACACGACTGGCTACAGGGAAGGCTGCCTGATATTGAACGGACACCGCCGTGCTTCAGCCAGCGGTAGCTCACATAAGTGGCTCCCAGGCAGGCCGTTCGTTGCCTTACTCCGTGTCGCATTGAGACAGATGTCAGGAACCCTGACTTGAACGTCAGGGTGTGAAGCGCGTCACGCCGTTTTTCGTAGCCAGCTTGTATCAGGAACCTGACTCTGAAGAATCAGGTGTGCAACGAAGGCCTTGTGCAAGTGCCCGCTTAGGAGCTAAGTCAGGAGGTAGCAACATGACACAATCTGGCGTAACGTCCCGTCAACTCATCGTCATCCTTGGGCTGGTGATCGTCGGCGTGCTGGCCGCAGGCGGGTGGTTCTACCGCGCCCAGGAGCAACACCTGCGACGGAACGCGGAAAGCTATCTCGGCGTCATCGCGCAGTTGAAGGTCGATGAGATCACCCGGTGGCGATCCGAGCGGCTGGGTGATGCCGCAGTGCTCGTAGGGGATTCGTTCTTTGCACACACGGTTGCGCGATGGATGGCAAACCCGCAAGCGGGGAACGCCGACAATATACTCACCCGGTTCCGCTCGTTGCGGACGTACTATGGCTACAGTGATGTCCGGCTGGTAGACGCGGAGGGTAAAGCGCTCTTGAGCCTCTCCAGTCATCGGGTTCGGCGGACTTTGCGAGTCCGAGTCGATGGTGAGGAGATGCAAGTAGTGAAAGACGCCTGCCGAGAACGGCGCGCGCTGCTCAGCGACCTGCATTCCGGAGTAGAGACCTCGGCGCCCCACGTCGCCGCGGTTGCGCCGCTCTTCGCAGGGGTGGGAGGCAGACCCGTCGGCGCGGTCGTTCTGATCAGCAATGCCGAGGACTTTCTCTATCCGCTGGTCCAGTCCTGGCCCACTCTCAGCCGGAGCGCGGAAACCTTGCTCGTCCGCAAGGATGGGGACTCGGTTCTGTTCCTGAACGACTTGCGCCACCGCAAGAACACCGCCCTCAAGCTGCACATCCCACTAACTCGGAAGGACGTGCCCGCGGTGATGGCGGTGCTGGGGAGGAAGGGGGTGGTTGAGGGGACGGACTATCGCGGGGTTAAGGTGCTGTCAGTCTTGAGGCGCGTCCCGGAATCCCCTTGGTTCATAGTGGCGAAGATGGACGTGTCGGAGTCCTTGGCGGTGTGGCGCGTCCGATCTGTTACCATCGTGTTGGTGCTCGTCCTCCTGATCCTGGCGGCCGTTACCGTGGCCGCGGCGGTGTGGCAACAGAACGCCAAGGCGCACTACAAAGCTCTCCTCTACGCGGAGACAGCGCGGCGGAAGGCCGAGGAGCGTCACCGCATCACGCTGATGAGCTTGGGTGACGGAGTGATCACCACCGACACCGAGGGGCGGGTGGAGTTGCTGAATCCTGTGGCCGAGACGCTCACCGGCTGGTCGCAGAACGATGCCCGCGGCCAACCACTCGAAGAGGTCTTCCATATCGTCAATGAAGGAACGCGCCAGCCGGTCGAGAGCCCGGTGCGCCGGGTACTGCGGGAGGGGTTGATCGTGGGGCTTGCCAAGCACACCGTGCTCCTCGCCCGTGACGGCGCGGAGATCCCCATCGCCGACAGCGGCGCGCCGATCAGAGATGGCCAGGGGGAAATCACCGGTGTGGTGCTGGTCTTCCGCGACCAGGCCGCGGAGCGCGCGGCGCAGCAAGCGTTGGTCGATTCGGAGACGCGGTATCGGCGTCTTTTTGAGTCGGCTCAAGACGGTATTCTGATCCTCGATACCAAGACAGGGATGATCGTCGACGCGAATCCGTTCCTGATTGAGATGCTGAGTTTCTCGCACGAACAGTTCCTCGGCAAGAAAGTTTGGGAGCTGGGGTCCTTCGGCGACCTCATTGCCAACCAGGAGAAGTTCCTCGAATTGCAGCGGCAGGGCTACGTCCGCTACGAAGACTTGGCGCTGGAAACTGCTGACGGCAGGCGGATTGACGTGGAGTTCGTCAGCAATGTCTACTCTGTGGATCACACGCCGGTGATCCAATGCAACATCCGGGACATCACCGACCGCAAACGCGCGGAGGCGGCGTTACGGGTGAAGGATGACGCGCTACGCTCGATGACCGAACAGCTCTGGCAGGCCGCCAAATTGGCCTCGGTGGGGGAACTCGCCGCCAGCATCGCTCACGAACTGAACAATCCATTGACCACCGTAACGCTGCGACTGGAGTCGCTGTTGGACGATTTGCCGCCCGATACTCCTGATCGGGAAAGCCTCGCGGTCATCGATCGGCAAGTGAGCCGCATGGGGAACCTGGTCGCCAACTTGCTGCAGTTCAGTCGCCGAAGCGGGACACGCATTTCCTCGGTCAATCTGCCGCAGGAGGTCGATAAAACTATGGAATTGCTCCAGGGACACCTTCGGAGAGGATCCATCGAGGTAGTTCGGGATTTTGCGGAAGAGCTCCCGTTCATTCCTGCCGACCGGGAGCAATTGCGTCAAGTTTTCCTGAATCTCTTCACCAATGCCTGCGACGCGATGCCGGAGGGAGGAACACTCACCGTGCGGGCCAGTGTGGAAGCTGGCGAAAGCGCGAGTGATCCTGGAATCCGCGCTTCGCATCTGGCGCTCCAGATTGAGGTGTCCGACACCGGGGAGGGCATTCCTCCTGAAATTCTGCCTGACGTGATGGAGCCGTTCTTGACAACCAAACCGGAAGGCAAGGGCACCGGACTGGGGCTGGCCATCTGTCACCGCATTGTCGAAGAACACGGTGGCGCCATTCAACTGGAGAGCGAGCAAGGCAGGGGGACAACGGTACGGATTGTGCTGCCGGTGGGCAACGGAGGTAACGGGGAAGCTCTGGGGGAAGATGGAGCGAGGGAGTGATGTGTGCGAAGACACTAACTGTAGAATCGCTCGAAGTCGTCATGGCAGCCGATGAAGACCTAGACGTACGTAAGTGTCGCCGTCGAGGTAACACACGGCGCGGCAGTTGTCATCAATGCGGTATTCCCAGAGCGGTGTGGATTGGTGTTCGGTGGAACGGGGTGTAAGTAAGATTTGTGACGCGTGGAGGTAATCAGCGCCCTGGGGTCGGCCAGGTATAAACGAAAGGTTGGGGAAACCTACGCGAGTGAAAGGGGACAGTAACAACCGGCAAGGACGGCATTGATTTCGATGTGGCGCGCAGAGCCTGATTGATGGAGTCGCTCAAACCGTTCTCGAGGTCGTGTGTGACCGATTCCAGATACTGACGTTTCTTAGTCCAATACGGCATACATGGTGGGTCTCCCGAAATGATTTCGATCGCAATTGTACCACGCAGAATATCGAAAGGATATGAATGATGTCAACACCAACGCAGGGACGAGTGCTCGTAGTGGATGACGAGTTGGAGTTGCGGACCGCACTGCAGGAGAGATTGCCGCGGTACGGATACGAGACAGAGGCGGTCGGTTCGGGGTCGGAGGCGCTGCAGGCGCTCAAGGAGCAGGATTTCGACGTGCTGCTGACCGACCTCATAATGCCGGGGATGGACGGACTTTTGTTGATGAAAGCTGCGTTGGAGATCGACCCGCATGTCGTGTCCATCGTCATGACCGGCCAGGCAACGATCGAGACGGCTGTGGAGGCGATGAAGGAGGGAGCATTTGATTATGTGATGAAGCCCTTCAAGGTGGCCTCACTGCTGCCGGCGCTGACCCGAGCCATGGGCGTGCGCCGAACGCGGCTGGAGAACGTGCAGCTTCGGGAATCTCTCTCCGTGCACGACCTGACTCGCGCGCTCGCTCTTACGCACGACCTGCAGACCATTCTGGACAAGGTGATGGACGCGGCCCTGGAACAGTGCCAGGCCGACGAAGGCTCCATCATGCGTCCGACGAAAGACGGCAAGCAGCTCAGCGTGGCCGTAGTGCGCGGTCAGGACAGACACAACCTGACGGGACAGCTTGCGAATTTGGGGGACACCATTTCGGGCTGGGTGGCCAGCCATCGGGAAATGTTAACGCTGAACGGGAGAGTCGATGACCCGCGGTTCAAGCCTGTCCGTCCCCGGGAGGATATCTTTTCTGCGGTCTGCATCCCCATGCTGGTGGGGGGGGAGGCAATGGGCGTGCTGAATGTCAATGCCACGGATCGACACCGTCCGTTCACGGTGGGGGAGATCAAGGGGTTGAGCTTCCTGTCGGCCACCGCGGGACTGGCGCTGGAAGAGGCAGCGCTTTTCGCTGAAGTGCAGCAAAGTCATAGTCAGCTTTCAGCGATCTTCGAGAGCGCGCCGGTAACGATGATGATAGTGGATCAGGAGCGCCGGGTGTGCCGCGTGAACCGGCACGGCGCCGCTCTAACGCACCGCTCTGATGACCGGATCATTGGGAACCTTCCGGGCGAGGCGCTGGGGTGTCTGAACTCGCTGCTCGACGAACGCGGCTGCGGCTTCGGCCCGGCCTGTAGCCACTGCTTGCTGCGCAGCGCGGCGCTGGACACCCTCAAGACCGGCAACTCCCACCTCGAGGTGGAAGCCCATCTTCCACTGGGGCGAGAGGGGAAGGAGGGACAGAGGGATTTTCTTGTCTCCACCGCGGCCGTGCGCGTCGGCAACGATGGGGGGCGGGCGGCTCTCATTTGTCTGCAGGATATCACGGAGCGAAACAAAACGAGAGAAGACCTTCGCCGCTCTCTGGATGAGACCCAACAGCGGGGTCACGAAAATGCCGCGCTCTTGGAGGCCGCGCGCGCGGTGCTGCAGTATCGTGATTTCCTCTCGGCGGCCACAACCATCTTTGAGGCCTGCAAGCGCGCGCTGAGCGCGACCGCCGGATTCGTGGCGCTCCTCTCTCCGGAGGGAGATGCAATTGAGGTGGTGTACCTCAACTCGGGCGACGCGGTCCACACCGTCGATCCTGTCCTGCGGATGCCGATTCGGGGACTGCGCGAGGTCGCCTACCGGGAAGGCAGGTTTGTTTATGACAATGCCTTCAAGCAAAGCGAATGGGCGCAGTATGTGCCGAAAGGCCACACCGACCTGGAAAACGTTGCCTTCGCTCCTTTGCTGATCGACGACATGACCGTCGGTCTGTTGGGTTTGGCCAACAAGAAAGGAGGGTTTACGGACGCGGACGCACGACTCGCCAACGCTTTCGCAGAGCTTGCCGCTATCGCGTTTCTCAATGCCCGCACGGTCGAGTTTCTTCAGGACAGGGAGGGGGAGCTGGAAGAAACTAACCTTCGTCTCCAGAAGGCTCTCGCCGATTTGAAAGCAACGCAGGAACAGGTGGTGCAGCAGGAGCGGCTGCGCGCGCTCGGCCAGATGGCCAGTGGCATCGCTCATGATTTCAACAACGCTCTCGCGCCGATATTGGGCTTCAGCGAGTTGATGTTGATGCGTCCCGAAGGGCTGGATGACCGGGAAAAGGTTGAGAGATACCTGAAGTTGATTCGAACCGGCGCCGAGGACGCCAGCAACGTGGTTCGGCGATTGCGGGAATTCTACCGGAAAAAGGAGGAAGGTGAGGTCTTTCTACCGGTGGATCTGAATCAACTCGTGGAGCAGGCCGTCGACCTCACCCAGCCCAAGTGGAGAGACCAGTCCCTGGCCAACGGGGCGCCGGTGGAGGTCCGGAAGGACCTGAAGAAGGTGCCAAAAATATCAGGCAATGAGTCGGAGTTGCGGGAGGCGATGACCAACCTCATCTTCAATGCTGTCGACGCCATGCCGGAAGGTGGAACCATCACCCTACGCACAGCGACGGACGGCGCGGGGGACGCACATGATTCCGTCGTTCTGGAGGTCAGCGATACAGGCGTCGGCATGGATGAAGCCACCCGCCAGCGGTGTCTCGACCCGTTCTTCACAACCAAGGGCACACGCGGGACCGGTATGGGGCTGTCGATGGTCTTCGGCACGGTCATTCGACACGAGGGCGCCATTGAGGTGGAGAGCAAAGAGGGAAAGGGAACGACCTTCAGAATTTCGCTGCCGATACCCGACACCAGCCGCAAACACCAGGAGGCCGCGAGTGGCGCCGCCCCCCATACCGACAGACCTCTTCGGATTCTTATCGTAGACGACGATACACGCGCGCGCAGCTTTATGACCGCGTTGTTGGAGATGGATGGTCATTCCTTCGAGGTGGCGGGGGATGGCCGTGAGGGGATTGACCGGTTCGATGCCGGGCGCTTCGATCTCGTCATCACCGACCGCGCCATGCCTCGGATGAACGGCGACCAGTTTGCGGCAGCGGTTAAAGAACAAAGCCCCACCACACCGGTCATCATGGTCACCGGGTTCGGGGACCTGATGGATGCCACCGGAGAAATCGTGTTTGGCGTCGATCGTTTTCTCAGCAAACCGGTGACCGTCGCCGCTCTCAGAGAAGCGCTGGCACAGGCAACGGGAAGCTGACGGCGCCAGCCTGCGGGAACGCGTCCACTGTCAGAAGCGCACCGGGAAACAAGGCACCCGCCGGAACTGCACTATACTCGTTAAGGCTGAAAACCCACCGTTAGTCCCGTAGGATAAAGCTCCAGCTTTGTCATTCATTACAGAAAAGTGGACAAAGCTGGAGCTTTATCCTACGGAGTATGACCACCTCGTTGTCGCACCTCCTCCGCCTTTACCACCGGCTGAAGATGGACACACGGCAGGCGCCGCTCCGACCGGGATTCATTGACATCCCCGAAACCCGTCCTGTATAATGGCGTACCGGAGAGTCGAGAGCCGAACTTGCAGAAACCATCGCCCTCCTTGTCGGAGCACTGTACCGCGCTACTTAACACGAGGGTCTCTCTTCGCTTGGTCGTTCCTCCAACGTCGGTAGTGTGAACGCACCGGGTGGCGTCGGGTTGCTTGGGTTTGTTTTCTGTCTTAACAACCTACTCCCAGGAGGTATTTTGATGGCGGAAGAGTACACGGAACAGGCTGAACCGAAGGCAAATCGATCCAGAGGACCATTGGGTGTCACCGCTGTAGCGTTGCTGGTGATGATTATCGCCGTGGTGATGGCGCTGTGGTTCTACAGGGAGCAGCAGGATGCGGAGACCCGCGTGCAGCTTTCGCAGCAATACATCGTCACCGCGCTGCTCAAACCCGCGGGCGAGAAGCTGGTGAAGGCCGAGCAATACGTGGGGGAGATGAATTATGGCCATGCCGACGAGATGCTGAACCAGGCTGTGACGATGTTCAGCAGCGCGTCGCAGGTGCTTGGTCAATTCGGCTCGTTGGATGTTCTGACCCGTTGTCAGTCCAGCGTCCAGGATGCACAGCAGGCTGTCCAGACCACTTCCTCGGATGCGCTGGAGAGAATTCAGGTGGCGAAGAAACAGATCGAGATGGCCGAAATATTGGTGGCGCAGAAAAGCATCTCCTGGGCCCGGGAACAGGCGCAGTTCGGCAATTTCTCCGAGGCAAAAGCCTTCCTGATGCAGACATCGACGCTCTTCGAGGATGCCACTCAGGTGGAAGGTATGGACCCGATGAGCGGCGACTGGAGAGACGACGTGATAGCAGGTCTATCGAAAGCTCAGAAGTCTCTGAACGGTTTCGCAGACTCTTCGGTTGACGAGCTGGATGCCTTGTCTCAGCAATTCAACAAGGTGGGCCTGGCAAAAGCCCGGGAATATCTGATCTCGGCTGAGCGCCAGATTGCCACACAGGATTTCACGGATGCAAAACGCAGTCTGATGGAAGCGGCGACGATGTTTGAGCAGGCTCGGCAGGTGGAGGGCATGGAGCGCCAGGACTGGATCGATGATGTCGTGGCGGGTCTCGGAACAGCACAGAAGTCAGTGAACGACTTTGCCGAGAAGGCAACTCCGGTGATTGACCAAAGCCTGAAGGCGCTCGAACAGACATTGTCCGGGAAGTAGACTGGGACACAACTCCTGGATTGCGGCCAACTGACGGCGCGATTTCCGGTTCAGTCTGGCATTGATTGAGGTGACGAAGTCTCCATGGCAGCAGCAGATACCCGTAAAGTAAAAACGTTGCTCCGTCAACTTGATGGGAAAAGCGAATCATCACAACGCCCCATCATCGACCAGTTGGTCGCCATCGGACCGAAAGCGGTCGATTCCCTCTCCGATTTGGTGGAGAATGGCGAAACCTTCCAGATACGGATGGCGTCGGCAACGGCGCTCGGCGAGGTAGGCCTCAAGAAGTGTGTCAAGCCTCTGATCCATGCGCTGGGCGACACAAGTCTGAATGTTCAGCGGATGGCGGTTGCCGGGCTGATCAACATCGGCCCTCCTTCGGTGGACGACCTCATCCGGGCTTTCAGGAACGAGGACGACTCGGTGCGCAAGTGGTGTGCGGAGGCTCTCGGGAAATGTGGATCGCGGTCGGACGCGCCGGTGCTCGTAAAGGCGCTGCCGCACGACAGTCCTGAAGTGCAGAAGGCCATCATCATTGCTCTGGGTGAACTGGGCAGCAAGCGCTCGTCGGCCCAGTTGATAACGATTCTCGAGGGCGAAAACACGGACCTCACGCGCTATGCCGCGGAGGCGCTCGGCCGGTTGCGAGATGAAGCTGGAATCACTGCTCTGGTGAAGTGCCTTGAATCCGCCAGTACCGATGTCCGCAAGGCCGCGGCGGATGCCTTGGTGTCCATCGGTGCAGGGTCCGTTCCGGCTCTGATCGAGTGCCTGGATCACCGAAACTACGCAGTAAGACGGTGGGCGGCTGAAGCGCTGGGAGAGTTGCAGGACGAGAGGGCAGCGAAGGCGCTGATCAAGTCATTGGAAGACGAAAACGACAGGGTGCGGCGCTATGCGGCCCTCGCTCTCGGGAAGATCGGTTACCGTCCCGCGGCGAAGTCCTTCAAGAAACTGCTGGCGGACCCGTCGCAGGATGTCCGTTTCAGCGCCGTGAAGGCGGTTGCGGGAATTGGGGGCAAAGAAGCCCTGGACCCCTTGCTCCACGCCCTGGACGATCCCGACTGGGTCGTGCGGCTGGCCGCTGTGCAGGGGCTGGGGAATCTGGGGGAAAAGGAAGCTGTCCCGAAGTTGAGCGGCTGCCTCAAGGATCCCGAATGGAGCGTGCGCCTGCACGTTGCCGAGTCCTTGGGGAAGATCGGCGACGCGCAGGCGGTCATCCCCCTGGTCAAGGCATTGGGAAGTGAAAAACCGGTCGTGCGGAAGAGCGTCATTTTTGCGCTGGGCACCATTGGCGACCCGCGCGCTCAACACATACTGCTCCGCTGTGCCTCCGAAAGCGACATCGAAACCAGAGAAACGGCCACTGCGGCGCTCGCGATGCTGAGGAAGACGTCGAAGGACATTCCATCCCCCGGCAGGAAGCGAACCCGCAAGACGAACGCCGGAAAGTGATCGGGCGACCATTGTGGAAGGAGACAAAGTTGTTGTCATCAACCGAAAGGCCCGGCACGACTATGAGATCAGCGAGACCTGTGAGGCCGGGATTGTTCTGACAGGACCCGAGGTCAAATCAGCCCGCAACGGGCACGTCAGTCTGAAGGAAAGTTACGCGCGCATCGTTGCTAACGAGGCTTTTATTTTGGGGATGCACATCGCTCCCTACACACAGGCGGGGAGCGAAAACCTGGAGCCAACCCGTCCGCGGAAGCTTCTGCTGAAGCGTGGCGAGATTAGACGTCTCACGGGCAAGACGCAAGAACGCGGTTTCACGCTGGTTCCTCTGAAGTTCTACTTCACAAGGGGACTGGCAAAGGTGCTGCTGGGCTTGGGACGTGGACGCGCAATCCACGACAAGCGCAATGTCATCGCCGAACGTGATGTCAGGAGAGACATCGATCGGGCGATAAAAGAGAGCAAGCGTTGACGATTACTCGCCAGTGATGATAGTATTCATGTCGTCGGGTGTTGCCGACCATCGACAATCTGTTACCGAACATTCAACATCCTACATCCAACATGAGAAAGGGGGGGGCGATCGGGTTCGACGTGAAGAATCGAGGAGCGTGAATAGCGAGCGGAGGTCCCACATGCCTCCTTAAACCGTGGACCAAACATAAATGCCGAGCCTGAGCTCGCACTCGCTGCCTAATTAGCGGCGTGTCCCTCGGAAGAAGTTGGCGCTTCCGCTGTGGGCATCACCTCAGCCGACTACCCGAAGTCTGGTCAGCTCGAGCCGGACCAGGGGAAATCAAATCGACCTAACCGATGCGGACCCTGTCTGCGGGGGACGTTCAGGTGAAACCTAAAACGCAGACTGCGCTCGGAGAAGTTGCGCTTCCGTCTTTGCGGACGCGGGTTCGATTCCCGCCGCCTCCACCATTTTCTCCCAGATTCCTATCGTTTCCTCCTCCGCCGCCGCAGGCCACAGCGGCGGAGCTTCGATGGGTGCCCCCCCATATCCTCCTGAAAAAATCGGGTAACTGCTTAGCCGGTTGATGCGGGTTCGCCTTGTCGGTAGACGGCACGTATTTGTTCCGGGGTGAGTTCTACGATGCTTTCCATCATGCCGCTTCCATAGCATACCCATCGCGATTAGCCTTTTCAAATTCTCTCGGAAAAAATGTTGACCAACCACCACTCCTCGGCTACAATACAAGCCATCTCAACTCAGCCATTGCCTCTCCGAAGGCAGCCTGAGGAGTTACGGAACAGGTTAGTCGGGAAGCGCGTATGGGCTGGACACGGAATAGCTGGAGCAGCGTGGTCGCGACTTTTGTTGCGGTGGCGCTATGGGGGACGATCTTCTGTTCGGGAGCGGAAGCTGGCCGCCATACCGTCATCACAATCACCTCCCGCTACAACACCCAGATGCGCCAACCTAAAGCGTTGCGCGACTTCCTGACGCGTCATCCCGGCGTTCGCCTTGAGCAGTGGGATGGCATACCGATGCCCCCTCAAGCCTGGGGGGCCAGTCTTGCGATGGCGATGGCGGCCAATATTGGGCCAGACATCTTTGAGCGGGATATCCGGCAATCCGTCGAACAGCGCCTCGCGTACCCTCTGACGGAATGGATTGGCAGAGACGGTGCTCTGAAGAACGGCAAGCCGAAGCTGAAACCCGACGGCACACCGGAGCTTAATGGGCAGATTGATGCCGACGAAGTCAAATGGCCCGGCTGGATGAAGATCAAACCGCTCTATCGACAGGTTGTCACTGTCGATGGTGTTGCCTACTCTCTCCCGAATCGCGGGGGAACGTACGTCGGAATTCTCTACAGCAAGCGCCTTCTGATGAAGGCGGGGTTGGACCCGCGGACCCCTCCGCGGAACTGGGAGGAGTTCATACGGTGGTGTCGGCTACTCTACAATCGGGACAGCAAATCCCCCGCGGTAGAGTTCATTCCCGCGAGTTGGGATTTTGCCCCTTGGGTGGCGACAACAGGTTCGAGTATCGTTGTTCAGGCGCGCCGGAGTCCGACCACCGGGAAAACTTACACGTTCAATGAGCAGGACACGACGTTTCGAGCGTCTGATACGGGCGAAAACCTGCAGAACGTGATACCTACTTGGCGGTGCAATGTGGCGAGCAAGCCCTGCACCGCCGCCGTCGCGTTCTACCATCGATTGCGCTGGGCACCATGGATTCGCGATCGACAGTCGGGCGACCCAGTGGAACTGACCGCCGAAGACATGGAGCGCGGATTCGCCCTGCGCGATGGACGCCGCATTCCTTTCCAGGATGGCGATGTCATCGAGGGCAGTATCGGTGTTACGGTCACTGACACCTACGATACGCTGAAACGCATGGGGCGCGACCTGGCGATGTTCCCTCTCTGGTCGGGGGACATGACCCAGTTTGAGACGATGGGACTCGACCCCAGCGACATGGGCATGATGCCCTTTCCGGGAATGACCACCGAGCGCCGGCCCGTGCTACAAGCATCCAATTCGTTCTTCATGATCGGGAAAGACGTCCTGCGGCGCGGCGGCGACACCGAGAAAGAGCGCAAGGCCTATCGGGACCTTGTCTGGGAAATCCTCACGATTATCACCAGCCCCGAAGGCAACGACGAAGAGATCCGCCGGAAGGTCGCCGCAGGGCAGGCGAAGTTCCTCAACCCTCGCGACTTGGAGCGGCTGAGGCTGGACGACTATCTGCGCGACATACCACCAGAGAACCTGAAGATGTGGGAGGACATCGAGTCGGCGAAGATACTGGAGGTGGTCGAGCCATTCATGGGCAAGTGGTTGCAGTTCCGCGATTTCTACCAGAGGGAAGTGATCGACCTCGTCCTCCGCCCCAGCGGGAAGGAGTTCGATTACAGGGCGGCCCTCCAACAGCTTGAGCGCGACGCCAACACCGGAATCATGTTCGAGAGACCTCAGTCGGCACTGGATCGGTACCGGCCCGTTGCGCGTATTGTCGCGCTCATTGTCTTCCTCGTGTTCGCCGGCGTGGTGGTCCTGATGGTTCGCGGACAGATGCGAAGAGCAACGAGTACAGCGGGCGTCTATAAGGGAGCGCTGCCGTGGATCATGCTGGCGCCAGCGCTGCTGTCCATCGCGTTGTGGGGGTACTATCCCCTGTCCCGCGGGCTTGTCATGGCCTTTCAGGACTACAAGATCGTCGGGAAGTCCCTCTACGTTGGGCTGAATAACTTCATCAGCATCGCTCTCGACCCGAACTTCTACCACTATATCAAAACCACGTTCCGGTTCGTCTTGTGGAACCTGATTCTGGCCTTCTTCACGCCGATTGCGCTCGCCTTTCTGCTAACCGAGGTTCCCCGATTGAAAGTCTTCTTCCGGACGCTATTCTTCCTGCCGCAGATGACCAGCGGATTGGTGGTAACTCTGATGTGGAAGGAGATGTTCCAAGGCACCGCGACAGGCACGATCAATCGAGCCCTGGGGCACTTCATCCACGACTACAAACCGATTGACTGGCTGGGAGACCCAAAGGTCGTCATGGCCTGCGTCATCATCCCCGGAGTCTGGGCAGCCGCGGGGATTGGCAGCCTCATCTATCTGGCCGCCCTCAAGTCAGTGCCCGACGAGCTGTATGAGGCGGCCGGGCTTGACGGCGCCGGCGTGCGTCAGAAGGTTCGCCATATCACCATGCCGACAATTCTCCCGCTGGTGCTAATCAATTTCGTGGGCGCTTTCATTGGTACCTTTCAGTCCATGGGGAGCATCTTCCTGCTGACGTTTGGGGGGCCCGGCAAGGAAACGATGGTCATGGGAATGGCGATCTGGCAAGAGGCGTATGTCAATCTCCGCTTCAGCCTCGCCACTTCCTACGCCTGGATTCTTGGCAGCATCCTGATCGGGTTCACTTACCTGCAACTACGGATTCTAAGAAGGGTGGACTTCCGACAGGCGAAGACGGAGTGAAGAGTGGCGAGCGGCAAGTGTGCAGGCCCGGGAGTGGAGTTGATAGGCTGGAGAACGATGGGGCGGACGTGAAGGCCTAAGAGTTGTGGGAATTGTGCGGGGATGATTGCGGGCAGATCGCGAGGGACTTTTGCGGTCGTGAAGTCGCCAAGCAATTGATTCGGAGTGTCGGTTCCATACCGGCGAATATTGAGAAAGGCGACGGGCGAGAGTACGGGAAGGAACTCGCGCATTTCCCGCGCGTCGCTCGCGGCTCCGCCCGTGAGAGCCAAGGTTGGTACATTCGAGCAAACCGATTGTTGTCGCCTGACACCGGTCGATACTCGTTGCGCGCCGCTCGACGAGATCATCGGGATGCTTGTGTCAACCATCAACCCACTGGAGAAGCGTCAGAAATGAGCAAACCTTAAACACAAGCAATGCGTAGCGATTCTGCCGTTGCGACACTCGCCACTCATAAACTAACATGCCAATCCTCTCCCATACCGACTACAAAACTCTAAAGGGCCGCGTCCTCGTATTGGGCATCTATGCGTCATTGATCATCGGCGGGCTGACAATGGTGTACCCGTTCACGGTAATGGTGACGGGTTCGCTCAGCAACCCGTTCGACTACGAGCGCCGCGGCGCCGCGCCGCGGTTCTTCTGGTCGAGAGAAGACCGGTTCATGCGCACGCTCTGCACCTATTTTCCTCCCGCACACCGAGGATCGCTTCGGCAGTTGCGACAGTACTTCCCCGACCTCCCGAAAGATTGGCAGCTCTGGTCGGCCATCGGCGACGACCCGAAAGGCAGCGACTCCTGGGCACGGAAACAGTTGCAGCGGCTTGATGACCCCGTTCGTCGGAGACAGCTCGATGCTGCCGCATCGGACTATGAGGAGTTCATGAAGCGCTGGGATATCCGTGAGACGATACTGGCGTACGACCAGCGACAGATCTCTCCTTTCCTGCGGAAGCAGTACGGGACTCTCGACCGCTTCAACGCGTCGTGGGAATTCTCCGTGGATGATTTCTACAAGGTCGCCGCCGCGGAGTGGGGCGGTGAACCGATTGATCTCCCCAACTACGTTCCCGAGGAGGACAACCGTTACCGCGACTTGCTCCTGTTCCGGGAAGCCTATCGGGCTAACAGATTTACGCGCTATCTCGGAGGTCGCGACGCGCCGGCCGGTTATCTGCGTCCCGCGAGTCTGCGGTTTCTCTGGGAGGACTTCGTCGCAGCGCAATCTATCGACTCGGGCGGTTCCCCCCTTTCATCTGAGAACGCCCAACCGGAAGACGTCCCGTTCCCCTTACCACCACGAGCCACGGGCCAACTCCGTGAGCAGTGGGACAGATTCCTTACAACAACCTTTCCGCTGCGCCATGTCGAAATCAAGGTAGACGAGACGAAACGTGAGGCATACCGCTCGTTTCTCATCAAGAGGTTCCGCATCCTCGGCTACATGAACAGCGTATTGGAGCGAGATGCGCAGGACTGGGACGATGTGGTGTTGACGACGGCCATTCCCACCGGGCCGGATTCCGCCCCCCTCGCCAAGGTATGGATGGACTTCGTGAGAACCGAAGTGCCCCCGCAGGAATGGATCGTTCGCGACACACTTCCCGAACAGGCGTTCCAGCGATATGCAGTCCGGAAGCACGGCAGTCTGGAGGGCATCAACGAAGCCTACGGACTTGACCTCTCCAGCGTGCAGCAGTTGCGTGTGCCATTCGGGGAAGCGCTGCTGGCGACTTTCGCTCACCGCGAGTGGCGGTTTGCCTGGGACCAAGCACTCTCCAACTATGTGTCGGTGATCGATTTCCTGTTCCACCGAGGCCGAGCGGTGCGCAACACGATCATCCTGGTCGTCCTCTCGTTGCTGGTGACACTGACCGTTAATCCTTTGGCAGGATATGCGCTCAGCCGTTTCAGTCTTCGATCGACAGAGAGGATCATCGTTTTTTGCCTGGCGACCATGGCTTTCCCGGCGGCAGTGTCCGCTATCCCCGGTTTTCTCCTGCTGCGAGACCTCAATCTGCTCAACACGTTCGCCGCCCTCGTGCTGCCCGCAGCTGCCAACGGCATGACCATCTTCCTGCTGAAAGGATTCTTCGACTCACTCCCGCGGGAGCTTTACGAGGCCGCCACCATCGACGGCGCACCCGAATGGAAGATTTTCTATCACATCTCTCTACCACTGGTGAAACCAATTATCGCGGTCAGCATGTTGAACGCGTTCATCCATGCCTACAACGCTTGGGAATGGGCACTGATCGTTTGCCAGGACCGAGAAATGTGGACCGTTGCCGTGTGGACGTACCAGTTCGCTCAAACGCAGGGAGGACAGCCGTTCACGGTGATGGCCGCCTTCGTGGTGACCTCGATTCCGGTGCTTCTCGTCTTTCTCTTCTGCCAGAAGATTATTTTGCGCGGCATCATCCTGCCGCAGATGAAGTAGGTTTCGGCGGCGTGAATAGTGAAGCGCGGAAAGGTCGCCCAAGCGAACATGACACCACGCGAACAGTTCCAGCGATTCAACCGGCTCCAGCCCTGGTATACAACCACCGAACATCGGCCCGGGACCATTGCTCTCTGCCTGCGAGCGATGGCTTACCGAGGGACTAAACTTCCACCTGGACCCGCGTCGCTATGATGAATGGTGTGACGCGTTCGGTCTGGATCGCTGGCCGACCACTGTGTCCGTCCACCTCGCGCGTGCCTCGCTCTTCGAAGAGGCCGTCCTCGAAGAAACCGAGACCACGGTCACCAAACGTCTGTCGGATGGTTCCATCGAGCAGGATAACAAAGGCTCGCACAAGAGCATCCCGCACGTTGTCCGGCCCGCGGTGACCAGCCGGGCGGAGTGGGGTCGTCTGAAGGAGTGGTGGCAAGTTGACGCGCCGCTTCCTGGTGCTGATGTCCCGGAAGTGTTCGAAGTTCTCCAGCAAGCGCGGGAATCGGACCAGGCAGAGGGGATTGCGGACTTCTTGGACAAATAGTGGCCCGCGTGGCATACTGTGAGCGTTTCGTGTGGAGAAGTTTCTCTTCTTACTGTAGTTTGGTTCTGGTGGGTAGGAGCGAACTCTGTGAGTTCGCTGTCGGGAGACGCCTCCTACATGTGATGTCTACCGAAATTTGCCAAACTGCAGTTACTGATAAGGGAGTCTCCAATTGTCCAATTCAATGAGGTATATTCATCCGTTTCGCTCTCATCGTTCCTCCGCGTGGCTTGCGTTGTTGATGGGTATGTGTCTGGGGAAGGCTGCGGCCGTTTCAGTTGACTACCACGCGATACCGCTCAAGCCCGATCCACCTTTCGCGATCGATGGACTACTGGGTGAATGGCAAGCTCTACCGGGTAGCTGGCCACTGAACTCGGTAGACCGTGCGACTTACAACAAAGCAAAGTGGAAGTACGCGACCGACCTGAGCGCGAAAGTATGGTTCGCGTGGAGGCAGGAGAACTTGTATGTCGCCGCCGAGGTTACTGACGACAAGTTCTTTCAGACTCAACGGGGGAGGGGAATGTACCTCGGGGACCATCTTGAGTTGAATGTTGATACAACGCCGGAGGCGGACAAACAACGCCAGACCTTTGGCGAAGGTCAATTTGTGATCGCCCTCAGCCCCGGGAATTTCCAGCAAACGGGTGACGCGTTCAGCGATATCGGCCCGGAAGCGTTTGTGTACGTCCCCAGCAATGCCAGCGCCAGGGAGATCGCGGTTGCCTCGCAACGAACCGAGACGGGTTACACAGTAGAAGCCGCAATCCCGTGGAAGGCGCTGGGTGTGGATGACGCGGTCATCGGCCGCAGAATCACGCTGGAGTTCGCCGTTTCGGATTGCGATTCGGCGGAACCTTCCCAAGACAAAATGATGACCCTCCTCACCGATGAATGGCAGCGGGCCCGCGGTCGTATGGTCTCCTTTGTCCTCTCCGGGTCCGACGGGAAGGTCCCTGACATCGCCTCCGGAATCGCCGTGTTCGAGAGCCTGCAGTTGAAGAGTGAGGAAGACAAGGCTTTCATCATTGATCTGCCTGCACTGCCTGCGGGAAGGGAAGCTGTGTTGATTCTGCGTGCCCGACTGGACTACAAGCAGCCGGCGGGATTCAACCACCGAATGCGCGTGACCCTCAACGGCAAGGCGCTGGATGCGAAGCGGCTTGTGAACAAGGAACTCAGCATGGAAGCCAATGACGGAAGATTCTTCACCATGGCTTCAGGCGAAAATTTCTCCGTGTTCTTCGGTCCGGGTTACGATGCCATTGATCAGGATCGAGGCTATGGTCTCAAGAAGGGACAGGCGAGCCTTTTTGAATTCAGAGTCACCGACCTTGTTAAGCAGGGCGCGAATACGCTGGTCGTTGAGAATAGAAGGGAGGATGACAAGGACTACGACCTCCATGCAGCCTCGTGCGGCTTCGAGTTCCGCACTCCGGCCAAGCCCAGAGTAAAGCGCGGCCCGCCAATAGGATCTCTGCCAGTCATCGAGCCCAGGCTGCCAACCAAGACTCCTTTCACCATCAAACAATCAGGCAACGACATCGAGGTGTCCATCGGCCAGGAAAAGTTCCTCGTCACCTCCACCTTCTCAAGCCCCGCTCCCGCCTGGGTGAAAGGCAGCAATGCCTATTTCAGCTTTCGGAGGGATATTGAGAAGCTCGATGAGGCCGTTGTGGTGCGAGACTCCTTCGAGAACCTGACCGAGGAGAACCTTCCCCTCATGCACCGACACAGCATCCAGGTGAAGGGATTGAAGAAGGCGTGGGTGGCCGGTCTGTCTCCCAGTGGGAGTGGGGGTAGGGCCCAGAATCCCGGCAACCCCACAACCGTTGGAGTTACCGACAAGTCTGCCATTGGATTGCTGCCACTGGAGGATGTTCTTAGAGTGCACGTGGCCAACCTCGTTGACAACGAGACCCTCGGTCTGGCGGACAATCAGTTGGTTCTCAAGCCCAATACGAAGTACACCACCGAATGGGCGGTCGTCGTGACGCCCGCGCCCGACTATTACGCGTTTGTGAACGCTGCCCGGCGTCTCCTGAAAGTAAACTTCACCATCGATGGCGGCTTCTCCTTCCTGACCTTTCGACCGAACGATGCGGGTAGCATGAATGACCAGCAACTCGGGGACTACCTCCGATTCAAGAATGCGAAGTTCCTCTCCAACTCTTATCTCACTCCACCTTACAAATCGTTGTACACCATGCACAGCCCCGCCTATCAGTTGGCCGACCATTCGTATGAAAGAGAACAGTTGACCCGGGCACGCAAGGTGGCTCCAGAGGCCAAGCACCTGTGCTACTTCCACTGCTTCCTCGACGAATTGCCCGAGAGCGCGGCCAACTATGCGGCAGACAGGCTCCTATTAAGTGATGGCCAACATGCTACCTACGCGGGCCGTGAATACATGAAGATTTTTGTTCCCACGGCAACGAACGTCTGGGGCCGGGATATCGCTAAAAACATCAGCTTTGCCATGGACACGGTTGGATACGACGGCATCTACTGGGACGAAACCGAGTATAGCGCCTATCAGTATCATTACGGAGGACCGTGGGACGGCGTCAGCGCCGATATCGATCCCCGATCGATGAGGATCCACCGGCTTAAAAGCTCTGTAACGCTCATCTCACAAGAGTACCGGCTAAACCTCGCGAGAAAACTTCTCGACCTGAAAGCGCCCCTGATCGGGAACGGCGCGCCCCACACTCAATCAATGAACGAACTGCATTTCCCGCGCTTTGTGGAGACGGGGTCGATCTCCAATTGTGTTCTGGCGCACCTTTACACTCCGATTGCTCTTGGAGATCATATCACGGAGCGGACAGAGGTCGACGCCTACAATTGGATGCTGAAAGCCCTCGACTACGGTTGCGTTTATTACTGGTACAGTAACACCGTCCGGCCAACCCATCCGACTCTAACGCGATACAGGTTCCCCATTACGCCGGTCGAATTGCACGCGGGGTACATTATTGGCAAAGAACGGATTCTCACCAACCGCAGCGGTCTCTACGGGTGGGGCGACAAGTCTCGACACGAGGTGCATGTCTTTGATGACCAGGGCAACGAGGTTCCCGGGATCCAAGCGCCCACCGTAACGCGGAACGGGAAGACCTACACTGAATTGCGGATCGGCGAAGGTTGGTCTGCGGCAGTCGTCAGGAAGGGGCTCTAACCAAGCGCCTACTGCATCCTTTCGTAAATTCTTCGACATTAGACGCCGGATCGCTTCAGCGTCCGGTAGCTCACACAACTGAAGACGCCGGATCGCTTCAGCGTCCGTTAGCTCACACAACTGAAGACACCGGATCGCTTCAGCGTCCGGTAGCTCACACAACATTAGACA
>MNXM01000342.1 GCA_001872605.1 Armatimonadetes bacterium CG2_30_59_28 | reverse complement strand
CCGGTCTGCATCACATACTCTTCCATCTTCCTGTATTCTTCCCGTGCTGCCAATAGTGCCTTCTCTTGTGCTATCATTACGCCTGCCTCCTCTGGTGCTTTGTTGAGACATTGCTGTCATCACTCAATGTCTTACACCAAAGGAGGCACTCTCGCAACCTTTTCAGCAAAAATCGCTCCGAAAAAGACCGAAAGCTAACCCAAATCAGCCCTTAATGACAGATAACGACGCGAGGCCAGCGGGTTACACCCTAATGATTTCCGTGGTGGAGTCCGGGGCAAGTACGCTAAACGCTTCTCGGAAGGAAGCAATGTTGTCGTTCTCTCTCCTGATGTCGCGGACTACTTCCGGGATTCCGAAGCGGTGAACAGAGTCCTGCGCGAGTTCGTTCGCATTGCTCGAGAAACAGAGGCGCGGAAAGCAGCATAAGAGGAGATAGATAACATGGTGAATCTGACAACCGAAAGCATTTGTATCGTCTCAGCGGCGCGCACGCCCATCGGTCGCTTCAATGGCAACCTGAGAGAGGTCGTTGCGACAGAGCTTGCGGCGGCGGCGATTCGAGGATTGATTGAGAAGTCGAGGGTTGATCCGACCGCTGTCGACACCATGAACCTCGGCAATGTGGTCCACGGTGGACTCGGCATGGCTGCGGCAAAGGCGGCGGCTGTGAAGGGCGGCTTGCCGGAGAGCGTCTGCGCCCGATCCATCGATTCGGTCTGCGGCTCCGGGTTGGACGCCATCTCGCTGGCGGTGGAATCTCTGATGGTCGGTTCCAGCCGCGTGGCCATCGCAGGTGGGATGGAGTCACGATCCACGGCGCCGTATCTGCTCGGACCGCGCTTCATGCGCAACGTGGGCGACTTCTCCAAGGGATCGCTCCCCAAACTGAAACGCGCCGGAGCGTATCGCTGGTCGTTGGATGGCGGTGAAGCGGAGCAACTGAAGGGACTGGAGATCAAAGACGCCACCACTTATGATGGTCTTTTCTGCGTTCCCGAGCGCAAGTTTATGCGGGAGTATGCTCTCCAGTTTGTCAAGGAACAGGGGTACTCCGTGGAAACCATCAATGAGTACGCCGCGGAGAGCCACCGGAAGGCGAAGGAAGCAACGGAGTCCGGTGATTTCGTTGCAGAGACAGTCGCCTGCGGCGACATCATGCAGGACGACTTGTTGCCGGAATCCAAGCAGCAGAGCATTCTGGCGGATAGCCCGGATGATCCGGCGTCCGTTTATAACTCGTCTGTGCCCGCCGACAACGCGTCGGTGATTCTGCTTGCCACCGCGTCGACCGCTAATGAACTCGGTCTGCAACCGATGGCAAGAGTGTTGGGATACGGACGCGTCGACTGTGCAGCGGCGGAGTTCCTGACGGCGCCGGTTGCCGCACACAACGACCTCAAGGAGGCACTGGCAAAGGCGGGGAAGTCTTCTGCGTTCGACCTCATCGAGGCGAACGAGGCTTTTGCCTGCCAGCTTCCGTACTTCGAGGAGCATTTCGGTGACGCGGAGATCAACGTTCACGGCGGCGCCGTCGCACTTGGGCACCCCTTGGGCGCGGCAGGGGCGAGGCTGCTTACCACGCTACTCCACGCATTGCAGCAGAGGGGGAAGGCACACGGACTCGTCACTCTCTGCTTCGGCGGAGGCGGTGCGGTCGCGATGGCGGTGGAACGAGTGACGTGAGGAGGTGAAGATGATGAGCGTAGCAACCACGACGGGACCCCGTGAACCAAAGTTGCACCTGTGGACGCGGGACGAGTATTACCGCATGGCGAGCGCCGGCCTGTTCGACGGCAAGCGGGTCGAGTTGATTGAAGGGGAGGTGCTGGAGATGAGCCCGATTAAGAGCCTGCACACCACAGGAGTTGGTCTGGCTTCCAAGGTTGTTGAGGCGGTCTTTGGCGAGGGATACTATGTGAGAGTGCAGCAGCCCATCGATTTGGGCGGTGCTTCGGAGCCCGAGCCAGATGTCGTCGTGGTTAGTGGCGATGTGCGCGATTACCGAGACGCCCATCCAACGACGGCCTTGCTGATTGTTGAGGTCGCAGAGTCATCCCTGGATTTCGACCGAACTGAGAAGGCCAGGCTGTACGCTCGTGCCGGTATCCCGGAGTACTGGATCGAGAACCTGCTGGATGACCAACTGGAAGTCCGACGCGATCCCGTTCCCGATCCCTCGCAGCCGTTCGGGTTTGGCTATCAGTCTGTCACCGTGCTGAACCGAGATGACAGGGTGTTGCCTCTCCATGCGCCCCAGAGCACCGTTGCGGTGGCGGATCTACTCCCATGAAACTCATCCAATTTGGCGCTGGTAATATTGGTCGTTCCTTTGTCGGGCAGATTTTTGCGCGGGCAGGATATGAGGTCGTCTTCGTTGACATCGACGAAACGATTGTTAACCTGCTGAACGAACATCACCGATATCCCGTCGAAGTGCGAGATCGGGTTTGCGAGACGATCTGGGTAGAGGGAGTTCGAGCGGTAAATGGGCGCGACTCGAAAGCGGTGGCCCAGGAGCTTGCCAACGGCGATTGCGCCGCGACTGCCGTCGGACCCGCGGCGTTGCGATTTCTCTATCCTGTCATTGCCGAAGCCATCCAGCTTCGTGTCGAGTTGACGGATCGGCCGCTGGATATCATCCTCTGCGAGAACCTGCGCAACGCGGCGAGCATCGTCCGCGATGGTGTTCGACAACACCTGCCCGAGGGGTTCATAATGGAGTCCGTGCTGGGATTCGTAGAAACCAGCATCGGGAAGATGGTTCCCATCATCACCGAGGAGCAACGACGCGCCAATCCACTGGCGGTGTATGCCGAGGCATACAACACACTCATCTGTGACCGGCGCGGCTTTAAGGGACCGATTCCGGAAGTGCCCCAACTCGACCCGAAAGAGAACATGGCCGCGTATGTGGATCGGAAGCTGTTCATCCACAACTTGGGACACGCAGTGACGGCGTATAGAGGCTTCCTGGCAGACCCGAACATGAGATTCATCTGGGAAGCGGTTGAGCGACCAGAGGTGCGAAAGGCAGCCTTGGGCGCGATGGTGGAGTCCGCAGCGGCTTTGGTGTGCGAATATCCCGGAGAGTTCACGCATGAGTCTCATAGAGAGCACATCGAGGATCTGCTTTCCCGCTTTGCGAATCAAGCCCTGGGAGATACAATCTACCGCGTGGGGCGCGACCTGCGACGGAAGCTGTCGCCGGAGGACCGCTTGATTGGCGCCTTGCGATTGGACATGAAACAGGGCGTCGAGGCGTGGCATACCATCGAAGGCATTGCCGCAGCGCTGTGCTTCCGTGCTACGGATGAGACAGGGAATCTACTCCCGGGAGACCGTGATTTGCTTGAGCGATGCGCTCAGTGCGGTCTACAATCGGTGCTGAAAGACGTCGCCGGACTTGATTCGCGTGATCCAGAAGATGACCGTGTATTGAGCGAGATTGCAGCAATCCACGCTAAGCTCAAAGATGCGGCTGGCGCCGCGTGAGTCTGTTACAGTTGATGGTTGAGAGGTGAACGGCATTGGCAAATCTTGACCGGATCACGTTTTCACGAAGTATCATGGGGGGGCAAGCCTGCATCCGCGGAATGCGGATTCCTGTCTCGCTGATTGTGAATCTGGTGGCTCATGACAAGTCGTTCGATGCGATTTTGGAGGAGTACCCTGACTTGGAGCTTGCGGACATTCACGCCGCTCTCAACTACGCAGCGTGGCTCGCGCGAGACGAGGTTTACCCCGCAGTCTCGGTGGGAAATCCATGAAGTTTCTCGCGGATATGGGGGTGTCCCTGAAAACCGTCAGCTACCTGCGCCTTGCCGGACATGACGCAGTCCACCTGAGAGATGAAGGTCTGCAGCGCCTTGATGACGACCTGATTCTGCAGAAGGCTGAGCAAGAGCAGAGAGTACTTCTGACGATGGACCTTGACTTCGGCTATCTGATGTCCCTTACTGGCGCCATGTCTCCAAGCGTTGTTCTGTTCCGGTTGGGTGACGAAAGCGTAGAAGTCGTCAATGACCGGCTGGACGAGGTAATCGAGCTGTGTGAAACCGATCTGATTCACGGCGCTGTTGTGTCCGTCAATGAAGAATCCATACGCGTCAGATGCAAGCTAATCATAGACCCGCCACAAACCTCCACATCCACACGCCCTACTCCTTTTCGGCTTTCAGTACCGTGGCGCAGGCGGTGCAACTGGCCCGAAGATCGTGGAGTTGCTCGAAGGATTCAGTGTTGGGGAGGGATGACCATGCCGATTTTGACCATTGACCAGGAAACCGCCGACGCCCTGCAGACGTTCCCCGGTGAGAATCTTGCAGAGAAAACAGCAGCGATGGTTCGTAGCGCGATCATCTCACGAGCGCGTGAATGCGAGGAATGCATTCGCGCATTGGAGACGCGCTACGCGATGACCTTTCCGGACTTTCAGAATGCATGGGAATCCGGGCAGATTCCAGACAGGCATTCCCACGAGGTGGAAAGCGACTACATCGAGTGGGAGGCCATGAAAATGGAGAAGCGCCATTGACTTGCCATGCTTCGCCAGGTTTCAGAACGTAACTGATAGGAACCGCACATGCAGAGCGCTACGGAGTTCCGGCGTGAGCTTCTGAACCATAATCCCGACCCTCTTTCCACGGGCTTCGGCGCGAATTCGGAGAGAAAGCCAGATATCTCTGAAAGTGCGCGTCGAGTGGTCTGCGACAGTGTGGGCTGATATCTACTACAACGCTTTGAATGGCCGAACAGATGATGCGTTGATGGCGGAGAACCACCGCGTGTTTGGCATGGACAACCTTCGGGAGTGGCACTGTCACCCATTGGGTGATGCCACCTCCCACGTGCCTTGCGAAGCGCCAGAAATCGATGACGCGCTCCGAGATATGGCCAGAATCATTGAGATACACTATTCAGGCACATCAGACGGTGAGGAGACTTAACTACTGCAATGTCCAACCCACAGTCGAGCTTCACCAATCTCCACATCCACACGCCCTACTCCTTTTCAGCGTTCAGCTCCGTGGAGCAGGCGGTGCAGCTTGCCAAGAAAGAGGGGGTGACCGCGCTCGGCATCAGTGACTTCGATACCATCGACGGCTACCCCGAATTCGCTCAGGCGTGCAAGGCGGCTTCCGTCTACCCGTGCTTCGGAATCGAGACGATGGCGCTCTCCGTTGAGGACCAGGAAAGGGGGAGGCGCTGGAACGATCCCGGCAATCCCGGACGGATATACTTCTGCGCCAAGGGACTCACCTTCCCCTCCAACCTCTCTCAGTCGGTGCGGAATCTGCTGCGGCAGAAACACGAAGCCATGCAGGCGCAGATACGGGAAATGGTTTCACGTGTGAACCACCACCTTGACGCGGTGGGACTGGCGGAGTATCAGGGCAAGTCCCTGAGACTCGATTATGAGTTGATTCGAAGCACGATGACGGAAGGAACGGTGCGGGAACACCACTTGGTAAAGTCCCTGCAAAAGCGCATCGCTGAAGTGGAGACATCTCCCGATGAGCGGGAAGAACTCCTGCGGGGGTTGTACGGCGGGACAGAATCCAAGGTGGACGTCTCCGACTCCGTCGCCCTGCAGGACGAGTTGCGCGCCAACCTGCTGAAAGCGGGCAAGCCGGCGTTCGTTCCTGAAGATACGTTGGGGTATCTGAGCTTTGAGGCGGCCCGAGACTTGATTGTCGATATGGGCGGAATCCCCTGCTACCCGATCCTCGCTGACGGGACGAAGGGGGAACCCACGGAGATCGAGGCCGATCCCGACCGGCTGGCCGAGGAGCTACTCGAACGCAAAGTGTACTGTGTTGAGTTCATCCCCGCTCGGAACGATATTGATGTGCTGAGGAGCTATGTGAGAGCCTTGCACGCGCGTGGGGTGCCAGCGCTTTGTGGTACCGAACACAACACGCCCGCGCTCGAACCGATGGCGCCTGCCTGCAAGGGCGGGGTCCCATTCGACGAGGAGATGAAGGACATTTTCTGGGAGGGCGCCTGCGTAATCGCCGGGCATCAGAGAATGAAGAGCCTCGGGCAGGATGGCTTCATAGGTTCATCAAAACCAGATACCCTCGCGGCGCGCGTTACGAGGTTCCGCGAGATCGGGGAACGCGAGATACTGAATGTTGTTGGCGCACACTGACCACCAATCCATCTGAAGATGAATAATCGTGCCATGAGCAAATTGGGTGACAAATCGGACCAGCTGGTTGAATTGTCGGACCTCTATGGTCGCGATGCCGACTTTGTGATCGCCGGAGGCGGGAACACATCGGTCAAAGTAGGCGACCGTCTACTCATCAAAGCCAGCGGCATTCCACTCGCCGGAATCACTCGCGACGGTTTTGTGGAATTGGACCGCCGCAAGGTTCGTGCCACTCTCACAACAGATTACAGTAAGGACCTCATAGAACGCGAGGCGCAGGTCAAGTCCGATCTCCTTGCAGCGCGGGTCGCGCCCGAAAAGGGAACGCGCCCCTCCGTTGAGGCTGCCTTGCATGAGTTGATGGAGTACTCTTATGTCGTTCACGTTCACGCGACCATTGTGAACGGCATGACCTGCGGCGAGAATGGGAGGCGGGTCGCCCGCGAGCTGTTTGGCGATGACGCCCTCTGGATCGACTACTGCAATCCGGGATATGCGCTCGCAATGAACGCCGTTGCGGCGATCGAGAACTACCTGGCCGGTCATCAGGGCAAATGCCCAAAGGTACTCTTCCTCGAGAATCATGGTGTTGTTGTCGGCGCCGATCAGCCGAGAGAGATCGGGCGCTTGATCACACAAATCGTTGGTCGTTTGTCGAAGTACGTCGCGGAACGACTTCCCGAGAACCCCTTTGGACTTCCCACCGTCCAACTCGCAGAGAGCGGGCGTCTTGCGGAACGGGCGAATCAGGTTGCCCCCGCCCTGCGTGGAATGCTCACGACCAATGGACGCGCGCCAGTCATCACCTTCAGTGATGCCGCGGTCGTTTGTGAATTTGTCTCCTCCGAGCTTGGACGAAAGATCGTCAAGGCTGGTCCGTTCACACCGGATCAGATTGTCTATTGCAGGTCGTTTCCTCTGTGGGTCGGCCACAGTAGACTGAGCAAGGGGTCGGTCGTCGATGCCCTCCGTGACGCCATCGCGCATTACCAGGAGCGGCTCGGAGGACTTCCACGAGTGATCCTTGTAGAAGGGCTGGGACTCTTTAGCGTTGGAGACACCAAGCCAATGGCGGCTACCGCGTCAGCAGCTTATGTAGACGTGATGAAGGTCGCGCGTTTTTCGACTGCCTTCGGCGGCCCCCATGCATTGACCTCTCGTGAATGGAGGTTCGTCGACGGCTGGGAAGTGGAGCGCTATCGCCGTAAGGTTGCCACCGCTGCGGCTGCTGGAAGACGAGGCAGGCTGGATGGGAAAACTGCCGTTGTCACCGGCGCGGCGCAAGGCTTCGGCGAAGGCATCGCTCGCGGGTTAGCGCAGGAGGGCGCCACGGTTGTCATCGCCGATCTGAATGAAGCGAAGGCCGCCGAGGTGGCCCAGGAGATTACGCAACAATACGGGAAGGGCAGCGCCCTGTTCGTCAAGGTGGATGTTACGGATGAGCCATCGGTGAGTGAGATGGTAAACGCTGTCGTGAGAGAATACGGGGGCATCGATATTCTCATTAGCAACGCCGGCGTGCTGAAGGCGGACAGTGTGAAGACGTTCCCACTCAAGGACTTCGAGTTCGTCACCCGTGTCAACTACACCGGATACTTCCTGTGCGTGAAACACGTCTGTCCCGTGATGGCCACGCAGCATGAAGCGGACGCTGACTACTCGGCCGACATCATCCAGATCAACTCCAAGTCGGGGTTACGGGGGAGCAATAAGAATGCCGCGTACGCAGGAAGTAAGTTCGGCTCCATCGGGCTGACTCAAAGCTTCGCCCTGGAGCTGGTGGGAGACGGTATCAAGGTTAACTCCATCTGCCCCGGCAACTTCTTTGACGGGCCGCTCTGGTCAGATTCGGATCGAGGTCTGTTTGTTCAGTACCTGCGCGCCGGCAAGGTCCCCGGCGCTCAATCCATCGAGGATGTGAAGAAGTCTTATGAATCCAAAGTGCCCATGCGACGCGGCTGCCGCGTCGAGGACGTGGTCCGCGCCATACTGTACGTCGTCGAGCAGCGATACGAAACCGGTCAAGCGATACCCGTTACCGGCGGACAAGTGATGCGATAATCACTCATCAGAATAGTTCCACTAACCATCTGGAGGACTAAAGATGTCCAAGACATGCCCATTTTCTGGAACTCAATACGCCGTCCAACTTGTGGGCGCGGACAAGCTGCAACTGAATACCTCGAAGGAGGTTCACCCGCCGGGCCCCCGTCAGGTTCTGGCAAAGGTGGAGGCAGTGGGGCTTTGCTTTTCCGACATGAAACTGCTGCACGCCTTCGAGAGCCACCCGCGCAAGGGACCAATCGTGGGGGGTATCGATCCCGCGGTACTTGCAGAGATTCCCAGCTACGTTCCCAATGAACAACCCACCGTGCCCGGCCACGAGGTTTGTGCGCGCATTGTGGCTGTCGGCGACCAGGTGACCCACTTCAAGGTAGGCGACCGCTACCTCGTGCAGGCAGACTATCGGCATCTTCCTACCGCCGACAACAATGCAGCCTTTGGGTACAACTTCGAAGGCGCGTTGCAGGAATACGTTCTGCTGGACGAACGCGTCAACATCGGCCCCGATGGCGAGTCCTTTCTTGTGCCGGTGTCCGATGACCCCGGCGCGTCATCCATCGCCCTCATTGAGCCGTGGGCGTGCGTGGAGGACTCGTACTGCTCGCAGGAGCGCACCGGCATCAAGCAGGGAGGAAGGATGCTCGTTGCGGAGGACGCATCAGGCGTGCCACCGGACCCTATCAATATCTCCGTCCTGCTGACCGAGGACAACCGACCGGGAGAGCTGACGATCGTCGGTTTTGGGGACGAGTTACGGGCCGCCATCTCGAAGGCCGCCAGACACCTAGCCATCAATCTCAGGGCGGTCCCAAGCCTCGATGGCCTGGCAGATGCGTATTTCGATGATATCATCTACTTCGGATGCCTCCGAAACAGTATCGAGATACTCGACACTAAACTTGGGGAAGGCGGAGTCCTGAACATCGTGACCAACGGCAGGAAGATTGGGGAGTCCGTGGACCTCGACGTCGGACGAGTCCACTACGCCCACACGCGGATCGTGGGCACCACATCCGGAGACCCTTCGTCGTCCTATCACCACATTCCCTCCACGGGTGAACTTCGGCCTGGAGATGTGTTGCTGGTGGTTGGCGCGGGCGGCCCGATGGGAACCATGCACGTTGTGCGGGCCCTCTCGATGGAGGCAGGTCCCTCGAAGATCATTGCATCAGACTTGAGCGACGAACGGCTCACTGCGCTGGCCCGCAGGGCGGGATCGGTGATGCAGGACAAGTGCATTGAGTTTGAGTTGAACAACCCCAAGTCGGACGGCCCGATTGGGCAGCAGGTCGATTATGTGGCGCTTCTCGCTCCCGTTCCCGCGCTGGCATCGGCTGCCGTGCCGCAACTGCGCAAAGGCGGCATCCTCAATCTGTTCGCCGGCATCAAATCGGGGACGAACGCATCCATCGACCTCGACCACTACATCGAGAACGAACTCTACATGTTCGGCACCAGCGGCTCTACCGTGGAGGATCTCTACGCCGTGCTGACCAAAGTAGATCGTGGCGAGTTGGAAACCAACGCTTCCGTCGCAGCCATTACAGGGATGCGCGGCGCCATCGAAGGGCTGGAAGGTGTGAATGAGCAGCGCTACGAGGGCAAGGTCATCGTGTACCCCTGGTTGCAGGAAATGGGGCTGATTGAGCTCACCGCCCTCGCCGAGTCACACCCCCAAATCGCCGCAAAGCTGAACGATGGGATGTGGACGAAAGAAGCGGAAGAGGCACTTCGGAGTTAGGCAATGCCACCTGCGCTTCCAGATGGCCGTTGGACATGCGCGCATTCCGATGGCAGACTTCCACTGGATTTCTTTCCCCGGACTTGGGGTCACCTCTTTGATCTTTAATATTGGCTCTTATCACCATCAATCACCCGACCTGCGGAATTCCGTGGTGTCCCGCATATCTCTGTTGGTACGGGCTCATCAATCACGTAAATCAGACCAAAACGCCTATTGACCTAACTCACACAGCAGGCACGGCCATGAATTCCCTTTTACGGGTGAGCTAAGTCAATAGGCGTTTTCAACATTTTACCTGGTACCCCCACGGGGAGTCGGGGAGTTGGGAGAAAGGCGCATCTACCTGCTCCCACTAAAGAACCGTTTCGAGTTGCGGCTGGCAGCCTAACGTCGCCCAAGCCATTGACACCAGGGCAAAATCACGCGTATTCCATCGGTCTCCCGGCTCCCTGAGACGTATCCAGACACACACGGTGTCTATCCATGCACGGCGACACCATATTACGGCTTCGGACGACAAGCCGCAACCGAGGGAATGACCGACAGATGGATACACACACAACACAGAGATCACGGAAGCGTGGACTGCCAACGCCACTTCACACATTCTTCGTTTGGTGGTAAAGCGATGAAGACCTACCTCACACCCGCGGACATCATCGAGAACTACCGCATCTCCTGGGGAACGCTCAGGAAAAGGATTCGGGAGGGTGTGTTGACACCCCACGCCGTCGCGCGGGAGAGCAACCAGCGCGGGAAGGTGCTATTGTTCACCGGCGAGGAAGACCTATTGCGGACCTTGCGCCCGAGGGGTTGCCAGCACTGCCACACGTGTGGCGCGGGACTCCAGCGAGGTCACTACTGCCCCACCTGCCGCGTCTTCCGCCACTACGCCTCACACGGCGACCCCGAACGCCTCGCCAACCGCAACTGGAGTGACCAGTTCGACACCCCCTGCACACTGCCTCCACCCAAGCGACCCCACCGCAAAAATCCGCAGGTCACAACACGATCCGGGGAACTGCGGCAACTCATCGTCGGCAGGAAGTGACCCTGCAATGGGTCAGTAGACAAGCGCTCAGCCTTCACCACTGCATCTACAGCACCGAGATATCCTCTTCATCCTTGGGTGGCTGGGGTGCATTCTCGAAGAGGTTTATCTGCCCGGGGTACTCCCTGCGTCCATGCTGAATCTCCAGATGCTGGTTCCTCTCGGCGTTCCGCAGGAGAGGGAGCTCAACAACGCTGCTCTGGGGTTGAGTCGCGCTCAGATACACCCATTTCGTCGCCCGCGCAATCCCTACGAATAGGAGGCGCTGGCGAAGCTCACCTTGCACGAAGAAGAGCGCGTGCTCGTTCAGTCTCGGAAGCATCACCGAGTCAAACGTCAGCCCCTTGGCGCTGTGGTAGGTCGCAATGATAGGACACAGGTCATCAAATCTCACGGGGGGATCCGCTCCGCCACTCCCATCTTGGGGGGCGGCCGCTGTCCTTACCACGATCTTGCGCTGCGCAAGACCCGCGGCAAAACCAAAGAGCTGGTCGTTCTGTGGCACGATGATCCCGACTCGCTCATTCATCATCTGCCGGCGGCGAATCATCTCCGCAAGTCGATCCATCTCTTGGTTGTGATCGTAGGCGATGAAGCAAAGAGGACGCTCTCGGTCCGTTTGAGCTGTCCTCACCTGATTTAGGTAGTTCTGACGAGACTCAGGGTCTGCGATGAAGTAGGACCCCAGTTGTGCAACATACGGAGAGTTCCGCAAAGCCTCCAGCAATGTCGCATTCCGGCGGTCAAGGCCCAAGCTCCGAAGAATTTGCTTCTCGCCGGCGCCTCCCTCAAAAATTCGTTGCCGGTGATCGGTGAAAACCGTGACGTGCCTGGAAACCCGGCTCAGAATCTCAAACGCCTTCGGGGAGAGGTCTTGCCCCTCATCCACCATCACGAAGTCCAGCGACCCCGCCAGATCGTGTCTCCTTTGGACGGTTCGAAGGACCCCGTCCTCAATCGCAGCAAAATCGGGGCGGTGACCTGCGGCATCCCAAGGCAGACGGTCGCCAACGAACTTGCGGTAATTGTCACAACACCACTTGGAGAATGTCATCACGCCATCTTCCGGCAGATCAACCATCTCGAGGGACGATCGGATGAAGTCCTTCAACACGTTGGTGAAGACGAAAATGCGGAACCTTTCTGAGGGGACCTTGTACTTCATCCGCAGATGGTCTGCCCGGTGAATCAATACTTGCGTCTTCCCTGATCCCGCAGGACCGAACACAACCCGATGTTCATCCCATGGAAGCTCCACCGCTATCAGTTGGTCCGGCGTCAAGTCTGTTCGTGGCAGAAGGAATGTGCTCATGGTTCCCTCCTCGCAATGGACTGTGGCTCCGCAACTGCTGGCCGCAACCCGCCGTTGTCTGTCTCCTCTTGAGACCCGGTCGCTCGGCGTTCCCGCTCCAGCCGCGCTGCCTTGCCCAACGCTTCATCGCCAAGGGCACCCGCGCAGATTGTCAGCCAACCGAGCTCCCAGTCGTTGAGGTCCCTGGGAGCCCCAAACGCATCCGCCGCCTTCCCGAACTCCACGTGTGCTTCTTCCATGCGCTCCATAGATCGCAGACACAATCCGCGCAGTGTCAGATACGGCGCTTCTCCCGGCTCCTTCGCCAACGCACTGTCAATCGCCCCAAGTGCTTCCTTGTGGAGATCGCGATTGCGATAACTCAGCGCAAGGTTGAACATGGGACCACCCCAACTTCGGTAACATTCGTCCGCCGCACGGTATGCTTTCTCCTGACGCTCAAAGTCACGGAGGTCACCGTAATAGCCCCCCTGGAGGTGCAGTATCTCTCCATCAGCGCGGTTGACCAACCGTAGCGCCGTCTTCAGGATGTCGATGGCTTTCTCGGTCTGTCCAAGTTCCGAGTACCACTTGGCCAACTGTACGTAGTCATCGCGTTCTTCAGCGCCTCCTCCGCCCTTCTGCCGCAATCCTTCCTCCGTCTCCTCAATCCGCAACCGCACCTGCCCGGGATTCACAACATTGACCAGAGGGTTCTCAACCGAGTGGCTGAATTCGGAATCGGGATGGTCAGCGAGGTACGCGCGGCATTCAAACTTCTGCGTGGAACCCAGCCGAAACTCAACGGTGATGGAGTCTCCTGCATTCGCGAAACGGTTCAGTCTCCATGTCTCCTGAAACAGCCGCTGCCCCGACGAAGCGGCAACCACCTCCATCCGCAATTCGGAAGCAAGGGTCTTGGGCACCACAAGCGATTCCAGCCGCGCAAAGGACCCGTCTGCGGGAAAGGGAACCTCGCTTCCAGCAGGGATCAGAACAGTCTTGTCCCCATCCCCCGTCAGCAGCGCAATGGCATCGTGCACCACCGGTTGCACCAGGGGCTTGCCCGTCACCTCCAGGTGAAAGGCGTGCCAGGCAGCCCCGCGGGCCACCGCCGTCTGCGTGGCCCTGTCGTCCTCAAACGAGCAAACCTTGCCGTTGGCAAAAAACGCTCCAACGGCGTCCCGGACCTCCGGGATTAACGTGCTGCCACCAACCAGCAGGCAGAAGTCCACGTCTTGCGCACTCATGCCCACCCGGTCCAGGGCGTCCGTGATCGGGGCGAAAACCGATTGAGTCATTCGGTACTCCGTCTCACGCAAATACAAGTGGTCCCTATCAAGGAACGGAACCAGTATCTTCTCCCAATCCTCGGCAGAAAGGGAAGGACGCTCCAGGTGGAATTCACGGTTCCCCAGCCTGCACGTCAGAGAAGGCTGCCTCGCGACGATGGTGCTCTTGTCCGCTGACGCATATCGCCCGAACTTCTGCAGCCGGTCAATCTCTGTGCAGATGGCAATCTTCAGAGCCTCCGCCGTTCCCAGAAGCTGAGGCTCCAAACCCTTCTTCTTCTCAGTCCACCCCAGATCGGTCGGCTGCAGGTTGTTCTCCGCAAACAGTGCCGGGATCAGATGCTCATGCACAATCGCTACATCCGGGTCTCCTCCACCAAGACGGTGATACCGCGACACCGCCCGCGACGAGATTCTCAGTTGCCGGGTTGCCGGATCGGTCCCAACCTCAAGAATCGCCACATCACACGTCCCCCCCCCGAAATCGAAAACCAGAGCGCGTACAGGGCTCCCGGGAGCCACAACTCCCTCCTGCGGGTTGCTGAATAGGTAATCGATCAGAGCTGCGATGGGTTCGTCAATCAGTTCATGGTCCTGAACCGCAATACCAGCAAGACGAGCCGCCTCCAGCGTGTCGGCCCGTTGATTCAGTTGGAACGACGCCGGCACCGACACGGCAATGAAGTCAGCCGATACACCTCGCGTCTGCTCCGCTCCCTCCTTCAGAAATCTCAAAATATGTCCGGCAATCTTCGACGCGTGGTTGTACGGTTCCGGTGCCCGGTAGTATGTCTTCAGCAGACCGATGTCGTTCTTGGTCCCGAAGAACAGCGTCCGCTCAACAACCAGCGACTCTTCCTGTGGTCGAGTGCGAAGCCGCTTCGCCCCCTCACCCACCCAGTGTCCGCCTGCCGGGCGAATCGCCAGCACGGAAGGAACTACCACGCCCGTGTACACCCCCTCCCGTGTCGGCTGGTCCAGTTCCAGACATCGACAGGTCGGGAGCTTCTGGAAACCATCCTCCGGCGACCACACCACCTCGGCCACTGTCGAGTTGGTGGTCCCCAGGTCAATCCCCCAGGCATGGATCGGTTCCCGTCCCCTGGCATCCGCCAGCCAGGAATTGTAGATGGTCAGTCCATCCAATGAAGTGCTCCAACTGAAGGGAAAGCGATAACCAGCAACGGAACCACCCAAATCACAACCCACGAACGGGATACGCTTGCCGGGTCCGACCCATGGTTTGGCTTGGCAGCCTCCCTCTCATCAGGAAATGAACGGCTCAGAGTCAACCACCGGAAAGCAAACGACTCTCTCCGGTACGTCACCGGTTGACCCCGCAAATGTACCACTGTGGGAAGACCTCGTCAAGTCTCTCCGCACATGCCATCCCCCCTACCGTCGGGTCACCTGTTGCCGTTCGGGGACGAGATTGATATACTACCATCAACCCAATAGTCCGATAGATTCAGGTTACAGGGCGGATGATGCGCGATGAGTTTGGTGGTTTCCCTCAGAATTCCGGATGGAATTGTGATCGCCGCAGATAGTCTGGCAACCACACAAATGCAGTTCTTCGGCAAGACGAATATCCCTGCTACTTGTCCGGAATGCAGGAAGGATATTGAGCTGAGAGACGTGCAAATGCCGCCCGTCAACACGCCGGCGTCTACGTTTTCCTATGCCCAGAAGCTCTTTTCATTCCATGAGAGATTCGGCATTGGTTCTTACGGGATGGGCATCATCAACGCAAGAACCATCTACTATCATGTGAAGCTGTTGGAGAAGAAGCTCCGCGAAGATGGAAGCAAGGTCGATAGAGTGAGCGACGCAGCGGAGAGTGTCCGTGATTATTTTCAGTCGCAACTCCGGGAGCAAATGCCCGATCTCGATGGTGCGCCCGATGACTTCTATCCTTTGGGACTCCAGGTAGTAGGATACAACGATGATGAAGCCAAGACGATGCAAGTGCAGATCGGTAAGGAGCCGAAAATCGAGCCCCAGACCGGGTTGGGCTGCACAGTCGGGGGAGACCTGCTCGTCGTCAACAAGCTCTGGACTATCGAAAAGGAATTCCCGCAACGAGCCGTGAACTATGGTGCCTTCTCGTTGCAGGATGCAATTGACTATGCCACATTCCTGATAGACACGACAGCGGATTCCCAGAGGTTCACCAGGCTCATTCCCACCGTAGGTGGTGAAGTAGACATCGCTCTTATTACGTCGCTGAAGCCATTCACCTGGATACGCTGTAAGGAACTTGTCAAAGTTCTGGAAAAGGTTAATACTGCTGATGCACTTCAGAGGTGAATACCATGGACCAGGCTATTAGAACAATGACACATCGGGGAACGGACGCCACGCCTTTCAGTTGGGTTGAGCTCCAAGTCTTTGTCAAGCCGGTTGAGCTCAGCGCAAATATGAATAGCATCAGCTTTGGCACTGAGATCGCCAACGCTCCTGCAATAGACGAAAGGGTTGATTCGGACACGTCCTCCATATTGGCACGGCACAAGCACCGTTTTGCCGACGCGTGGAGAGAACTCGCTGACCGATGAAATACCTCACAAGAGCGGAAATAGTCGGCGTTAACCGCGTCATGATCCGCGACTTCGGAGGCTTATACACAGCCGCCAATGAGAACTTGGCAAACGCAGCGTCTCTGGACTATGTTCAGGAGGCAGTGATGGCAGAAATGTTTGGGCAGCAGCTATACCCCTCGGTCTGGGAGAAAGCGGCTGCCTATTCATTTCATATCATTCAAGGACATGTGTTCAGCGACGGCAACAAGAGGACTGGAATGGAATCAGCCTTCCTGTTCATGGAGCAGAATAGGTATGTCCTGAAAGATGAAGTTACCAGCAAAGACGTCGTGGGTCTGGCTTTGGACATAGCGTGTGAATCCATGACACTAAAGGATTTCGCAGGCTGGCTTCAAGAAAACACCTGCCCGATCCTCTAATCTTCTTGCGTGCATATCGGCGCTGTTCCTATCGACCACTCACACCCACCGGGAACCTACAGGGGACCCACGCGACCCTCGGCACTTCCCCCCTCCCCCTTCCCCTTCACTCCGTCCAGGACTTTCCGTCCTTGCCACGAGTTTTTGCAAACGCAAAAACTGGCTCTTCACCAAAATGTGTGGGTAAAATCAGGGTTGCGTTTATCGCATTGGTGGCCGAGGTGGATGGAAGAGAGGGACCCCTTGGAAGGGATCCCTCCACCTCGGTCCCCTGGGGCGGCGCTCGGGTTGCTCGCCTCGAACTCGCAGAGTTCGCGCAGAGCTCTATCCTCCGCC